>JAFGQU010000021.1 GCA_016935525.1 Candidatus Omnitrophota bacterium
ATCCGGTAAATTGGACCGCATTCTGATCGACCGTGACTGTACGTCCGGCCCCGGCTCCGCCGCCGTCATAGGCTTCATCTAGATTAGCGACCCCGCCGGCACCGCCTAAATCATCAAAATTGATCCAACCGGCAGCGTCTTCGTCACGATACTGCAATTTCCCGGTCCCCGGATCGATCCGTAACCCCGGATAATTGGTATATCCATTCAATAACCAATATATGTAGGGGGCATTGGCAACGGTTAAGAATTGGATATAATCATCGATGTCCGCGGAAAACTTCAAGTTTAACGCGCCTTCGGTATTGATGATTTCCGCATCACCAGCATCCAGCTTCTGTATGGTCAAGTCTTCATTGCCCTGATCGCGCAGGAATATCTGGGGGGAATCACCCACGCCGTCATCAAGCGTAAAATCGGCATCACTGGTCGCCGACCATACCGCCGGAGTAAGCCCTAAAAGGCTTCCGCACAACAACAACAAAATAATCGTTATACTGCCTATTCTCTTATAAATCATTTGCATCTTCATTATGATCCTCCTTTTGGGATTTTAGTCCGTTATTGAATTTCACCTTTATTTCGTCTAAAGACAAACCTTTATTCTGAAAATCCTGGATTAAAGACAGTTTATGAAGGGTAATATCCCGTTTATAAAGGTTATACCCGCCTCGTGTACAAGCACAGACCTTGAGTAACCCTTCCCGCGTATAAAACGCGATATGCGAAGGCAGCACTTGCGCGAGTTCGGCGACCTCCCCTACAAAAAGTAACCCCTTAGTTAACCGTTGTTTTTTGGTTAATTTCATACCTTCCCTTTTGTTTCTACGGAATCTTCTATTATTGATATTGGGATGATTGTCGGCCGGATCTCTACTCATCACTTATTACTTTCTACTTTTTGATTCATAGTTACTACTTACTACTTCCCACAATTAAAAGGTAGCATATCCTCTTTAAGAAAACCTTACTGACAAGGGTTTTTTTCTATCTTTTCTGAAAACGGTTGCAGCGAACGGGTACGGAAAAGAAAGGATTTTTTCTATGAGCAGAATTTTGTTTTTTTGAAAACGGTTTCAGGAAGGAGAATTATGGCATTTTTTCGCTTATTTTATTGGAGGTGTAAGAAGCGGTTTTAGTGGAGCTAAAAAAGAAAATCCCCATCTTTAAGAGAGATGGGGATATATTTTCCTCACCGACAATATCGATTACTGTTCGAGATACTTGAAGTCCTGGACCTCTTTTTTAAGATACGGCTGGGTGATTTCTTCTTCGATGACTTTACTGACGATCTTACCGTCAGCATCTTTCTGGACGGTCACTTTCTGATGATATGCCGTCGGCGTAGTACATCCGAAAAAAAACAGAAGCGAACCGAGTATCCACTTTCTCATATCCCCTCCTTTTTGATAATCCATACACATGGATAGTTATTGTATACCTTAAATCCTTATATCACAACCAAAAATATAAACCGATTCAGGAAACCTTCTTATGCAGCGCGGTTATTTTGAAAAAAAGGGATACAAACAATCCTTCGGCGACTAACGAGATAATTCCTAACGGTTCCAGCCATTCATCCGGTTCAGCCGGGATATACGGTAATCCTACCGTACGGCTTAAGATATACCCGACGATGGTGAGGGCCGTGATGACTAGCCCCAGATTCCATCCCCACCTCTTCCCGCAGAGGATCCCGATCGCCGCGATCAAAGAACCAACACCGTTGGCATAAAAAAGCCAGCCTTTATAGGCTGCCTCTTCTAACGCATCCGGTGCGTCGATCACATGGATGATCCCGGTGACCGATATCAGTACGATTCCCAATCCCACCAATATCTTTGGAACTACAGACATATACTTTTCCTTATAATACAATCACTTCGCAAATGTTTTCGTAAGAGACTTCAGTTCCCGAACAGCCTTTTCGACATTCCGCTCGTCCGTGCGTCGGCCCCATACGCTTTGATCATTCCAGGTTATCGTACATTTATCTTCGGCATCATATTGTATAAGAAGAGAATAGAAAACGGATATATCTATCTCGAGATTGTCTATCGGTTCCGGCGGGATGATATCGCATAGATTATATTGATCAGCCCAGTATTTATATTTTCTCAACTGCCATGGCTGTAAAACCTGAGGCTCCCAATTCTTAGGATCCGGGCCATCGGATAATTCCTGAACATTATAGAAAAGGTTATTGTCCAGGACACTTATTAATATTTGTTCCGGTAGATTTCTATCCACCTCAGAATATATAATGCTGAACCCTTGATATTCTTCTAATTCAAGCGTTGTTTGGGATTGAACCGGCCCGATAGATCCGAAAATTATTGTCATCATTAATAAAAAAAACTTCATATCTCCTCTTCTGGTTAACTGTTTTTTAGACTGTATTTTATTATAACGCTGCTCGATAAATTTGCAATAAAGCTATAACGTTTGTCCAGGCCAACCCGTATGTCCCGGTTCGAATTATCCCGTTGACCGAACAAATCATATAGTCACACATCCGATACAAATAATCAATACAAAATTAGCATTTAACAATTATCAATGGAGGGATTCCCTTTTTCACATTTTCATTGCTAAATGGTAATTGCTAATTGACCATTGCTAATTTTCTACTTTAGTTTAACCTCTTACCGCTACTCACTAAATTCCGGCCGGTACCGGGCGACTCCGGATATACCTGAAAATTGCGATTCATCGAATATCATGATCATAAACGAATCATCCGGTACTGCCCATTCACTCCGGATATCGTAGCGGCTCGCCGGTTCGAACCCGAACCGGGGATAATAGTGAGCATGTCCTAATACCACGACAAACGGACAACCGGTTTCTTGCAAGAATCTCAATCCTTCTTCCACCAACATCGACCCGACACCCTGTCGTTGGTACTCGGGCAATACCGCCATCGGCGCAAGGCCCGCGCCTTCGATTCCTTCCCCATCGGTTTCGATCAGTACCGGGGTAAACAGGATATATCCGACGACTTTCCCGTCGACTTCGGCGACGAACGATAAAAACTCAACGCAATCTACACGCAAGGCATCGACAATATCGGCTTCTAACGACTGGCCGAACGCCTCTTCGTTTATCTGCCGTATCGCATCGATATCTTCAAACAACTCTTTACGGATAGTAATCATTCGGTTCGCTTTCCTGTCGAACAACGTCGCTGATCGTTCGTCTTCAGCATCTAGTTTTAAAAGACTATCTACTATAGACTAGAGACCAGAGACTATGGACCAGAGACGGATCGACTGTCTTCCCATCGCGTTCCGCGTTACGTGATTTGTTGCCCCTGCCAATCCCGGTTGATCCAAAGGCCTATTACCGGTAAACCCGGAAACTCTTTTTTAAGACGTTCAACGCCTAAAAAGATCTGTTCTTTATGGAGCGGTTCGGTCACCGGATTCCCTTTACAATCGTGATGCCCGACGACAAAGATCATTGCCGCGTTATTCCGTTCAATCGAAAGCTTGATCTTTCCGCAAATATCCTCGATTGAAACACCTTTATCGGCTAATATCCCGTTCATACCGGGTTCGGTGATCATATCGACGAATTCTATCTCATAATTCTCTTTGATCCAGCTGATCGCCGGTAGCTGTATCCGCCCGTCGATACAATTAAGACATACCGCCCGTTTCCTCATCATCATTTCTCACTATTATAAAGGAAGATAAGGATTTTTTCTACCTTTAAGGCAGAAAAAATCGTCACATGACACACGTCACATAGACACACGTATGCCTGCTACGCAGGCAGTCACACGTTGCACGACACACGTCACACGTGAAACCGAATACGTGTGACGTGTGACTCTGTGACTTTGCGACTTTTCTTCAGAACGTCGGCGGCGTATCGACCCACAACGCTTCGGTTACGCCTTCATGCAGGTTTTTAAAGGAATGAGGTATACTCGAATTAAAATAAATACTATCCCCTTTACGCAGGACATATTCTGTCTCATCCAACACCAGTTCAAGCGCGCCTTTTAACACTAACACAAATTCCTGGCCGAAGTGTTGATACGGTTTCTCTCCGGACGACGCTTTTTTCTCAAGCTTGAAAAGTAACGGTTCCATTTGTTTATTGATATCGGGTGAGGTAAGCATATGGATAGTCATCCCTTCCGCTTCTTTTTTCGAAGATTTACGTTGTTTCTCTTTCATGACAAACACATCTTTCTGTTTCTGCGGTTCATCGATCAGGCGGGCGATCGTCACGCCCAAACAATCGGCGATCCCTTTCAGCGTAGACAAAGACGGAGAGGCTTTTCCGGTCTCGATTTGCGACAAGAGACTTGCGCTTACCCCCATATCGGCGGCTAACTGCCGTAACGTAAACCCGTAATCTTCACGTATTCTTTTTATTTTTTTACCTACGGTCTTCATTATTTTATCCTCCTGCCTCTACTATATCTTTACGAAAGCCTTTTGTAAAGTAAAATTTAACATTTTCTTAATAAAATTAAACTGTATTTAACAGGCAGGCCCTTTTGAACATCGGGCAGAATGGACAAGGCAACGGAAAGCAGATAGGGATTAGACACAATAGGAGATACGATCATCCTCCCCGTTCGCCGTGGATCACGAATGGTTCACTATTTTTTCATACGGCCATACGGCGATCCCGCCATCCATCACTTTCACATTCTTATATCCGGAAGCCTGCAATATCCTTGCGGCTTCATATCCTCGTAATGATATTTTACAAAAGGTGATGATCTCTTTCTCTTTTGGTATCTCGGCGATCCGGGCGCGTAACTTTCCTAAAGGGATTAACGTAGTATTCTCCAAACGCACTTCATTATATTCCTGCGGGCTGCGCACATCGAGAAAGAAAAAATGTTCGCCCCGATCGACTTTTTCTTTGACTTCTTTAATGGTAATAGATTCAAACAACCCGTCAAGCTTGTTACGGGCGATATCGCAAGCCGTAATAAGATTATCCATCGCCGGAGAATAAGGAGGAGCATACGTAAGATCGAGATGAGAAATATCGTCTACGGTCATGTTCGCGGTAATCGCGGTCGCGGCGATATCGATACGTCTATCCACGACTCCCCGGCCTACTGCCTGCGCTCCTAAAAGCCGTCTGGTCTTTTTATCGACGACAAGTTTCAATATGATCAGTTGCGCCGTAGGATAAAAGTGGGCTTTATCGGGAGCCGGGCTCAACACCGTCACCACATCAAACCCTTCTTGACGCGCCTGGACTTCACTCAATCCGGTCCGGGCGACGTTGAAATCGAATATTTTACATACCGTCGAGGCGATCACTCCCGGGAACGAATCGTTCAAACCGCAGATCACGTTCGCGGCCACGCGGGCCTGTTTATTCGCTGTCGATCCCAGCGGCACATAACACGGTTTCCGGGTAATGAGGTTATACATCTGACAGCAATCACCGGCGGCATACACATCGGGATCGCCCGTCTGCATTCGTTCATCTACCTTTATTCCGCCGGTCACTCCGATTTCAAGGCCGGCCTCTTTCGCCAGACGCACCTGGGGAGTCACTCCCGCGGCAAGGATGACAAAATCACACGGGATCTCTTCATGTTCGGTCTTCACCGCCGTGACCCTCTCTTTTCCCAAAAAAGCGGTAACCGCGGTCGAAATCTTTACTTTGACCCCTTTCGATTCAAGGTACTGTTCCACCTGACAAACCATCTCTTCATCAAGCATCGGCAGGATATGCGGTAACCGTTCGATCACCGTAACCCGGCAGCCTTTTTTGATCAGAGCTTCGGTCATCTCGATACCGATCAGGCCGCCGCCGACAATGACCACATCTTTAGCCTTATTTTCGGCAAGCGCGTTCTTGATATCCTCGGAATCTTCGATCTTCTGAAGCGTAAATACGTTCTTCAGGTTCACTCCCTCTATCGGCGGGATCATCGGACGGGAACCGGTCGCGATCACGAGTTTATCGTAAGGGACGTCATGAAGTTTACCCGACTCAAGGTCTTTCACCTCGACCTTCTTGCGCTGCCGGTCGATACGCAACGCTTCGGTCCGGTTAAACACCCGGACATTTTTTACCTGCCGGAAAAAGACCGGATCCCGGACCACTCCGATCGGCGTACACATCAGTTCTTTCTGTTCTTTTACCTCACCGGAAATATAATACGGCAGCCCGCATCCGGCATAAGAAAGGAACTCCCCTTTTTCGATCAGCGTAACCTCCGCCTCATGACAAAGACGATGTATTCGTGACCCGGCTTTTGGTCCGGCGGCAACCCCGCCGATAATAACTACCTTCATGGTTCTCCTTTCGTTACGTTACCCTCTCTCTTACGCGCCGAAATTACCACAAATCCGCCTTGCCCATATCCCTTACGGGGCTTCTGGACCGCAGTCATTTCCGAAGGCAGATCAAATAATGTCTGAGAATAGTCGACTTTCGGGAATTCCGTGATCGCCAACAATTTCGATATTTCTTCCACGCTGAAAAAATGAGCGTCTTTATAAAAAATGCTCTTCTTTTTTTGATAGAATTTTCCTAAGAAACTGTTTTTATCCACTATCCCAAGAATTATCCGGCCATTTTGCTTGAGGACTCTGTACGACTCCTTTAATACCTTCAAAGGATCGTGTACAAAACATAAGCTAATGATGATCGCCACATAATCAAAGGTATCTTCCGGAAAAGGGATATCCTCTCCCGCAGCCTGCTGCACATGGACACCGCGCCACGCAGCGATCTTGAGCATCTCTTTTGAAGGATCGATTCCGTATTGAATACCTAACGCGTGGGCGAATCGGCCCGTACCCACGCCGATTTCCAATCCTTTGCCTTTTCGCGGTAAAAAATTTTTGACCGCTTCCAGTTCGGATAAATACGAGAATGTGTTCCGGTCGTACCAGGCGTCGTATTGTTTATAATACTTATCGAATATACCGCTCATAAATCTAAATCCCCCCACCAACCGTCGTAAAATCTCTTCAGGTGCACATAGAACTCGCCATCCAGTAAACTCCGTTTCACGTCTTTCTCTTTAAACGAATACCGATATCCTCCGCAGTAGGCGGACAATACGTCCTTGGCATGGGTGATCTTTTTAAATATTTCTTCGCATCCTTTTTTGTCGTCATCCTTACATGTATCCGGATGATACTTTACGGCAAGCTTGTGATAAGCTTCATTTATTTCTTTAAGGGTGGCGTATTCACCTAATCCTAATATCTTCCTTGCCTCATCAATCTTTTTAAAATCTGCCATTTTAAATCTCTGGTTGGATCCAACCTTCCAATTCCGCCTTAAAACACACCCCTACACTTTTATCGACCACTTCACCGTTTTTAAAAATCATAAGGGTAGGTATACTCATGATCCCATAGCGGGATGCGGTTTGAGGCGCTTCATCCACATTTAATTTACAAACTTTCAATCTTCCTTCGTATTCCTCAGCGATTTCTTCGACTACCGGAGCAACCATGCGGCACGGCGCGCACCATTCGGCCCAGAAATCCACCAAAACCGCCACATTCGAATCTAATACCTCCTGTTTGAAATTTGCATCATTTATTCTTACCTCCATTCTTCACCCCTCCTTTATTTATTTGTTTTTTACAAACAATAATGGAAACACAATATCGCTCACGCAGCAAGGCAGCCATACCGCGAGGAAAAGAAATAAAAAAACCGCAGCATATACAAGCATATTGAAGGATCCCTCCCCTATGGACATCATAATATGAAAAAGTGACGCCCAGGTGCTTAACAAGACATGTCCGGCGTGGGGAAACTTTGTCCTCGGGCTCAAATAAGCTATCGCCACTCCTGCAAGCGCCAACGGATTCACCAGCCACCACTTTTCGATAAACCCGATATGAATGCCACGGTTTGGCATACGAAGCAAAATTTCTCCAACGTACGGTATGATGGAATCACTTATCGTCGCGATACCTACGGATCCTATATATCCTATAACGATGAGGCTCCAGAAGTTGCACTTACCCCTCAGACACTTCCCGCTTATACGTCCACACCGGTGAAGCTCGTACATCGACGCGGTGACAAAAGCGCTTAAAACAACATGTATCGGATGGAGAGTATAAAATATGTTGTAAGCAATAGTGGACGGCACCTTTTGAAAAACAACCATAACAAGAATACCGGAAAGCGATCCGAAAATAGTGAAAGGAACGTGATTTTTTAGTTCTTGATGAATTTGTTTATACATTTATTGCTTACCGCCTGTCTGAGATTCTTCTACCGGATGGGTCGGTGCCGTCAGGAGGCTCACGCGGCCGTTACGATATCTCTCGACAATATCCCGTACCGTCATATTTTCCTCAGCTCTATAGATATCCACGAAGTTATCTTTAAGTATGTGAAAAGAGATTTCTCCGATTTTAGGTGTAAACAGTAAATCTATCCGATACCGTATAACGGTTTTTATTACTTTCACTCCTATATGCTTCTTTTCCGCGAGAAATTCATTATAGTAGAAGTCCTCTATTTCCTCGCTCTCATCGTTGAGGGTCACAATAACATAGTAAGGAGCCCGTCCGAAATGCCCATGGACTTTTGAATCTAATCCATTCATATCCTTGATCGGGATGATGGCGGAAAGGGATTTTTTCTGGGACGGCTCTATCTGTATGAAAACCGATTCTACGTCTTTGTAATTTTTCGTAATAAAATCTTCGGCCTTATCTGCCAATTCATGCGCCTTATACACCAGGAGCGTAGGCGATGTTTTAATTGTACATTCTACCATCTTAAAGGGACCTGAGCGGCGCAATTTGACCGCGCATCCGCCTTTCACTCCGTAGATCTCGTTTACATTCCCCTCAATTTCCGATTGTAATTCGGAATCCAGATTAGCGTCCATTAAAATCAATAAAGAGTTCCAAACGTTTTCCAGTCCCAGTTTAACAATGAGTAATGAGATGAGAATAATAATAGCGCCTTCAACGTAAGGGATTCTCGCGTATGCCAACAGGATACCCGCCAGAACGACTGCTGAGATCAAAATATCCAGAAAAGATTCATTCGCGTTCGCGAGGAGAGATTGCGACCCCAAAGCTTCACCGGCCGCCTTTTCCTTTTTCGCTATGAAATACGCCGCGATTATTGACATTACGCTCACCCCGACCGGCAGAAAGGGAAAAGCTCCGACGGAAGCAATATGGAAAAACTTACGGTAGCCGTCCTTAAAGATCTCCCCGGCGGCCCATACGATTAAGGCCCCGATGATAAAAGTGATCAATGTCTCCGCTTTATACAGACCGTAAGGAAATCTTTTGGTTTTTTTCTTAGCGGCTAACCACAGCCCGAAGCCGGAGGCAAAAATCGCCAGAAGGTCGGCACCGGAATGAAAAGCGTCCGCCACGAGGACTTTTGCGTCAAAAAAATAACCCACAAAAGCCTTGGTAAGGGCTATAAACAGCGTTGCGAAAGCGGCGAGAAAAGCTATTCTCTGCCCCTGTTTCAGCCGAATAATCTTATCTTTCTCACTGTCCATATCCCCCTTATTCTTCATGAAAAAATTGTCGCATCATAGGCGAACCACAACGGGGACATTTTGTCTGAAAACAGGGAATACCACGCTGGTGAGGAATAATCATACCGCATTGGGGACAAATACAGGTTTCCGGCACCCTCCCCCATCCTGGCCCCCCTGCTCCACGCTGGCCGCCAGAACCTTTCCCCCACCCCCAACCGCCTTTTCTCCCTTTGCCTCTTCCCAATCCAAACGGCATACGAAATCTCCTTTATATATCCAGACTTTGGCCTACTTTGAGCTCGATAAAATCGGATCCGTATATCTTTTTAAATATATCTTCCGCTGCTTCCCCACTGCAATGCGTCGGGCCGGCCTTTTCTATGTCCATTTTCCTAAATGTGTCGGCGATCATTTCCACTGTGCGCCTATCCTGGTCCAGAAGATGGAAACCTCCTATTACCGAATAAATATGATCATCCTTAAACTTACCCCTTACCTTTTCAACCATCGTAACGATGCCGGGGTGGGCGCAACCGGTGATAATCGATATGCCTTTCTCCGTCTTAACCGCGAGAGCTTGCTCGGGCATGTATCCACCTTGATACTCCCCGGCGATCTCTCCGGTGGCATAAATATCCTGTGCCACTCGCATAAACGTATTTGTCTCCTGGAGCACCCCTCTTCCTTTCTCGACGTTTTCCTTGAATCCTTCACTAAATCCCGGGCATGAATAGACCTTCAAACCTTTTTTCTTTTTTAACAAATTCCATAGACCTCCGGTATGGTCCCAGTGATCATGGGAGATGACGACCGCCTCGATCTTGTCGACTTCCACTCTTAACGTTCCCATATTCTCCATAAGCCAGGCACCGTCCTTTCCGGTGTCGAACAGAATCCTCTGATCGACAAGGAAAGAAACACCCCAGCCGATACGCAGATTGCTGTTTTCAGCCTCTTTATTGAACAGTACCTTTATCCGCATATCGGAACCCCCTTTGCGCTAACAATCGCGCAAACTTTTTACCACGAACATCCTTGAGAAAAAATAAATGAGAGGGGCACCGGCAATCAGAACTCCCGAACTGATGCACAAACCCACCTCCATTCCGATAAAGAAACCGCGCCGTTTGACATTCTTCATCCTTATCGCGCACCAATACCATCTTCACTGCAGCGCGCCTTGACGCGAGCAAATAATCAATGTGCCAAAATACCTTCTTCTTGAGAGAACAATGTCGGGCAACCCTTGCGGCGAGATTTTTCTTGGCTGAGCCGATATAGAAATATACGCCTTTTTTAAAACACACTTTTCCTAATCTCCCGATTCGGATTTCCGTATCCCCGTCGAGTGTGATTATCAGTGCGTATGTCACCTCTTGCAGATCCCGTCATCGGAACAAGGCGGCCTATCGCAACGTTCAGTGTTCCCGCAACAGGTCCGCCCCGAAGAAAGATTGTTTTTCCTCTCATCGGAAAGATAAAAACTCTTACTTCCCTTCATAATTATCCCTGCCCCCGCGCTGATGACTCTCCTGACCGGCTTACCGCATTGAGGACATTCCTTCAACGGTTCATCGCTCATGCTCTGAAATTGCTCAAATCTATACCCGCAGGTTTCACATTTATACTCGTACGTAGGCATGTGAACACAATCTCCTTTTCATCTTAAACTTCATCCGGGAAAAAAACTTCATGTGATCTATAATCAACCTGCCGTGGAGATGGTCGATTTCATGCTGCAACACTCTGGCCCAAAGGCCTTCCGCTCTCATCTCTACGGTTTCCCCCTTGTCATTTATTCCTCTTACCATTACTTCATAAGCTCTGTTCACATCAACCATCATGTCGGGAATGCTTAAACACCCTTCTTCTTTGATATCGCGGCCGCCGGCTTCAATAACTTCGGGATTCGCCAGCTCCAAGTACTCATTTCCGATATGAGCGACGATTAACATTTGATTGATACCTACCTGAGGAGCCGCTAAACCGATACCTTGATACTCATCCATAGTGGCAAGCATGAGACGGAAAAGTTTCCTGTAGTGATCGGTCATTTCCTTTATCGGCTCGCATTTCTGCCGTAATATTTTCTGAGGATACTTTTTTATTTCTAAAAAATCCATTTGGGCTCCCGGATTCCTAATCTATAAATGTCGCCACTAACGTTCCTACCCCGAGAAACACAAATATCCCGATTATTCCTCCCAGCCAGACCGGAAGCGGAGGGATTAAAAACGAAACTGCCAACAAAGCCAGCACATTCATGGAGACCATCACAAAAAATATCTTCATACATTCACCTTCCGTTATGGGAAAGTAAAATAATATCGCCGATATCACACCCCACCTCATCGGCAATCACGGCGCACTTGGCCATGAACATAAAAAAGACCAGGCGGGAGGTTCCTGATAAAGCCTCGAAATTACCCTGCCCCTTGCTGATGACCATATCCGCCGACCGGAATATTTTCAGGAACTTTTTACTGCATAAAGGGAGGACCGTCCCGGGGGCGTCCGCGCCGCTGGAAATAACGGTCGCAATTTTATCAATACCGCAGGTAATCGCGTCTTCTTTTAACGCGTCGTTAATCGCCGGTTTTTCCTTCACCGCGTAAATGATCTCTTTTGATTCATCCTCTCTTTTTATTTCTTCGATCAGAATCCGGTCGAATACCGTTTCTCCCGCGTTATCCGCCAGATAAAGGATGGTCCGGGCCCGGCCTAAATGCCGTTTAAACCGGACGTAATCGAATATCGCTTTGCGTTCTTTCCTGATCGCTCTGCTCTCCTCGTCGATGATCCGCGCCAATTCGGCGTCAACGTTCAACGAATTCTTTACTCCGTAATCGATGATATTGCCGGCAATAGCCAGTTCAACCGCCACTAACAGCTTATCGCGCGACCTATCCATTCTCTTCTTTAATTTTCCATATATCCCCAGCGCCAGCCGGTTACTTTTCTTTTTTATTTGAGCGTAAGGATCTTTGATTTTCGTTACCTTTCCCAGTTCCCGATGGATAATCCTGGCCATCTCCGGAGGACAAAACTCAGGAGATATCTTCAAGATAGACTTCGCCACCGCATCTACTATTTGCTTCTGTTTTTTTTCGTCCGCTCCGCTCATCCGCGCCGACTCAAGTGCCTGACGAAAAAAACAGGGTATACAGTCTAAATATGTCTTCATCCTACTTTCCCGCGTCTCCTTAAAGTCGCCTCGTCACTGACCGGTTTGACCTTCTTTTTTTCGGATTCATACACTGATATGACATTGATTCCTGAAAAATACCCTTTTATTCTGTCCATTTCCTCTCTCGAAAGAGACCTGACCCGGCATGGCCTTAAGGGAGTATTGAGTTGGACCTCATCGGGCTTTATTTCCCGGGCGATTGCCGCAATTTCTTCCGCCTGTCTCCTATTTTCTTCTATACACATGATCTGCAGCGCCAATTTCCCCGGATAACGAGTCCGAAATTTTTTTATCGCCTCAATGATCCTGTCGAGTTTGATCGTACTCATCGGCTTATTCACCGGCTCAAAAACATCTTCTGTCGCCGCGTCTAATTTGGCGGCAACAAAATCTGCCGCCGATAGATCTTCCTGGACATCTTCTCTGTCCATCAACGACGAATTTGTCAAAACTGCTATTTTTTCGTTCCGGATCTTCTTCAACGCCCTTATCATCTGCCCCAGATTTTTCGCCAGGGTAGGCTCACCGGTCCCGGAAAACGTTATATAATCTATTTTTAAAAGCGGCAGGCGATCAAGTTCTTCCACGATATCGCTGATCTTCACAAACTCATTCCGCTCATCGGTAAACGACTCGATATTACCGATCTGGCAATATACACAATCAAAGGTGCATATTTTCCGATCCTGGGAAAGCGGATCTATCCCCAAAGAACTACCCAATCGCCAGGAAGGTACCGGTCCGTAAATATATCTATATGGTTTCCCTTTCATCGCAATCGTTCCTCGACCGTACCGTCGGGCATCATGTTGTCGGGATGATACGTTCCTTCTTCTTCCCTTTGATACCTCGCTCATAGAACGTTTTCAGAGGACAGACATCAAACCACTTACATATTCTGCGCCGCCTCATTTTCCGTTTTTCCCGGTAAGCGTTTTTGATATGCTTATTGACCGTCCACAAACAATCCAAATAATATCTGCGGGATACCTACCGCCAGGTTCTCTTTTCCCAGGCTCGCCGATCTGCGGGATTCCTCACAACCGAAAGAAAAAGTTATCTCTTTTGTAAGATGGGCTCTTACCGCCACGCTTCCGCAAATCGACATCATCGAGCATAGAGAAGTATCCAGATTTTTTCCCGTATGAAGCTGATATATTTTCACTATGGCCATCGCCTGTTCGGGAGACACATAAGATAAAACGAGATCGGGAATACCCGCGGTATTCAGTCCGATATATGCTACCGATTTCTTGAAATAATCGGCCCGGGATAATATCGACTGAAGAGTACCGAGCGGCATATTATTTTTCTCACGACAGTTCTTAAGGAACGCCTCTGATGAATCACTCCAGCCAAAAGCGCAATGAGCTCCGGCGCAATTGATACTGGTTTTATCTAAAATAACCGGATGGATGACGGCTAATTTTGTCGCCTGGCAAAATTTTACGTCTTTTAATCTCTTTGCATCTTTATCTTCCGGCTCCTCCTGGTAAAATTTAACTTTGATCCAATGGGACCCCAACTTACCCGACAATTTCCAATTAACCTTTTCCATACGATACCTCCTTTTGCAGTCTCGACCAAATGTCTTCCATTCGCTGAGTGATCTCTCCGTCGGAATATTCTATTACTGTTTTTCCCCGTACCATCGCTTCCACTACAGTCTTATCGAATCCTATCTTACCGATAAAGGGCACTTTTTCCTTACGGCAATATTCCTCTATTTTCCCGGTCATCTCGATATTTAAATCATATTTATTTACTACTAAAAAAACCGGTATTTGAAAATGCCGGGCCATATCGATAACCCGCGAAGCATCATGCAAACCGGATAACGTTGGTTCAGTCACGACCAGAGCGCAATCTACTCCGGACAAAGAAGCTATTACCGGACAGCCTATCCCCGGGGAACCATCAATGATAACCCAATCAGCTCCGATATGTTCGGCTTTTTCTTTTGCTTTCTTCCTTACGAGAGAAACCAATTTCCCCGAATTCTCCTGAGCTATTCCAAGCTTGGCGTGGATCATCGGGCCGAACCGGGTTTGAGAACTGAACCACTCCCCGGCGGTATTTTCTTTCATCTCTATCGCTTTACTCGGGCAGGCGAAACTGCAGAAAGCGCATCCTTCGCAGGAAACCGGATCGATAGTAAGATCATCGCCGATCGCGTCGAAACGGCATAATGTCCTACATAAACCGCATTGAGTGCATTTATCTTTATGAATGACCGCGGTGACGCCGCTTTTAAAATCATGCCTTTCCTCTATCCGCGGATCAAGCAAAAGATGCAGGTCGGCGGCGTCCACATCACAATCCGCCATGACTTTATTTTCGGCTAACGCGGCAAAACTTGCTGTGATTACCGTCTTACCCGTACCGCCTTTGCCGCTGATGACGACGATCTGTTTCACACTCATTTTTTCTTCCCATCCCTAATCATCTCAAACATTGCCTGGAACCGCTCCCGATAATGAGGCAAAACCTCTACTATCGTCATCCCGCGCGAATATGCCGCTGCGATCTCCTTTTCAAACGGTATACGCATCAATACCGCGATATTTTCCTTCCGGCAGTAATCGTCCGTTTTCCTGTCACCCAAATCGGAACGGTTGATCACCACCCCAAACGGTATGGTTAATTTTCGTAACACTTCTACCGCCAAAATCAAATCATTCAGCCCGAAGGGAGTAGGTTCAGTAACTAAAATACAGAAATCGCTTCCTTTAACGGATTCGATCACCGGACAGGAAGTACCCGGAGGCGCGTCGATAATGTTTACCCCGGCGGGATCGATATATTTCTTTACCGCCCTGATAAGAGGAGGCGACATCGCCTGACCGATATTCAGCTTGCCGTGGATAAACTCTAAATCCCCACCCCATGAGGTACGGCTGTTTCCTGTTTCGATAACGCCGATCTCTTTATTCACTTCTGTTATCGCTTTCTGCGGGCAAAAATAAGCGCACGCGCCGCAACCATGGCACAGTTCCGAAAAAACCAGCACGTCATTTTTTAATACCGCTAACGCGTTATACACGCACACCTCTTTACAGCGGCCGCACCCGTTACACCTCTCCTTATCGATCTTTGGCACCGGGATAAAAACAGGGACCTTCTCTTTTATCTCCGGCTTCAGGAAAATGTGAGCATTAGGCTCCTCCACATCACAGTCCAGGATCCGGGCGTGAGGGACCGACAAAGCGAGATTAGTCGCGACGGTCGTCTTCCCTGTTCCCCCTTTGCCGCTGGCAATGGAAATAATCATAAGTATGCTTTCTGTTGACTTATATAATCGGATGAAAAGCGATTATTAAATCCTGAAACTTAGTCGCGTATTTTTCCAACCGGAACCCTTTACCGGCCAAATACGCGGCGGTATGGTTTAAATCAAACCGGCTGGCCGGATGGCGTCTTCCTTCGCTTCGATGGATCTCATCCACCAGTTTCAACCCCTCACGGTTAAAATCACTTAAAACGACCTTCCCTTCGAACGAGGTAACGCGCGCCAGCTCATCCCCCGCCGGGAAAGGATCTTCCAGATGATGAAACATATTCACGCAAAAGACGATGTCAAACTGACGGTCCTGAAACGGCAGATGCTCGGCATCGGCTATTTGAAAATTTACTTTTTCTCCCAGGCCGTAATATTCAATATTCAATCGGGCGAACTTCTGTTCTTCTGCGGAGATATCGACACTGGTAAAACGGTACCCTTCTTTGGCCAACGCGAGGGTAAAGTACCCTTTACCGGTGCCTACTTCCAGAATATCGCCGTATAAAGGACAAGATTTATCCAGAATAAACTCCCGTTCTCTTTCGACGTCGTACCCGAAACGCTTATACAGCTCTATCCGTTCGCGATATTTTTTATGATTTTCTACCATGTATCCCAAACTACCCCCTGGTCATCTTCGTGCCGCATTTGGGGCAACTGACCGATACGCAGGGAGTTCCCGGTTGATGGGCGACATTGGCGCCGCACGCCGGACATACACAATGGCCGCCGGGGCCTCTTCCGGAAAATCCTCCTCCCATACCGCCAGAACCATTTCCCTGCCCTTTACCGAATCCTCTCCCTGTGCCCGGCCCTTGGCCGGAGGGACCTGTACCATCGCCTCTTGGCATTTCGCACCTCCTGATTTTTAAAAGAAAACAATGCCGGGAACGGCCCGGCACTCTCGAATAATTTTCTCAACGAAACCTTAGTATCCCGGACAAATTATTTCCCCATACCGAAATGCGAATCGACGCTGGGCCCGTCCGTTGACTGGAATTTTCCGTTTTTGTATTTTTCGATTACCTCACGCACTTTGCCGGACACGCCGGTAATGATAGAAACCCCCGCCGCGTTGAGAGTTTGATAAGCGTTCGGCCCGACATTTCCGGTCAACACGGATTTGACGCCTTTTTCGGCGATAAGCTGACCGGACTGGATACCCGCCCCGCCGCTACTGTCGATATTGGGATTACGTACCGCTTCGCATTCACCGGATTCGGTGTCGGCGATAATAAAATACGCGCACCGTCCGAACCGCGGGTCGACCTCGGACTGAAGGTCTTCACCCCGAGACGTAATACATATTTTGCTCATACAGAAACCTCCTATTCGTGTTGATGATGTTTTTCATCGGGATGATCGCATTCTGTCTTTTCCACACCGTAACCTTTTCCCGCCCCCGGCCGGCAAAGGCTCTCTCCGCCGTGAAGAGTCCCGGCCATGACTTGATCAATCACCTCATCTATGTTTCCTTCGATCCCCATTATTGTTTCGATACCGCTTTCTTCGAACAACATCTGAGCTCTCTGTCCCATTCCTCCGGCAATAATAGCTCTTACGCCTTTCCCTTTTAAAAACATCGGCAAAAAGCCGGGGTGATGTCCCGGGTTATCGATGACCTCTTTACTCACGATCGAATCTCCCTCGACATCGACAATCGTAAACGAAGGACATCGGCCGAAATGGGCCGATACCAGATTACCGTCAGCTGAAATCGCTATTTTCAAAACCACACCTCCTTAAATCTCCCGACGAACGTTGGAAGATTGAAAAATATTATTGTGAAACAGGCGGGAATAAAAACTTCACCTTCACATCGTTTTTCGATTGTATCCGGCCGCTCTATTCCCGCCTATCTCTTCCCGTTACTCATTGTCTTGCGACGCCGCATTCGCTTCCAAATCTTTTATACGCTGATTGATCGCGGCTATCTCTTCCTGCATCGCCCGAGCTTCCTCTTTCAACGCTTTTGCTTCATCCTGCGCGGATACAGTCGATCTCGCATACGGATTGGCGTAAGGAACGCCATACCCGTAGGGAGACGCCCAGCGCCAGCCGAACCCGCGGCCGAATCCCCGGCCCCAGCCCCGGCCCCTACCGAATCCACGGCCATATCCGCCGCCGCGGCCGCCGACCGGATTCATGGAGCCCGGCACCGGAAACCCTGCGCAATAACCCGCGCCGCGTCCGGTCATCGGACCTGCTCCTAAAGGACCTGTTCTATCACCACCTGGCATCTTACTCACCTCCTTTCTTATTGTAAATGGGACTCATTCTCATTAATAAATAAAAAAAATTATTCCCTGTCTTTACACTGTTCGCATAGCCCGTAAAACTGTAAGATATGTTTCATGATTTTAAAATTATATTTCTTCGCAAGACCTTTTTCCGTTCTCTTTAACAACTCCACTTCATCGTCGATAAAATCGGTATAATTAATGACCCTCTGGCAACGAAGGCATACCAGGTGATGGTGATGGTCTTCTTTATCCTCTTTACTCCTTTGCAACTCATATCTGGCCCGTCCGTCGCCAAAATCAAACTTATGGACCATCTGCAACTGGACCAGCAGCTCTAAGGTACGGTATACGGTAGACATCCCGCTGGAAGGATGGATTTTATGGACTCTATGGTATATCTCTTCGGCGCTTAAATGTTCCCCGGTCCTGCTTAACACCGCCAAAATAGCCTGGCGGGACAGGGTAAGCCGGTAACCATACCCTTTAAATCGGCCCTGACACCAGCCCGCTCTTTTTGTAAAGTTATCCGGCATATGCCTCCTTATTAGGAATGATTCCCACTACCATTTATAGTGTACAACATTCCCGGTTTTTTGTCAAATTTATTTCTGGGGCGTTCCGCGTTGTCCCGTTGGCATACGCAGATGATCGCAGATAAGAAAATCTGTACAGTCTACAGTCCATGGACTATCGACCATCGACTATACTCTATCGACTAATCACGCATCCCGTTTTCTCTCTAACCGCTATCCGCTAAACGCTATTCACTATTCAACGGGATAACGGGCAAACAGGTTCACCTGACTACTGACTATCGACCAGAGGCTTATTAAGGTGATCCCGTTAAGACCCGTTCAAGGATAGGGTAACGGTGAGATAGATAGGTATCAAGCAGCGATTTTCCGCACTTTCCCATCTTGCCAGACAGAAATCAATCGTCCGTTTTTTTTGTGCCGTTCAACAACTTTTTTCACTGCTTTTTTTAAAGCAACCTCTGCTTTATCATGAAGGCTCATACGTTTTTTCATATTTCCACTCCAGTCTTGTTTATTATTTTCTTCAACAAAGGCATATCTTTCTTGCATATTTTGTTGTGTTCCATTTTTGCGATCACTTTTGGTTTAATCCCCGAATTATCAAATAAGATCCAGGAATCTGACATTTTAATATACACGTGAAAAAAGTTATGGATACTTCTACCGAAACGTCTTTTTATATCGACAACAGGGACATCATGGCCGCCTTCCGCGACCCTATTTTTAATACGGGCCACAGCTAATTGGGGATCAGGGAGCCATAAAAAGAAAAGATGCAATTGATATCCTTCTTCTTTTAAATTCTGAAAATGCCTTAGGTAAGTTTTACCGGCAAGCGTCGTCTCAAAACCGAAATCGATCTTCCTCTTCACCATCTCTTTAATCTGGTCCAAAACAAGTTTCCCGGCTTTGATTGCTACTTGTTGGGGCGAAAATGGAGATAATCCTTGGGCAATAAGATCAGCATTCACAAAATGAGGGCAATGAGCATAATTTGGCAGAAATTCCTTAGCAAACGTCGTCTTCCCCGACCCGTTGGGGCCGGCTATTATGTACACATTATTTTCCCTTTTCACGGAAATATTATATCGTGTGAGAGGATATTGGCAAATCAAATGAACCAGATGACAACCTACGTATCCACCATCTACAGTCTCTGGTCTACGGTCTATGGTCTACGGTCTACGGTCTATGGTCTACGGTCTATGGTCTATTGACTACTGACTATCGACCATCAACTATCGACTATCGACGTACCCATCATATCGCTTCGATCGTTGACGGCGGTTTAGTGGCGATATTGTACGTGACGCTCACTACCCCGGGAACAGCTTTCAGTATCCGTTGCGCCAATGTTTCCAGCGTCTCATACGGCAGACGGGTAGGGTGCGCCTGACGGGCATCGACACTATCCCAACAGCGTATCTCTATCTGCAACCCAAAATCACGTTTATTATCACGCATACCTGTCACGCGGTCCTGATGCAAAATCGCCATATACTGAAACGCGCCGCATCCGGCAAGTTCTTCTTCCACGATCACGGTTGCCGCGCGTACAGTAGCGATTCTCTCCCGCGTCGCTTCACCGATCACCCGGGCCGAAAGCGCCGGGCCGGGAAACGGCATCCGATGATATATCTCTTCCGGTAACCCTACCCCTTGCGCTACTTTTCTCACTCCATCTTTACGTAACTGGACCAGCGGTTCGATGATCTTGTACCCGAACGCGGCTTGAGGGTCGATCCCCAACTGTTCAAACACGTTATGTTGCCGTTTGATCCCGGCGATAGTTTCATCGATATCGGTAAGGATAGTCCCCTGCAAAAGATATTGTGCGCCGCTTGACTTTACCAGACGGCCGAATACTTTTTTATAAAAAGTCTGGGTGATCGCTTCTCTTTTTTCTTCCGGATCGGTGACTCCTTTTAACGCTGAAAAAAACTCATCCTGAGCGTCGATGATCTCTACATTCACCCCCATCTTTTTGAAAATCGCGACAATCCGTTCCGGTTCACCTTCCCGCATGATCCCGTTATCGATAAAATACGTGTGAAGCCTGTCGCCCAACGCCCGGTGCCCCAGCATCGTCACTGCCGAAGAATCTACTCCTCCCGACAACGCGTTAATTGCCAGGCCGTCGCCTACGGTCCGGGAGATTTCCTTTACTTTTTCTTCTACGAACTGTACTACGTTCAGATCCTTTACGGTGATCTCTTTCGTCATGGTCATGGGTTTCCTCCTTTGTTATGAACCAACGGAAGTGGCGATCTCCCCTTTGCTTAACCATTTATGGTATTCCTGTAACGATACCGGCTCGCTGTCGCCGCGCATACTCGCTTCGATCCCGTCTACCGTAGCGCGGGCCGCGGCCATAGTCGTGATATAAGGGACTTTATGCTGGATAGCCATCATCCGGATATAACTGTCGTCATATTTCCCTTCCCTGCCGATAGGCGTATTGATGACCAGATTGATCTGTTTATTTTTAATGACATCGACGATATTGGGCCGGCCTTCGTGGATCTTTTTGATCGGCTCGGTCTCCACACCGTGTTCCTGCAAAAACCGGCAGGTATTTTCGGTCGCGTACACATGGAATCCCAGCTCTTTTAACCGCCACGCGACCGGAAGCAATTCCGGTTTATCTTTATCGCTTACCGTCACCAGCACATTCCCTTCCCGGGGAAGCCGGGTCCCGGCCGCTTCCTGCGCTTTATAAAATGCCACGCCAAAACTCTTATCAATCCCCATCACCTCGCCGGTCGCGCGCATTTCCGGCCCGAGCACCGGATCGACCTCAGGGAACATGGAGAACGGAAATACCGCCTCTTTCACTCCGACAAAAGGGATCTTTTTCTCGATCAATTCGGGAAAACTTTTCAGTTTTTTGCCCATCATCAGTAACGTCGCGATCCGGGCGATAGGGATTCCCGTCACTTTCGATACATAAGGCACCGTACGCGACGCCCGCGGGTTCGCTTCCAGAACATACACTTTCCCTTCACAGATCGCGAACTGGATGTTCATCAATCCGACGACCTTCAGTTCCCGGGCGATCTTGATCGCGTATTCTTTTATTGTTTCCAGCTGTTGCGGCGTGATGTTCCGCGGAGGGACCCGGCAGGCCGAATCGCCCGAATGGATCCCGGCATGTTCGATATGTTCCATCACTGCCGCCAGATAGATATCTTCACCGTCGGAAAGCGCGTCGACTTCGGCTTCGATCGCGTTTTCTAAAAACCGGTCGACCAGCATCGGATGTTCCGGACTCAACTCGATCGCCTCTTCGACATATTTTTTCAGCATCGATTCGTCAAAAATGATCTCCATCCCTCTTCCGCCGAGCACGAACGAAGGACGCACCATTAACGGATACCCGATCCGGCCGGCGATCTGGACCGCTTCTTTTAACGACCGGGCCGTACCGCCTTCGGTCTGGACGATCCCCATCTTTTCCATTTTAAGGCGAAACAATTGCCGGTCTTCGGCAAACGCGATGCTTTCCGGGCTCGTTCCCAAAATGTATACCCCGTTTTTTTCCAACTCCTGGGCGATATTCAAAGGAGTCTGCCCGCCGAACTGGACGATGACCCCTTGCGGTTTTTCTTTTTCATAAATCGCCAGCACATCTTCTACGGTAAGCGGTTCGAAATAGAGTTTATCGGACGTATCGTAATCGGTCGAAACCGTCTCGGGGTTACAGTTGACCATGATCGTTTCATACCCTTCATCGCGTAACGCGAACGCCGCGTGAACACAGGTATAATCGAATTCGATCCCCTGGCCGATACGGTTCGGCCCGCCGCCGAGGATCATGATCTTTTTATGGTCCGATACCGGGACCTGGTCTTCTCCCGGGCTATACGTAGAATAATAGTATGCCGCGTTTTCCACTCCGCTGACCGGCACGGCCTCATATCGGGCGTTCCCCATCAACTTCACCCGCCGGCTGCGCACCTGCGATTCTTTGACTTTATACAATCGGGCGAGATATGTATCGCCGACCCCCCATTGTTTCGCTTTGACCAGGAGTTCATCCGGCAATTTGTTCCAGGGATATTTCAGGAATTCCTCTTCAAAATCGACCAGCTCTTTCATCTGGCCGATAAACCATCGGCCGATATACGTGAGCTGATACAGTTCTTCTATCGTCATCCCTTTCCGTAACGCTTCATACATCAAAAATACCCGTTCGCTGGAAGGAAACGTCAACCGGCTACGCAATTCATCAAGGCTCAATGACGCGAAACTCCTGGCAAACCCTAACCCGTACCGGGAGATCTCCAGCGACCGGATCGCTTTTTGCAGCCCTTCTTTAAACGTTTTACCGATACTCATCACCTCACCCACCGCTTTCATCTGAGTACCGAGGATATCTTTCGCCTGAGGAAATTTTTCAAACGCCCACCGGGCGAATTTCACTACCACATATTCCCCGCTCGGCGAGTATTTCTCCAGCGTCCCCTCTTTCCAATACGGGATCTCATCCATAGTAAGCCCCGCGGCAAGTTTGGTAGAAATCCGGGCGATCGGGAATCCCGTCGCCTTTGACGCGAGCGCCGACGACCGTGACGTACGCGGATTGATCTCGATGACGACTAACCGGTCGTCTACGAGATTATGGGCGAACTGGATGTTCGTACCGCCGACCACACCGATCGCGTCCACGATCTTATAAGAATACTCCTGCATCAATTTCTGCAGTTTCTCCGGGACCGTCAACATCGGCGCGACACAAAAACTGTCGCCGGTATGGACGCCCATCGCATCGACATTCTCGATAAAACATACGGTGATCTTCTGATTTTTCTCGTCACGTACGACTTCCAGTTCAAGTTCTTCCCACCCCAGCACCGACTCTTCGATCAATACCTGATGGATAAGGCTTGCCGCGAGTCCCCGCGTCACGATCACGGCAAGTTCTTCACGATTATACGCGATCCCCCCTCCGGTCCCGCCCATGGTATATGCCGGCCGGATCACGACCGGATATTTCAATTGTTCGGCAACCGTTTCAGCCTCTTCGACCGAATGGGCTATTTCCGATTGCGGTAACGCGATCCCCAGTGTACGCATCGTCTCTTTAAACGCGAGACGGTCTTCACCCCGTTCGATCGCGTCAGCCTGGACCCCGATGATCTTCACCTTATATTTTTCCAACACCCCGTGCTTATATAATGTCGAAGAAAGGTTAAGGCCGGTCTGTCCGCCCAGATTCGGCAGTAACGCGTCCGGTTTTTCTTTCGCGATGATCTTCTCCAGGCTTTCGGGAGTGAGCGGTTCGATATAGGTACGGTCGGCCATCACCGGATCGGTCATGATCGTCGCCGGATTGGAATTGACCAGCACGATCTCATACCCTTCTTCCCGTAACGCTTTACAGGCCTGAGTACCGGAATAATCGAATTCACAGGCCTGGCCGATCACGATCGGGCCGGACCCGATGATCAATACCTTATGGATATCGTTTCTTCTGGGCATAGGTCTCCTTTGATTTTGATTACAGCGGTTTCTTTAAATGAATTTTGTCCGCGCTATGTATCCCCGGTAATTGTTCTGATGATATGCCTGACAAATAAGAAAATTTTGTTTAAAAATTAAGCAGGAAAACATAAAAAAAAGCAACCTGTATCAGGTTGCTGCGTGCGTTCTGGTTGAAACGGATTGGGTCATGAATGAATACCTTAGGATTATGGACGTATTATTGAATTGTAGTATCTGTAAGGAAACCCGTCAAGGGAAAAGTAAACCGGCCATAGCCGGGGCGACCGGCCACAGCGGCACCCGCGTTTAGTCTACAGTCTCTGGTCTATGGTCTCTGGTCTCTGGTCTCTGGTCTACGGTCTCTGGTCTATGGTCTACGGTCTATGGTCTCTTGACTACTGACTATCGACTATCGACTATGGACTATCGACTATGGACTATCAACCATCGACTATTTAATATTCGCCGTCAATCGCCGTCTCTATGACCGAGACCGGTTCTTCGACGACTTTTATGGTACGCCAATGCCCGCTCCGGTACCGGAAATACACAAATACCGAGAAAAAAAGAAAGATCGCGACCAATACGCTCCATCCGGTTTCCAGCGGTAACCGGTATACTTTTAACATGACAAACTGCGCCGGGACAAGTATCCAATGTAACGTAACCGAAAGGCACATCGCCCAGAACGTATCCCCGGCACCGCGTAACGCGCCGGTAAACACGACAAACATCGATTCGACCAGGACGTACACGGACGCTAACCGGATCATGAATATCGCCGTTGACCGCGCGGCAAGGAATACCGGATCGGCCCCGGCCGGTTGGAACACGTCGACCAACAATCCGGGGAACCCCACAAAAAAGATAAACACGACCGCAGAATAAACACATCCCATTTTAAATCCCGACATCGCCGCGCGATGCGCGGTATCCGGTGATGACGCGCCCATATATCTTCCGACCAGACTGGTCGTACCGATCTCCACTCCCAACAACGGCACGAACGAGACCATATCCCAATTGAACATTATCGTCGACGCGGTCGCGGCGATCAGACTTACCGAATGGAATATCATGACCATCACATCGAACGCGACCAGGTTAAGGAACATCTCTACCCCCGCCGGATACCCGAACCGCACCAGCGTTCCCATCACGTTCCGGTCGAACCGAAACGATCCGGTGATCCCGTATTCTTTACGGTTTGAAGAATTAAAATACGTACCGACCAGCACTATACATCCGCAGAACAGACCGATCACTGTACCGTAGGCCGCGCCCCTGATCCCTAACGCGGGGACCCCCAGTTTCCCGAAAATCAGGATATAGTTGGCCACAATATTGACGACCATCGCGACGAACGAAGAGATCATCACGATTTTCGTTTTCCCGATACCGGAAAAAAACGAACTGAACACATGCCGCAGGAGCCCGACGATCACCGCGGCAACCAGAATATCGAAATATATTTTCTGATGGATAAGTTGTACCGGATTGATCCCTACCATATCGAACAATCTATATGCCAGCGGCCGGCACCACACGATCACCGGCCAGGCGATCACGGCAATGATCAACGATTGCGTGATCGTAACGGCGCATTTCTGTTTATACCCGGCACCGAGATATTGCGCGACAAGCGCGGTCGCGTATCCGGTCAATCCGACAAAAAAGGTCATCATCATAAACGCGGTAAGCCCTCCGGCCATCGCCGCGCTCATCACTTCCGGCCCTAACCGGGACAAAAAGATCCGGTCAGTAAACGTCATGACCGTATAACAGGCGTGCGAGACGACCATCGGTAACGATATCGCGACCATCTCGCGGATACTGCCCTGGGCCGGTAGTACGTGTGACTTAAGGTGTGCCATATCAGGGGATATTATAACATAGGAAAACAGATAACGGTGGGTTACAGTCTCTCTCTGGTCTCTGGTCTCTGGTCCCTTGACTATGGACTATGGACTACTGACCACCGACCATCGACTACTGACCATCGTCTATTGACTATCAACTAACGCTTTATATCGTTCCGGAAACCAGACTTTATATAATTCAAACATTTCTTCTCCTAAATGTTTTTTTAAAATCTCGATTTTACTCTGGCCACTGCCATCATCATAATCACCTTCCTGAAGGGCGATGTTTTCAAAGATCACACCTACCCCTTTCTTGGCATCACTGAAAACTTCGTCACCGCGGATGCTGTTATAAAGCACCCCGTTTATTCCGTTCACATAAAAACCGGACGGGTAGTTTATCGTCACGCCGCCTTTTTCTTTAGACATTTTTTTAAGTTGATCGATCATAAGAACTTTCTGTTCGTGGCTCATCAGAATCCACACGATAACCGAATTCCCTTTCTCGATCTGCTCATGGAGATAAACTTCATCCGTCTCTTTAGGAATAACGTTATACATAACGGCATGTTCTTTCAACTCTTCACTGGTAATAAGCGACTGATCTTCTATGATCGGCAGCGCCTCGTCAATCACCGCATAACTATTCGCCGTCGCAACAACTACCCACCCTATAATCAATAATATGTTTTTCAGTTTATTCATTCACAAACGTTTTTCCGTTCCAGGTATATATTTCCCAAGCCGGTTCATCGGCATACGACCAACCTTCTTCATCAAACTTCGGCACACCGATTTTTATCGTAGGCGGATTTGATTGAAAATCTGTCTCTATACCGCATCCACTTCCGGTCTCAAATATTTTATACAATTCATCGTCTTTATAACCGTAAACAGCAAGATTCGTATAATGCATTCCGCTTTGCGACCAAGCCACAATTTGATGGGCAGCATCTTTATTAAGACTTACAAACTCGACTTTTCCCATATGTTCGGCCATAGAAAATGTGTGTGCTTTTTCCGTATCGGGATCATATACGGTAACGATCCCCTCTTTCGCATACGGCGGCGCATCGGTGAACGTACCGTACACCTGATGGACGGTAATGGTTTCAGTTCCTCCGTCACCGTCCAGATCGACGAAATGGGTCTCTAATTCCGCCGCCGCGGCCGCGCCGCACATAACCCCACACATCAAAATGAGTACAAATAATGATTTCATAAGATAATCGTTAGTATATAGTCCATAGACCAGAGACTGTAGACCATGGACTATTCACCATATATCGCCGCGATGATCATCCCTTCCAGAGGAGTCTGTATCAACCCCATGATCGTCCAGTACAGAACAACTGTAGGAGCGACCGTCATAAACGAGTACGTAGCGAACATTCCCGGCAGGATCCCGACCGCCCATACGCATAATCCAAACACGAACCCTTTGGTCAGTTTATTTTTCCCGGGTAGTCCTTTACGGATCAACGCGTACACCAAAGCTAATATAATACTTATTACCAGACTGCCGATAAAGAACCCGGCGCCCGGCGCGGAATCCATCGGTTTCCACACATTAGTCGGTTCGAGTTTATAGACCCAGTTAAAAATCCCGGCACAGGTCACCATCCCTGCTATCGCATTAAAAATAGTTACCGCTACGCCAGCCAAAAGCAGTTTTCCTATCTTCATATCCTCCTCCTTTTTTACGTTGAAATGATTATAACTCAGCTATAGATATTTGCAATAAGGGGGTAGTTCGAATGATAAAAATGGCTCAGTCCGCCCGTTCGCCCGTTGCCCCGTTTTATAAATAAATCCTAAGACCGAAGCACTAAATTCTAAACAAGCTCTAAGCTCTAATTTCAAAACAGATAAATATTTTTTCATTAGAATTTGGAATTTAGGATTTGTTTTGGATTTAGAATTTAGGGCTTAGAATTTTTAGACTGGTGATCTCCCCCCGCCACCCTGCACCCGGCACCCGAAACTGCTAAGGAACGGTTAGCAGGTAGCGGTGAGAGATTTATAGTTTCTATACATCCTTTCGACATTCTTATTATTCACGTGATCGTGATGTCTGAACCCTCCGCCGAAATTTTGAGGAATATGCATAAGTTCATGGATGATCACTTTATCCTGTTCTTCGCCGGGAAGCTTATCAAACCGTTCAGAAATAAATTCAATAGCATAATACGCCGGACACCCGATAGTTTTCTGCATGATCTTTGCTAATCCGTGACATCGCGCGATCGCGCGCCGTGAAGTGGACCCCGAACTTCTGAAACACTTGAATAGTTCCGGATGAATGTGAGGGAACAATGTCTTACAGATGTCTTCGGCTTTCTCCTGGAGATCACCCGCGAATTCATAACCGATAGTTTTTCTTCTTTTCTTTCGGCGCATGTCTCTTATTGTATCACGGCCGGTTTTTACCGAAAAGTTCGAATATGAAGACTGGCGAAAAAGTCGCTGGTCGATGGTCTATGGTCGTTAGTCAAAAACCAGGCAGGTGTCGGAGCTCACCCCGAATCGAGCTTCGCTCTGGTTCGGGGTCGGTCTTATTCTGCCTTCGGCAGAATCTCCTAAATACCCACCCATCTAGGGTAGCCCTTCAAGCGCACTTCGCGCGCTTTCCCTCATCTTCTATTCGAATTTCCATTTCTCTTGCCTAAAAAAATCAAACCGATTAAAATACCGGATCTTATAAAAACTGCAGATATTAGGGATTCGATAGGTATTCGTTTTAAAACTCTCATCTGTAACCACAGCACAAGAAAACTTTGATTTTCCATTAGTATACTCTCTATTCTCTCTAATCGCCAAAGCAATAACCCAAGGGTCCGCATAAGGAGGTTCTTTATCAGGGCTAGCAAAGCCAGGATGATCTTTCAAAATATCTATCATAATATCTTGTTGGATGTCGTCTACATCAATAAACATATGTTTATTATCCTTAACCCAATCAACCAAACCATCTTCATATCTAACTAATTCATCATGTACTTCTAGTGGAGATATTAGCCGTTCCTCTTGGATCAATTTCTCAATGTTAGGCCAAATTTTAGGATAAATGTCGGCGGGATGTTGTCGATAAATATTAATCAACGCACTGCTATCAATACAATATTTAATTTTTTCTTCCTCATTGCTACTCATACCATCGCCAACATTCCTACATCATGAAAATATTTAGTTTTTATTCCTAAATAATTAGACATATCAGCAGCAGTAATGAACCCTTTATTACCGGCCTCAAATACCATAGAAACATAACGCTTGCCTTTCTCCGAAACACAGCGACCTGCGACAGTACTTCGTCCAAACGCTTTATATGGTTTTTCTTGTCTTTTCATCTCTTCGTATAATTGCTGATACTTTCTGAAAGAAATATAATTCAATACTTGGAGACGTCTTAAGAAAACATATTTGCTAACTTTAAATTTTCTGGCAATAGATTTTATAGTTGGGATATCAAATATTTCATTCTTAAAACTGATCACATTTGTTTTTGGTACTAAAAATGCACCGGAAAAATGATTACTGAAAATTTCTCCGCTCTCTGAGTGTTGGTCTTCTTTATATTCTGGCAAACACATACCTTCTCTACCAATAAGTATGTGTGCATATTCATGAAATAATGTAAATATTTTTGCATTAATAGCATCTTTGGAATTTATGACTATTGCTGGCAACCCTTTCCCATAAAAAGTAAATCCTCGAATTTCATTAACTGGTAAACTAAGTTGAAAAACTAATATATTCTGACTTTCTACCCATTTTCGCCAAATTTGAAAGGCTTCAAATGAATCACGCCAGTTAAATTGTTCTTCAATCTTTATTCCACAAGTCTGCCTAATCTGCTCAGCCACTATTTCAGGATTTTCAGAAAGCGAATGCGCTTTAAAATCCGGCCCTTTTACATTCAATTCCATAGCTAATTCTGAAGCCCTAGACTGATACTGTCGAGCCCTACGTATTAATATTAAGCTTTTGGAAGATATTGGCAGACGTACTTCATTAGGCAAGGTACGAAAATCTTTTAGCAAGACTTTTGTCTTAGGTGGTTTTGGCAAGAAAAAAGCTGTTAAAGGACGTTTGTAATATGTCGAGAGTTTTCTTAGTTTTGCAATAGTTATATCTACATCTCCCGATTCCCAAGTTTCGAGCAACTCAGGTTTTACTTTCAATTTTCCAGATATTTCCTCGACACTAAAACCTGCTGTATCGCGAGCCCATTTTAAAGTTGCCGGAGTAATTTTTGCTATAATACTCTTATGTCTCATATTTTCTAACTAAAGAATTCCCCCTGAAACGCCTCCTGCATTAAAGAATTAAAAAGATTATTTAATTCTTTTTCTGACTCTTTTTGTTTTTGCTTCAAACTTTCAACTTTTTGAACAAGAGTGGCGAATTTCTTCTGTTGGGGCAAGGGGGGAAGAATTACCTTCAACTTTTCTAATGGTTTTTGTGTTATTTTTGGCTGCCCAGAAATATCTGCATATCGGTTTAATTGATGGAACCACAATAAATAAAACAAAAATTGTAAGTCAATGTCTTTCTTGAACTGCTTTATGTAAATAGCATTATCCGAAACCCAACATTTACCTCTTGTGAGATGAACACAACCACAATAGACACCCACTCGTCCAATAACAATCGTCGGGAATTCGACTAAATAATCATTAAAATAACCCATAATCCCATTGCCCCCATATGAAGGGTATGGGTATGAATTATCGAGATTTTTCGAAGGGTTAAATTTCCCACTAGATAAAATAAATAAGTCCTTTCCAAAGGCTATGCCCCACCCTTTTGTATTCTTCACCGGATCGCCGAACATTTCCAAAAATGCTGATTTCAAAAATTCATCAGTCAATTTGTTTATGTGGGCTCTCTTTTCAATTGTAGATTCAGCCTTAGCAAGAATTGCCGATGTCTTTATTTTTATCGGCTCCGAAACACTTGGCACTTTAATTTCTTCAATATCTGACAATCGTATAGATGGGTACGCTTTATCCCGTATAAGCTGACTTGGGCGGAATCGCCTGAACCAATATTTTAGAAACTCGCTATCAATTTCTTTTTTAGGTATTATTGTCGCAAGGTGGCTGACTACATAACAAGAATTTTGCAATACATAAACTCTGTCTTTTGTCGCTGACATGCCACTTTTAGCAAATAAAATTGTTCCTTCAGGAAAAAGTCTTAATTGAAATTTTTTTGCTACATCATCATTAATCTTTTCAAGCGAATTTTCGTCTCCGCCAGACAATAAAAATTCTAAACTTCCTGCCCTAACAAAAGGGTGTCCTACCTTGCCAAAATACTGCTGACCTTGAGGAGCACCTTGCCCAGCTGAGACTTCAGCAATAGTTTTTAAATATGTTGTTTGCTTCATAGCTCTTTATCGATTTCCATAACTAGGATATCAATTTCTTTCTCTAAATAATGAATTTTCTGAATTATGGTTTTTGGATCCTCGTATTCTATTTCTTCGTATTCAATCGGTTTATATCTCGAAATTGAGAGATCATAATCATTTTGTTTTATTTCTTCAAGACCAACCCATAGCCATTTATCGCCTTTTTCTGGTTGTCTATTTTTATCACGGACTTTCCATTGTTGAACAATATCCGGGATATCATTCTCTTCAATTTTATTGCGCTTATCATCAAGGGAATACCCATCTGCCTGCATATCGTAAAACCAAACTTTATCGGTTTTATCGCCTTTAGTAAATACAAGAACTGCCGTTGAAACTCCAGCGTAAGGCTTGAATACTCCGGCAGGCATAGAAATAACTCCTTCAAGCGCACATTTTTCTAGAATCATTTTCCGAATATCTTTATGAGCATTACTTGACCCAAAAAGTACACCGTCAGGCACAATTACACCACACCGACCGCCTGTAGTTAGCATATTTGTAAAAAGATTGATAAATAATAGTTCGGTTTTTGGACGTTTGCTCTTTCCTGCAATCGTCAAATCTTCACTTATATCGCTACGATCGACACTTCCCTTAAATGGTGGATTAGCAAGGATCACATCATAACAATTTCTTTCACTGAAATTTTTTGATAATGTATCTGCATAGCAAATATTTGGGTTGGCGATTCCATGAAGCACCATATTCATTAGCCCTATTCGTACCATCGTAGTATCAAAATCATAGCCATGAAATGCTTTTTCCCATAGAAAGTTCCACTGTTTCTTATCTACAATTTTATCTCCCACCAAATTATGAGGCGCTCCATCTTCATCGTACTCTATTTGGTCAGAGTCGGTATGCATTTTAAGAATATGATTAAAACTGGCAATCAAAAATCCTGCAGTTCCGCAAGCAGGATCACATATTCTTTCACCTAACCGAGGATCTAACAACTCAACAATCATCCTGATAATGTGCCTAGGAGTTCGAAACTGACCATTTTTACCTGATTGAGATATCTCACTTAAAAGATACTCGTAAATATCTCCTTGGATATCTATTCCCTGAGCTGAAATATTGAGTTCATCTATAATTTTAACAGCTTCTTGTAAAAGAGATGCCTTAGGTATTAGAAACACCGCGTCTTTCATAGATTCAGCATAAAAATTACCATCTCCACCTAATTGTTTAATGAATTGAAAAACAATATCTCGCACATGTTTAAGCATCCCTTCTGCATCAAAATACATCCAGTGCGACCATCGGCAATTCTCTTTTTTCGCAAAAATTGACTTATATTCAATATTGCGCCTTTTAGCGGCATTCTTCTGCATATTGTCCATATCTTCAAGACGTCTCATAAAAATGAGATAGGAAATTTGCTCTACCGCGACTAATGGATTTGACAATCCTCCAGAATAGAACATGTCCCATAATTTGTCGATTTTACTCTTAATTTGTGGATTCGAACTTAACATTTCATCTCCTGTTAAATAGGGTAATATTAATTTTATTTTACCCTATTTATATAACATATTACCCTATTTCTGTCAATAGGGTAATTATTGTCAAATATTACCCTATTTATTCATATCATTACCCCATTTTGGTAAGTTCAAAAATTGAATTTACTCAAATCGTCGTAAATATTACACTTTTTTCCACTTGGCATTACGCCCAATTCCTGTAGATTTTATCTTTCCAGCATCTCTTAAATCTCTCAATACTTTCCTTATCATATCGCGGGTCACATTCGGACAAGCCTTTTCTAGTTCTGAAATCGAAAATGGCTTAATAAATCTATTGATTTGGGCGATTATCTGACCTGTCTTAGACCTCGTACGCTTAAAAACTCCAACTCTCCCTTCAAATTCTTTATATGCAGCAAGTAACATAGCATGAAAATAATCAAGCCAGGGGAATATATTGTGCTCACCTTGATGCCAACCGTTTGAAGAAGCAATAAGAGAATCATAATAACTATCTTTCGACTCTTCAATGATTCGTTCCAAACTTATGTATTTTCCTACACGATAACCACATTTGTATAACAATAAAAGGGTTAACAACCGCGCGATCCTCCCGTTCCCATCTTTGAATGGATGAATGCATAGAAAATCAAATATAAACAATGGGACTAGAATAAGGTGATCATGAATTTCGTCCTCAATATATTTGTTATAAAGCGTGATGGTTTTTTTCATATAATTGGACGTATCTTTTGCGGGTACCGTCTGGAAACGAATGGTTGTGCTCCCATCAGGATTCTTATCTACAATAGCGTTATCCACTTTTTTCCAAAATCCGGACTTAATAGTTGTATATCGATATAACATTGAATGGAATTGCAATATGACATTTTCATCGAGAGGAATATTTTGGTGTGATTGATGGATAAGGTTCAATACATCTTTGTAACCAGCAATTTCTTGTTCAGGACGGTTACGGGGTTTAGTTTTTTCTTTTACAATATTCTCAATCCTTTTATGCGGTGCCGTTACACCTTCTATCCTATTGGATGCTTCTGTACTTTCTACAATCGCACTCTCCAGTAACTTTTCTAATACATCAGGTGACTGTCGAGTATAGAGCTCTTCTTTTCCTTTATATTCTCCTAGTACATGGATTGTCTTTAACATTTTTGAATCAAATTTCAATTTTTTTAGATATTTTGACTCTAGCGATTCCATTTCGATCTCCTTATACTTTTATACTATTAAAAACTCCTATTATCTCCTGCAGTTCTTCTTCGGAAAATAACCTTGTAGCTGCATCTATCCCAAACTGGGTAAATGGAGGCTCAAAAAGATCGTCGTATTCAATATGTTTCTTCTTAGCAAAAACATTCTTTATTGTGCGTAAAAAGCGTATTTGCTCAGCCGTAAGCGCGTAGTGGTTGTTTCTTTCAATAACATAGGTATTAAAGGATTCATTAATTATTTCTTCTGGTTCAGGGAATTTATATAAGCCAAGGATGCTCTTTATAAATTGTAAAAAACTACCATAGGGGCAAGCATACGTCTTTCTTAAATTATCTTCATTTATATAGAGTTCGGGACTATTTAAGGTATCTTCTAAATCTACCAGGTCTTTGTCGGAAATTGGCTTATTCTGTTTTATTTTGACAAGAGCGGGATGCGACTCTGCTAATTCTATGACTCTCTTTTCCACATTCTTTCGATAGCTATACACATAGTCGCCCTCTCCTTCGGGTCCAAATTCTATCCATTTCCTCTCAATCACTTCATCATCAAGGTCAAGTTTCACAATAGATGGTGGTTCTATCCTTTTATATTTCATTATTTCTGTAAGATTAGTCTTTATGTATTCAATCTTTTCATAATCAAGTTTATGCCAAAAATCAGAAGATAAAACTTTTATAATATGGCTTTCCTGTTCTTTTACTGCCTTTAGATTGCGCGGCAGACATTTAATGTCATTTGTGATGGAAGTTCTGTACTTCTCTAAATCTTCTTTTTTATGGGTGATACAGGCTAAACCAAGATTTTCTACTTTAAGTAAGAATTGGTATTGATAAATATTTATATCACTACAACAACGTAACAATGGTGCAATTTCTTGATCGAGAAATTGAATCGATTTAGTATCAACATCATCCCACACCTCTTTAGATAATGCCTTATGGATATTACGTAGATTCTCACGAACAGTAATAGAGGGTTCGGGTAAAGATTGAATGTCATTTATGATTTCCTCTTTGACCTTATCAAAATAAGCTTGGTTAGACTGTCTAAATAGATTGAGCTTCTTTAATCGCACCCTAAATACTTTCACTGGCAAAGCTTCTTGTTGCGCTGGAACTTCGCCTTCTGGTTTTTCACCAAAATACTGGAAGTTGTTCCAGTGATCTATTATCAAAAATCGATCTTTTTCAATACACCATGATTTCCTTTTTAGCAAATCATCCTCTAATGTTCGAGTTCCTCGCCCAATCATCTGCCAAAACTTTATTTTGCTAAATACTGGTTTAGCAAACACAAGATTTACAACTTCTCGTATATCAACGCCAGTATCAAGCATATCTACTGAGATAGCAACACGTGGATAGTTCTCATTTTTGAATTTATCAAGCAGCTTCAGCGGTCTTTCCATCTTCGAATCTATAATATCGACCAGTTTACCCTGGTACTCTGGATACAATTCATTAAATACCATCCACAATCTTTTTGCATGTTCATGCGAAAGTGCAAATATAATGGATTTACCCGGTACTACACCAGAATCATCTTTAAGACATACATCCATAAACTCACGTACTAATGACTCATTTGTACCTAGATTTGTAACCTTTTTTTCCAAATCAGTACCTTCAAAATCGATCTCCTCAAGGGTTAACCCTTCTTCAACTAGTTTCTTTTGTATACTTAGCGGCAATTCGTTACCTTTAATTCCTGTAATCTGAAAGTTTGTCTTTGCAGCATATGGTGGTCGAAAATCAACAAGATACTTATCTTCAATAGCTTGATTGTATGCATAATTAAAAGTGGGGTGCCCATTTTCACAACTAAAAAATTTAAAAGTATCTCTATCAAGAAAATCGCTGGGAGTCGCAGTTAAACCAATTTGGATGGCATGAAAATAGCTTAGAACATCTTTCCATTTATTATAAATTGATCTGTGACACTCATCTGAGATAACTACATCAAAAAATCCTGGAGATACAGAGGAAAAACACCCCATCATTGTCTGAATTGTCGCAACATTCAATCGCTTCGACTCCTGTAAATCGCCATAGCGTATCCAATGACGAGATTCATTAGGAAGATGCTCTTTAAAATTATCATAAGCCTGTTGCGCTAACGCTTCTCTATCGACAAGGAAAAGCACTCTTTGTGCCCATCCTGCTCGGATTAAAACATCTATCAATGCCATAGCTGTTCGTGTTTTCCCTGTGCCAGTTGCCATAACAAGTAGAAATTTGCGTCTGCTCTTTTGTAAGCCATTAAAAATTCGCTTCAACCCTTCTATCTGGTAATCTCTATTGATAATTTCTGGTTTTATAGGTATTGAATGTAAATCTTTGCTATGCTCATTCTGATACAGGGTGCGTTCCAAATCTTCACGACTGAAAAATCCATGCACCATAGATGGCGCGTAACGCTGTCTATTCCAATACCATATTTCGTATCCATTCGTTAAAAAGATAAGCGGTTCCCTTCCATATTGTCTTTGTATACCGTCAGCATAGTCCTCGGCCTGCTGTTTTCCTACAATTGGATCACGTGAAGTACGCTTTGCTTCTACAATAGCTAAAGGGTCACCAGCACGGTCTAAAAGAAGATAATCAGAAAAACCTGCTGTTTCATATTCCGCTTCACCATCGGAAATAGGTCGTCGAGTTCCTGCTCCTGCAATTTCAAATTCTGTTAACACGTGAGAATGGTCGTTTATCTGCCAACCAACTTTTTCCAAGCTTGAGTTTATTATTTTCTTTCTCGTCTGCATTTCTGTAGGATCAATATGATACATAAAAAATAAGCCTCCAATAATATTTCTACATCATCCCTGCGTCAGCAAAACTGAAATGTCGGTTATCTCCTATTATTAAATGATCCAATACTTTTATCCCCATTATCTTACCTGCCTTAATCAACTCTTGATTAAAACGATTATCGTCAATGCTAGGGTTGCAATCGCCCGAAGGATGGTTATGAACACAGATGATTGCGGCAGCAAAATGCTGCAAGGCTTTCTGGAAAACCTCTCGTATAATTGGGACGGCTTTGTTAACTGTCCCTTCGGTTATTTCGATGATATCGATGACTCTGTTCTTTGAGTTCAGAAGAATGATTTTGAATACTTCTTTTTTCAGATCACGCATGCGCGGCATGAGGATATCAACGACATCTTTTGACGATTTGATCTGAGGCCGATCTTCTTTTACCTCTGTTTCCTTAAACCTCCTGCCTATTTCTATCGCTGCCTTTATTTGAGCAATCTTAGCTTTTCCTAATCCTTTAATTTCTTCCCATTGGGCTATGTCGGTATGGGCCAGATTACGAAACCCTTTGAATTTCTGAAGCACTTTTCGGGAAAGATCGATCGCACTTTCCCCTTTTACCCCGTTACGGATCAAGATCGCCAGCAATTCCGTATCGCTCAGGGTATGCTCTCCGTTTTTGAACAGTTTTTCCCGGGGTCTATCATCTTCCGGCCAGTTATGTATTGCGGTAGGATACTCTCTATTGCGGCTTTTATACGTAGCTTTCTCTTCCGACATATCTAACTATTCTGCTCCTTTTACCCCAAAAAATCAACCCCCAAAACTCCCCACTGTCTCCTCTCCACAACCATCACTCCCCTACCCCTTCGGCAACACCGGATGTTGCCAGATGGTCATCTCAAATATCCCTTATTCCACTGTGCTCTTTCTTAAGTACCCTTTGGCAACACCGGGTGTTGCCAAAGGGTACTTATGCTATCGACTCATCCTCATCAAACAACAGATGTTTTATTTTGGCTAAATCACGTTGATAGAAAACTCTGTCTTGAACAAAGCTTAAGTACTGTGCCGGTCTTATTTCAAATAAATCGCCGTACTCGCACATTCTTTTTGCTTTTTTATCCAGTGAAACGTATTCTTTATACGATGAGGCTCTCCAGTCGGCAGGATCATTTGTCAAATACGCTGTTACAGGATTGAGATGAACATACCGAGTTAAATGCAATAATTGATCATCGGTTTCCACCCGAACATTCTTAAAACGTGCTTCCCATAATGGTCCTTTCCGGTCATATTTGGTATTAAAATATCGAGCGTAACTATTCAACAATCTTCGCACAAAATCTGATATTCCATTATCGACTGTCTGTTTAAGAACTAAATGTATATGAGTCGGCATACTGCAATAAGCGATAATCTGGACAAGTTTTTGGTCAGATTGAGATACGACTGTATTCGTTTCTTTTATCTGTTCACTAGTCATTCGATCAAACTTGCTGAAGCTTATAGGTCTATCTCGATACTGATAATATTCTATCATTTTTGCCATGCGTATATAATCATAGTCGTTATGGAATACTACGTATTTCGCAATCGTACGAGAAAACACATGATAGACCTGTCCCGTAATCAACTTCTGCGTCCGTACCATACCATCCTCCTTACCTTTGGCAACCTACGAGGTTGCCAAAGGGTTAAAAAAGAAAGACCTTCGCCCATCACCTGAGCAAAGGTCTCTATTAATTCTTTATACTCCTATAGCTATTATTGTCAATCCCTATCAGTGATCATCTGGTGTTTTTCAAATCTGCGATCATCTGTGTATAGGAAAATCAACCCCAAAACCCTGTCCTATCTCCACCTACGGTGGAGGTCACAGAGACACACGTCACACGTCACACGTGGAAGAACGGAACGCGGGATCCGGAACGCGATACGCGTAATAAAGGGGCGGGTAGAGAGAGATTTGAATGGGTCTAACTCGGACGGCCTTCTTGCGACTCTTCGGTTTTTTTCCGTTTACTCATGGGCAATACGCCGGCTAAATCACCGATCACATTCACTAGGTCGGAATCGGAAGGGACTATGATCTTTGTATTCTCCTCTAAAGCCGTCTCCAGAGCCTGGAGCTTCCGCAGGAGCTGGGCATTCCCTATAAAATACTTTTCCGCCGCTTCGTTTACTAACTTTATCGCTTCGGCTTCTCCCTGGGCCTGGAGTATGCGCGCCTGTCTAATTCCTTCCGCCTGTTTGATGCTTGCCCGTTTTTCTCCGTCCGCCACAGTTTCCCTGGCGGTCGCAAAATCTACCGCGGCTATTTTTTCGTTTTCGGCTTTCACCACTTTATTCATTGTTTCCTGGACATCTTTCGGGGGATCGATCTCTTTCAATTCCGTTCGTACTATCTCAATACCCCAAGTACCCGTTTCGTCTTTAAGTGTTCTATGCAGTTCGGAATTGATCTTCCCTCTTTCGCTATTTGCCGATTTCAAAGTGAGGGTCCCGATTATATTTCTCAATGTCGTCCGGGCAAGGTTCACTATCTGGTACTGGTAATTATTCACATTATACTGGGAATTTTTTACGCTTTCTTCATCGGATTTCACTTTAAAATACACCTGAGCATCAACTCGCGCGTTAAGATTATCATTTGTAATGATTTCCTGCGGTTCGGCATCAACCATTTGTTCGGTAACGTTTATAGTGACCATGCTCTCTATCATAGGGATGATCCAATTAAATCCCGGCGATGCAAACCGGTGATATTTTCCCAGACGTTCGATCAATCCTCTATGCGTCGGTCTTATTATGCGTATTCCTAAAAAAAACACGACAACCACTACAAGAATTACAGTATACACCGTTCCCATATGTACCTCCTGATTTGTGTAACTATTCTACCTCAACCAATAGCCGGCTGCAAAAGGTATTCGCAGGAAGATGGGGACAGCGAAACGCGGGGTCCGCTAAACGCTCACCGCTGTTTCCTATTTTCTGTGAAATGAATTGAATTTATCGGTATATTTGAGGACGGTCCATACAAAAGCGGAATGGCTCCAGGTAAGCGGTGAGACACAAAGCGGCGAACCGGTGACCGGATGGATCTGTTCGGCAAGTACGCCGGAAGGTAACGCGTTGTTCCCGCACCATTCAAGATACGGTAACGCCGTTTGTAGTTCTTCCCGGTTTTCGGCAGAATCGATAAAGTATTCGCCTAACCAGAGCGTCGAAATAAACCAGGGGTTACCCGGAATATCTTTTGGACTGTCTTCAGCCCGTTGATAGACGTCACCCGGGTATCGCGCGCACCCTTCAACCGAAGTTTTTAGCCATAACTGGTCACGTATAGATTTGACTGTTTCGATCATACGCGGATCTTTAGGTTCGAAAATTCCTAACGTCACCAGGCTTAACAGGCTGATATCAATGGTCTCATCAAGCTTGTACCCTCCGTCTATCCGGGACCCTGAACGGGCAAACCGGTTCAGGCCGGCATGGTAAAGATGGTGACTGATCCCCTGCGTCATTTCATCGGCTACGGAATCATACTTTTCAGCTAAAGAGGTATCTTTAAAGAGTTTCGCGAATTTTGCCGCGGCTCTTAAACCCGCGATCACCGATGCGACCGTATAGGCGTGCAAAGCGTATCGTTCTTCCCAAAGATCATACGAAGGTAACGGTAATCGGGTCTGCGGGTCACGGTACCGGACCAGAAAGTCGGCGGCTTTTTTAATGAGCGTATTGTACAGCGGCCGGATAAATTCTACGTCTTTTAAACTCTGGTAATGTATCCATAACGCCCAAAGAGTCAACGCGGTCGAATCTTCCTGGATAGGAAGGACTTCTTTCCCGTCGACTAACCAGGCATGCCAGTTACTGGCAAGAGATCCGTCCGGATTATAATGTTGGAATAGATAACCTTCTTCCGATAACACCCGCGCGCAAAAATCGAAATATTTCATACAGATATGCGAGTACCCGGCCTTTGCTAACGCAGCGGCGACAAACGCGCCGTCACGGCCCCACATATATGAATACGTATCTTTTCCGAAACGGACAATATCCGAATCGTTCGCGGCAATAATGGCACCATGGTTGTCGATCTGCGTTCTCAGGATAAGCAGGCTGCGGCTGAAAATATCGGTGATCGGTTTTGGTAACTTTTTGAGTTTAAGAGACTGTTTCTGTACCCAGATCGTCCAGTATTTCGACGACCGTTTGATAAGTTCTTCCGGGGTTTTTTGATGGACTTCTAAATTGAGTTTCGCGACTTCAGGATACGTCGTGCCCGCAGCCATCCAATAATACGCATTTGTTTTTCCTTGAGCGGGCAATTCCAGCCAAATACCGACGGTAGAATGCGGCGAACCCCATGCCGACGGATTACCGCTCAAGTTTCCGGTTTCGGTTTCTTTGTCGGCTACTGAATTTTCCGGATTTCCCCGTCTGCCGCAGGTAAAATGTTGTACACCCCAAGTGTCATGGGCCCAGCAACTGATAAGAAAATACCGGTGTACCTTGTAGTGGATGATCGAACAACTGCGCGGATCAAAATAGGCAGTACCGCCGATATCGTTCCCATAAAGATAAAAATCATGATTAAAAAAAAGCCGGACTTGCCGGACCCTATCCTGAAGATTGGTTACTTCGATTTTTTTAATGTAGATGTTCAAATCCAGATCTACGACATCCGCACATCGGAGTTCTAACCCTAACGTATCATTTTTGAGAAAGACGTCCGTTACCAGACTTTTATCATGATACCTTAAATCTTTTTCCCATTCCGGACCCATCCGCGAATAGTGTCCGTCCGCCCATACGCCGAAACGGAAAGGATTCCCGCTGGAATGGTTTTCCTGACCGATAAAAGGGAAATATATGTCCCGGATCTGATAATCCGAATCGAAATTCAAAAGAAAAGAACCGTTACTTACCGGGATGTCTTTAGGCATACCGTCCTTTCATCTACGATCCATTGATACAGTTGTGAATATTTTCCGGCCATACTGGCGATTGAGAAATTATTTTTCACATGCCGGCGGCAGTCACGAGGGTCGATAAGGTAGATCTCTTCCACAGCCTTGATCATCTCATCGATCGAGTCTACGACGAACCCGGTTTTCCCGTGAACCACGATTTCGGGTACCGACCCTTTACGAAAAGCTATCACCGGGGTACCGCACGCCATGGATTCGATCAGTACCAGCCCGAACGGTTCGCCCCATTGGATAGGGAAAAGTGTTGCCCGCGCGTGCCGGTACCAGAGTTTTTTCTGGGCGTTATCGATTTCTCCGATATAGATGATCTGTTTGTCCGAATCAAGAATAGGTTTCATGACTTTTTCATAATAATCCGGCCCGGTAAACGGTTTGCCCGCGTCCGTGAGCAGGTCGATCGATTTCCTTATTTTTTTGAAAAATACCCGGTCTTTTGCTTTGTTCTGCACATTACCCGCGATGATAAGCCGGGATCCGGTTTTTTTCGCGACTTCGATAGCTTTATCCTGCCCTTTATCGCGGGTAATCCTTCCAATCGAGAACAAATAGTCCGGTGGGCCGGGACTGGTTCTGAACGGATAGTCATCTACATCAATACCGTGATGGATGACTCTCTGCGCGTTGACTAATTCACGATGCTGCTTTCTCTGGTATTCACTGATCGGGACAAAATAGGCGCGGGAAGAAGAAACGAGCGATTCGTTCCATCGTTTGAATGAGCCTTCTTCTTCGGCCGGTAAATGGAGAGTCATCACAATAGGAACCGGACTCCCGGAGACTCCTTTAAAAATATATTCGACCATGACGGCATCATGCATATGGATAATATCGATATCACCTTTTTTTGCCCGTTGAAGAGAGAGGGCAAGATGACGGCGCATATGTTCCTGCTGCAAGAGTGTGTTTTCACTCCAGTATTCGTTGAACCCTTTTTCAATAGTCGTGTACTGTTCTCCGATGACACGGGAATCACCGGAGCAGGCGACGATCGAACGGTACCCTAATCTATGAAGCCCTTTATCGATATTATAAATGACCGTTTCGATCGGGCCGTACCCCAAATTCCGCCGAATCGGACGGTTTAAAGTCGCTATGTGCAGTATATTCATCTTTTTTCTCGGTTTTATCATATTGATATTTTCCTTTACCATGCCGGAAATACGCGGCAAAAAGTGTTTACCCTACACGGTAAACCAGAGAGAAGAAAATAAAACAGCCTGATTGGAGACGGAATATACGAAGAGACTTCAGGGCGTGTTACATATAAGCTGTCTCGTTTTGCCGGGGAACAAAGAGAACCGACTTGTTTAGTATAGCATAAAGAGCCGCAAATAGATACAACTAAAAAAGACTCAACCGAGAGGGTGAATAAGGCGTGAGTGGGCAATAAGGTGAGCCCGTTTTGCCCATGCACTCGTTGGACCCAACGGGAGAACGTGGATTTAGGCTGTTTCGGCGGGAGGTTCGATACAGTTGGATAAGTTTTCGTTCATACTATCGGGTACCTCGGGAAAATACACACCGATACGGTACAATTCGCTCTCTTGCTTACTTTTATGTTTTACTTTGCAAATGAGCTCAAACGGAGACTTGTTTTTAGGACAATATATCCGGCATAAGAGTTCTTCATCAAGAATGTCTTGAGTGGAAAGTAACAACATCCCTTCTTGCGAGATATTGGCGATCTGGGGTGGGTTCATATTCTCTTTTCCGGAAGAGTCAACCACCTCTATCCTGGCACCCGGTATGGGGTTAAGTCTTACCAACCTTCTTCTTTCTAACACTGCCCGGTTTTTCCCTTGCCGTTTTGCCTGACGTAACGCGTTATCGGCAATCCAGATCAATTCTTTAAGGTCTCTTGCGTTACAAGGAAAAACCGCTACCCCTGCGCTGAACTCTAAGGTAAACTCTCCGGCATCTTTTGCCTGCGGTAAAGTGATTTTTGTCCGGTTGAAATAGTTCCTGACCCTCTCTAAAACGACTAACGCTTGTTGCGCATCGGTTTCGGGAAAGACAAGCATAAACTCATCACCTCCATATCTGCCGACAATATCTATACTCCTGATACTCCTTTTAACGACATGAGCAAAAGCTATCAACACATCGTTACCGGCCAGATGGCCATGGTCATCGTTTATTTTTTTGAAATGGTCAATATCGATCATCACGATACTGAAAGTCTTTTGATACCGTTTGGACCGGGCAAGTTCGGTCTCTAAAAGTTCCATGATCGACCGGAAATTGACACAACCGGTGAGTTCATCATGACTCGCCAGATTTTTCAATTTCTCTTCGGCTTCTTTGTACGCGGTGATATCTTCAATCGCAAGTAAGATGAGTTGCGTATGGTTGGTTTTACGATAGACCTTACGGGCGTTGAGGAGCATCGTTCGTGTACCGATACCGGGAAAATCATGTTCGACTTCAAAATCATCAAAACTTGTGGTATGGGGAAGGATATCCTCCAACAATTCCCGTAATCGCGGGATATCCCATTGACGGTCACCTAGCTCATAGATATGTTGTTTCTCGGTATCTTCAGGTTTTACTTTAAAGAATTGGTAGAACGAACGGCTGGCGGAAACCACCTTTAAATCCGCGTCCAGAATGATCAAAGAGTCCCGTACGGTATTTATGATGCCGTTGGCGTATTCAAGAGCATCTTCAACAGTTTGTTCTAATTTTTTACGTTGTTCGATCTCGGCACGGAGGAGCCTCTGAATGACTCGTTCCGCGGACGTACGGGTACTCACCCGGTCTTCAAGAGTCTTCTCGTATTCTTTTAATTCTTTCTCTTTGTTTTCCAGTCCGGGGCCTATCTTACCAAGCTTCTTTATCTGTTGTTGTAACGCATTGATCGCTTTCATTAATTGTTGTTTAGCGGTTACCTTTTTTTTCATCTTGTTCTCCCCGGATTTGATTATACTCTCGTTTACGGGAATTGATAGGATTACTTACACCCGTTCCCTTATCCGGGTAGGACTTCCCTTTTGGAAGTTTCTGCTCCCCGGGGTAGGACATATGCGGCGTCACGCGGATTGATGATGTGTTACACCTGACAGCCACACTTTTTGTTCATTAATATCTTTATTTGCTTTTTACGAGAATCGATGAATACATTCTGCTTCCTGGAACCGGTCGCGAGTTTACGGTTGAGATCACTATAATGGTTATATCCTCTGCTTTTCATTTCGGCAACGAGTGCTTGATGTCGTGCATACAAAGCCGCTAATTTGCCTTTCCATCTAAGGGTCTCGGGATGTTTAGAGTATCCTTTTTTATTCTTAGTTAAGATCGACCATATCGCGTGCAGTTCTCTATGTTCGCCAAGAAGATGGTTACGACAAAGTTTTTTTGGAGAAATATCCCAGATCCTCATAATGTTATTCGTTATTTTCTAAAAGAAAACCTTCTGCCCTCTCTTATATCACAGAGATCTAAAGAGTGCAACTTCGGGGGTAGAACACGGAAAAGCTATTCTTGACGCTATAATCCAAATGGGCTATAATACGGTTCTTATAAAGGTAGCAGAACTGTAAGAGTCACCTTCGTTCTTGCATAAAATCGACTAAACGTGTAAAAATTCCCCGGTAGCTCCCCGAGCGGGATACTCGGGATTAATTCAATTAAGCATTTTTCCTCGTTCACAGTCGAAAAATGCAAGTTTCATTGAACAGTCGGTCACCCTCCTTCGCTACCGGAAAAAGCGGAGGAAGCAATGACCTGCATTAATTCCCCGGTAGCTCAGTCGGTATGAGCAACTGACTGTTAATCAGTGGGTCGTAGGTTCGAGCCCTACCCGGGGAGCCATGATAAAAACACCCCCTCTCTTTATGAGAGGGGGTTATTTTTTATCATATGGTTTCCTCCGGAGGATCGAACCTTGTGCCATGGAAGGCACAAGGGGATGAACTGCGGAGCGAAGCGACCATGAGGTTTGCTCCCTTGGCAGTCCGCGCGAGTCCGACTTTGTCGGACGGAGCTGCGCGCCCTACCCGGGGAGCCAGAATAAAATATCCCTCGCCCTTTTTGGGTGAGGGATTTTTATTTCTGACCCTGTGTCGGGTCGAACCTTGGAGGCGAACCCGACAAGGTGATGAACTGCGGAGCGAAGCGACCATGAGGTTTCTTGCCTTGGCAGTCCGCGCGAGTCCGACTTTGTCGGACGGAGCTGCGCGCCCTACCCGAGGAGCCGTGACAAAAATACCCCCTCTCGTTATGAGAGGGGGTATTTTTGTGTCGTATGGGTTTCCCTCGGTACGCGTGAGGTCCCCTTTTAAATTCTTTTTCCTTAACCAAAATAATTGTGTTATAATCATTTTCCACACGTAAGGAGGTGATATGAAATTTGCCTTATTATTGTTACTTCTCTTCCTTTTCGGCCAACCGGCCGGGGCCCAGAATAAAGCTTACTTGAAAGACGGTAAGATCGTCGTCGAGACGCCCGAAGGCGCCCGTCAACTCGATTATTCGGCCGATAAAGACGAAACCCGTTACGAGGTGACTAGTCCCGCCGGAAAAAGCTGGAGCGTGCAGAGTGACACAAAAAAGGTGGATGAAGCACTCGGCGTCTATATGGAAAAAGGCACCCCGTTATATGAAAAAAACGTGATCATTACCGACGAAGCCGACGGGACTCAAACGATCCATGTCGATTACATCACTAAAAACGAAAACGAAACAATGCTCTTCTCTCCCGACGGTAATTACGCCTATTACCTGACGACGGCCGAAGACGGGAAAAACAGTATTTACGGGATCAATCTACTTACCAATAAAACGTTCTTTATCAGTACGGCAAGCGATTACCGGCTAATCACCTGTACCAACGACCGGACATACCTTGCGTTACGGGCCGGGATAAACAGTACTCTCTTTATGATCTACGATCTTTCGGGCACCAAAATGGGGTCGGTAGAAAGTACCGACGGATTTTCAGGTATACAGAACGATTTTTGTTTCTCGTTGTAAAGAAAGGAGCAGGAAGATGAACCGCAAAACTTTTATTTTTACGCTTATCTTCTGCCTGGCCGTAACGGGCATAAGTTTTGCCGCGGGTTTAAAGAAAACCGTGGCGGTATTCGAATTCGAGAACGATTCGGGATTCACTACCTGGGCGAAAATGGGTGAAGATTTTTCCGACCAGCTTACCGACTCACTGATGCAAAGCGGCGGATTTATCGTCCTTTCCCGTAAAGACCTTGATGTGGTCATGGCTGAACAGGATCTTGCCGCCAGTAACCGGTTCGCAAAAGCTAAAGCGGCTCAAACCGGGAAAATCGTACCGGCCCAGATCCTGGTAAAAGGTAAGATCACCGATTTCGAAGAAAATACCTCCGGTTCCGGACAGGGGTTAAGCATTAAAGGGATTTCGATCGGGACAAAAAGTTCCGCGGTAAGTATCGGCGTGATCGTCCAGTTGATCGATTCCACTACCGGAGAAGTGCTCGCATCAAAAAGGATCGACGGCGAGGCAAAATCGGGCGGATTATCGTTAGGATATTCCGGCGCCTGGGATTTCGGTTCATCGAACTTCAAGAAAACACCGGTCGGGAAAGCCGTACAGATGGCAATCGACCGGGCGGTCGCCTATATCGCGAAAGAACTTTCCTCTGTTGCCTGGAGCGCGAAAGTGATTACGGTCAAAGACGGCACGATCTTCATCAATGCCGGAAGTAATGCCGGGGTAAATTCCGGTGATACGTTTACCCTCTACAGCGAAGGTGAAGCCCTGATCGATCCCGATACCGGGATGAATTTAGGAAGTGACCGGAAGAAGCTGGGAATGATCGTCATATCTTCCGTACAGGAAAAATTCTCGAAAGCTACCACCAGCGGCTTTAATATCGATCAGGTGTCGGTGGGCGACGTTGTCTTAAAATAGGAAAAATGCGTTCGCATATTTTCCTGATTACAACGATTAAAGACGGATTACGGTGACAATAAAGGAGAAAAAACATGTACGTAAAAAGTATTTTTTTCTGTATTCTCGCCACACTGTTGCTGACCGGATGCGAAACCGCGCAAAAAGCGACGACCGAAACCGGTCGGTATATCGGTAAAGGCGCGAACGTGGTCGGCGGAATCACCGCCGGCGGGGCCGAAGCGGTAAAAGGCGAAGAGACCAGCGAAGAGAATCCTTACGCCCGATAATATTGTTAGTCACATGGGAAATAGTCGATAGTCAATAGTCCATGATCCGTAGACCATAGACCGGAAACTAGAGACTGTATCCCCTCTATCCGCTCATTGATCCCTTATGGTATAATATCCCAAAAAGGAGGCTGATATGGAAGAACAGGAGATCGGAATAGTCGACCATTTCTTTAACAAGATCTCGGTCGGGATGATCAAATTGAGTGACGTACTGAAAGTAGGCGATACGATCCATATTAAAGGAAAACAGACGGATTTTTCTCAAAAAGTCGAATCGATGCGGATAGAATTCGATAGTGTGAATGAAGCAAAATCAGGCGATAAGGTCGGTATCAAAGTGTCCCAGCCGCTCCATTCCAACGATACCGTGTATAAAGTGACCGTTTAGGAGATAGCCCGTACAATCACAGGAGAAAAACCATGAAAAGTCACGATATAAAAAAAGATGCGAAAAAGAAACCGCAGAAAACACTGAAAGAACGACAAGCCGAAAAACGGTTAAAACGGGAACAGGAAAAAACCGCACCGGGTTGGAATCAATAACGAGAAAGCGGATAGCGACTAGCGGTCAGCGGATAGAGTGAAATAGGGAATTAGCAATGTCCAATTAACAATTAGCAGTTATCAATGAGAGAAAAAATAAGGAGGAAAACTCCGGATTTTAAGTTGATAATTGCTAAATGTTCATTTTGCATTAATCATTTATATTAGACGTGGTCTATGTGACGCGCTTGCCCCGTTGCGTAAACTCACGGAGTATCGTGTTTAACGGCCTTTACGGGCGGAATAAGCGAAGGGGAGAAAATAATTTTCCCATGATTTGGGGGTGGACGAGTACTGATTCGTTCCGAAAAAGTAGTCGACTAACGCTTCTCTCATACGAGTAATCTCTTTAAGCCGCGGAAAAGTCTGCACATCAACAAGAGTCAAATCGATAAGTTCTAACGCCCGTTCGGCAGCTTGCCGACAATAAGCATGGTTCTCTTTTGATTGCCATCGGAGCGCCCGACTCACTTCACTCCCGATATTCGCCATTTGTTCAAGAAACGGAATCTGTTGCCAACGGCCTTGCGCTAAATTTTTATGCTGATAATTCATGTTTTTATCCATTGAGAGATGATTTCAACGATTTTCTTACGGGTCTGTTCATTCTCTACACTGCGGCTGCTATTGCCCTGAGCCGGACGCATATTGATCATCGAATCGTATTCAATAAAATCTTCTTGCGGCATATCCGGATAAAGGTTGATTCCCCAAAGATTCTTTTGGTCTGCCCCATCGTCTAACAGTAATGCTTCTAAATCCGAATGCAGTTCGGCATCAAGCGCGACAATCCCCCGTTCAATATCGACAACCGCTTTCACCATGTTGCCGAACATTGCTCCGGATATCTTCCTGAGCTCTTCAATAGATAACATGTCTCTGATGATTTTCATGTCATTTTCCTTTAAAAATATCCGTCAATTATAATACCTGACTTACTCTATCCTTGCAAGGGAAAGAGTTCAGTCTATAATCTAGAGTATTTAATCTTTAGTGGAAAATTAATACATCAAAAAAAATAATGTAGACTGTCGACGGATGACGTAGGGCGAGTGTTTATCTCGTAGTGGTCGTTTTGTCTTCTTTTTTCTTCTTCCGCGGAGTGGCCGAGGTCGGCGGCAGGTCTTTATCGATCATGCGTTGATGGATGTTACAATATGCGTTTTCGTTGTACATGCTCAACACGTTCTTACAGCCGTGATATTTGCAGATACGCCCTTTTTCGTATGAAGTGACTTTCTTGATACATCCTCCTTGGTTGCTTCAATTATACCACTAAACACCTCCGTAAAGTAAACTATGTTCGATCTGCCGATCACGAAAAAAAAGCGGCGGGATATCCCGCCGCTTTTGTCTCATCGCAGATAACCCGGCCGATATTATTTCATCGTCTTAGAAGGCACCTGTATCGGCGGTTTAGGAACTGCCGGTTGCGATGTCGGCGTAGTTCCCGGTTTCATCGATGAAGATGTTGAGGGCATCGGCGGTTTTGCGGGAGTCGCCGGGATCGCCGAACTCGTCGGCATCACTGGTTGCGGTCGGACCGTAACCGGTCTTACCATTTTTTGAGTCTTCGCTTTCAGCGAACTTACTTTTTTCCTCCCGAACAGCCCGGCACTGTACTCTAAAGAAACCTGATCATCGGGCATTAACGCGGCGATATCCATTTTCTTTCCGTCTTTCTCGATCGGGGTCGATCGGTTCAGTTTGAACACGATCTCTTGTGCATCTTTGGCATCGGGCTGTACGGTGATAGTCGATTTTTCCGTATCGATCACCGTGATCTTTCCGGCTACCTTTTCTACGGTCGCCGCTGCAGCCAGGATTTCGGGAGACGAAAACCCTCCGCCTACCAATCCTGCTACCAGGACCAGAATCAACCAGAATCTTACCTCACCTCGCATATTCCCCACCCTCCTTCCTTAAGAGCCTCTTTATGCACTCATCCTGATTTTGCCGCCGCAGAAGAGACTCTTTCCCTTTAATAAGGCGGCTTTTTTACTGTTTGTATCCGAATACAGTATACTCTCCGCACACAAAAGGAACATAGAAAAAGAAACTATTTTTTCGTTCGACACGTCTATTCGATTTTATGGAAACCGCCTGTTTAACCGCTTGCTGAACAAGGGGTTATAAACCCTATTTCTCTTGCAGACAAAAACCCTTGAGGTACAATCTATCTTAGATCATACAGTCCATAAAAACAAAGAGATTCCCATGACAATACAATACCTGTTATCGAATAATATGGTTCTACGTGACATCATTTTACAGGATCAGTCCAGCACTGATGACCGCACCCACCTGATCCATTATTATTACCTTACCCATTCCAGTAAGAGCCCCCCTGTGTTTCTCTCTCTTTTCTAATGTGCCGCTCCTGGTACACAAAAAAACACGTCAGTATAAAGAAGGAAACTTATGAGAATTTTAATATCTTTAATCAGTCTCGCTCTTGCTGTGTTCCTCTGTGTGGGCTGGAGCCAGATGGGGAACGACCAGCAACCCACACCACAGGTGAAAACACAAAAAATAGATGCAAAACAGATCCTGAAAGATTCTGAAGGAATCGTGACGGAAATATCGCCCCAGGAGATCGTCATTGAAAAAGAAGATTATACCGGAGAAGAAGAAAGTTATACGATCGATCCTCAGGTAAAAATCGAATCTACCGATTCACTTGACGATATCGGAGTCGGCGATATGGTCTCGGTAAAATACGTAACGGATAAAGATAAAAAAATCGTAAAAGTGATCCGGGTCGAAGAATTCAATCACTGATCAGCGAAACCGGTAGCGGGATATACCTTATAGAGAGAAATAAAAAGGAGCCTATATGGAAACGTTCAGTGACCTGCAGAGATCGAAATATTCACAGGAAGATCTCGATAAAATACGTACCAAAGCATATTATATCTGGGAACAGAAGGGAAAACCGACGACAGAAAGCGCGTTAGATCACTGGTTACAAGCCGAACGGGAACTGCGCCGGGCCGGTATGATCTCAAAAAAAGAGAGTAAAAAAGGGTTCTAACAATATCATACTATCCGAAAAAGAAATGAGGTAATACCATGATAAACAAATTCGATAAGAAAAAACCGCTCTCACCACAACCACCACAACCGGGCCAATCTAAACCATGTTGCTCATAGATCACAAAAGATATATGGAGCAGGATTTTTTCCTGCTCCATATATCAATATTTTATGAACTATATCGCGAATAACGGTTACATAAAGGGAAACGGCACCGTCCGTTCTCTATGTATGGAAAAACTTAAAGAAAAATCTCAAATAAAAAAAGAACAGATAAAACCGTCTTGTGAAGCGAAACTCATCGTACCGGCTGACGCCTATCAAACTCCGGTCAGTTATAGCGTAGGCTGGCTCACTCTTGTGATGGCGTGTATCCCGATCCTGTTCGGCCTGGTAGAAGGAAAAAAGACCGCTCTCGGGATCGGACTGATTCTTATTGCGATCAGCGTAATAGCTTTTGCGATAGGGTACCGACATAACAAGTCCAAGAAAACACAAAAATAGAGAAAGACATCGCGTGCGATGAAAACAATCATTCTCCTCTGTATATCGAACATATTCATGACGATCGCCTGGTACGGCCATCTGAAATACAAAAGTGCGCCGCTGGTGACGGTAATCTTCGTCAGTTGGGGGATTGCCTTCGCCGAATACTGTTTCCAGGTACCGGCAAACCGTATCGGACATGCGACGTTCACTGCCGCGCAGTTAAAGACGATACAGGAAGTGATCACACTTGCCGTATTCTGCGCGTTTTCCCTGATCTACCTTAAAGAAGAGATCCGCTGGAACTATCTGGTAGGATTCGCTTTTATCGCGCTTGCGGTATTCTTTATATTCAAGAAATGGTAAAAATGACTTAGTCCCACTCCGAAAAAATATGTTCGTTTGATGACAAAGACACTCCCTCCCTCCAAAAACAAGAAGAAGCAATCTACTCCTATATAAAAACATTGACATTATACCGGTAAAATCTAAAATATTCTCTATGAACCTTCGGCTTCTTCGTACATTATTGATACTAGCGTTCGTATCGATAGCCGCGGTTGGACAATCCGTATACGCGACCGATACGCCGCTGTTATCGGAAACGGAAAAAGAGATAGAACTGCGTAAAATAGAACTATTTCAAGGACATTGCGATGAAAGGATCAAACAGCAATCGCAAGAGGTATCGTCAGTCATCTTAAACGATCAGGCCCGCAGGTCCGCGGTCATTACCGATCATTCTTGTCTTTTTTCCAATATACCTAAAGATTTTTTTATATTCTCTTCAAAATCGTGTATCCATTCTCCTCCCTGCTGTTACTCACCTTTTTGTTGATGGATCTTTCAATTTCATTGGGTAGTTTCAGTAAAAATCAGGAGTGAGAACCATGTGAGTGATCATAATGCACAATAACGATGAATATCTTAAACTCGCGTCACGTCTGGCCGAACAATGTGCCGCGAAGATCGTCACGATAGACAAACCGGGCATAGGATCGGCAGTAAAAGGCCTGCAGATAGGATTTGTCCTGTCGCACGGGCAGATCATGAGCGTCTATCACAAAGCGTTAGCGGTATTCTTAAAAGACGAAGCATCGGTCAATGCACTGTTTACGATGATGAGGTCTGACCGGGAACTGGACCGATTGAGCCTGGAAGATGAAGGATTTATCTGTAATGTTCCGCTAGAATGTGCCGCATAGAAAAAAGAAAAGACTAAAGATGGCAAAACTCACTAATTATGTCCATTACGGAGCGATAGTCGATAATCTGGTACCACAAAATAAATATCAAGTGATAAAGATCCTGCTCGATAAACTGTTCGAGTTCTATCCGGATATCGTCCTGAATAAAGACGATGTCCTGGCCGCGGTGACCGAACGGGAAGACAGCCAGACGACCGGGATCGGCGCGGGCCTGGCGTTTCCGCATGCCCGTATCGAGAATTGGCAGGGATTATCGGTCGTCGTCGGGATATGTAAAGACGGGACGGATTTCGAAAGTGTCGACAATATCCCGGTGAAGATGGTATTTCTCATGATTTCCTCTCCCGACGATTCTTACGCGATCTTAAAGACCATGGCCGGGATCGCGCGGTTTTTCCGGGAAACCGGAGAAAATATCGATTCGTTTATCAACCAGTGTTTTGCCGAAGGAGGTATTTTCGCTCAGTTAAATAAAAATAATAAAGAGACCGAAAAACAGATCACCGCAAACGATATCGTCCGGCCAGTCCAGAACGTCGTCTCGATAGATACTTCTATTGAAGAAGCAACCCAGACCATGCATTTAAACCATCTTGACGTGTTGCCGGTCATAGACGAACACGGCAGGTTTTGCGGAGAACTTTCCTGTATCGATATCTTTAATTACGAGATGCCCCATTTTTTCAGCCAGTTACAGACCGTATCGTTTGTAAGACACATCGATCCGTTTGAAAAATATTTCCGGATAAAACGTGACCTGAAAGTAAAAGATTTTTACCGTAAAGGCCCAAAAGCGTTACGAGCGGACGCGACATTACTTGAGATCGTGTTTGAACTTACCGTAAAAAACCGCTCGACCGTGTTTGTCGTCGATGGTGACGACCGGTTTATCGGTGCGATAGACCGGTTCTGTATCGTGGATAAAATACTGTTTTTTTAGAAGGAGAGATCATGAAAGCTTTTCTCTCGATCGCTATATTCGTTATCGCTTATTTCTTTATTGCGACCGAAAAGGTCAATAAAACCATCGTTACGATACTGGGCGCGTGTTGCGTACTATTTTTAAATCTGGTCACGTTCCCGGAGGCGGTGGCGGCGGTCGATTTTAACGTCATATTCCTGCTGGTCGGGATGATGACCTGTGTCCATATATTATCAAAAACCGGGTTCTTTGAATGGGTTGCCGTAAGTATCGCCAAATATACTAAAGGGAACCCTTACGGAATCATGGTGTTACTGGTTACGGCTACCGCGGTGCTCTCCTCCGTCCTTGATAACGTGACGACGATCATCCTTTTAGTACCGGTCACGATATTGATCATGCAGCTTTTAGAGATCGATCCGGTACCATTTATTATATTGGAAGCGATCGCATCCAACATCGGCGGTACCGCGACTCTGATCGGTGATCCCCCGAATATCATCATCGGGTCCCGGGCAAACCTGTCGTTTAACGATTTCCTGTTCAATCTAGGTCCGGTGATAGTACTGGTATTCGCGTTTTTTCTTTTAACGATCTTCCTCGCGTTCAGAAACCGGTTCCAGGTGAGCCGGCAGATAAAAGGGCGGGTAATTAATGCCATACCAAGCCTGGCGATCACTGATTTTCCGAGAATGAGAAAAGCGTTAATAATCTTAGCGGTAATGTTTATCATGTTTTTCTTGCATGAACTCATCGGATTACAGCCGGGAGTCATCGCGCTCGGCGGAAGCATGGTCATGTTGCTTGCCTGCCGTATCGAGAGTGACGAGACGTTGATGCGGGTCGAATGGGGTGTCATATTCTTTTTTATCGGTATGTTTATGATCATCTCGGCACTGGAAGTCAACGGAGTGATGTCGCTCATTAGTAACAGCGTCATGATGATGGCCGGAAAAAACCTGCTGATCCTCTGTTTTGTAGTCATGTGGGGCGCGGCATTGCTTTCCTCGGTTCTCGATAACATCCCGTTTGTCATCGCGATGGTCCCGCTGGTAAAACAGTTTATTACCCATTTCACGTTAGAAAATCCCGGTATGCACTATGCCGCGGTCGCTGAACCGTTATGGTGGGCATTGGCTCTGGGTGCCTGTTTAGGCGGGAACGGTACGATCATCGGTTCTTCGGCAAACATCATCATGGCCAAGATAAGTGAGAAAAACGAATGTCCGGTGACCTTTAAACGGTTCTTCAAATACGGGGTTTCCTTTACTATTCAATCTCTCCTGATCTGTAGCGTATATCTTTGGTTACGCTATTTTTAATGTTTCATCTTTCATTTTTCCTCTAATCCTCCACATCAAGTGAAAAAATTCACTAAAATAGCTATTTCTTAATTATTTGTAAGTAATTGGTTACCAATGCTTAACGTAAAAAACCCTTAATTTTCAAAAAATATCCCTAAAATGCCTCTTGACAAACTTCTCAAAAAGTTCTATACTGTGAAATAATTCACTTAAAAACTATGAAAGATCTGTCAAACAATACAATCGAACGTATCTGTAAAATATTCGGGTATCTCGATGCTCTTCAGAAAAAAGAAATCGGGTTTATCTCCTCAAGGGAACTGGCTCAAGGGTTAGGTACCACCGAATATACCGTACGTAAAGATCTTAGCACCCTGGGCGTAACCGGGCATACCCGACGGGGATATGACGTGAAACTGTTAAAAACCCAGTTAGGCGAAAAGCTGCATCTCACCCAGAAACGTAAAGCCGGTATCGTAGGACTGGGCAGACTCGGGACGGCATTACTTGATTACGAGAAGTTTAAAGTCGACGGATTCGAGATCGTTGCCGGATTCGATTGCAGTATTAATAAGTTGGAACGTATCCGTACCCAGATCGATGTGTTCAGCGTGAACGATCTCAAACGGGTAGTCGCCGAACGGCATATCGAACTGGGTATTATCGCCGTACCGGAGGCTGCCGCGCAAAATGTTGCCGATACATTATGCGCGGCCGGCGTGAAAGGAATTTTGAATTTTTCACCGGTAAAAGTGACCGTTCCCGAAGGGATCGTCTATCTTGATATGGATTTTACCAACGCGTTACGGTTCATCGCAGCGCGGTTATAAGTAGGGAAAAATGGAACAAAAAGGCAGACCCTTGACAATTTTGTACAAAATCATCAAGGGTTCAATTCGCGTATGCAACTTATGTGCACTTAGTTCCACGTGCGTGGCGTTGCCACAACGGGGCTCACGCCATAAGTTGCGCGCTCATTGAAGGAGGGACATCATGAACAGGATCTATAATTTTAGCGCAGGACCGGCAACATTACCGAAAGAGGTGCTCGAGAAAGCGGCTGAAGAGATGCTCGATTATAAAGGATGCGGGATGTCGGTGATGGAGATGTCGCATCGCGGAAAAGAGTTTAAAGGTATTATCGAACGGTGCGAAGCCACATTACGGGAAATAATGGGTATTCCCAATAACTATAGAGTATTGTTTCTTCAGGGCGGCGCGTCGTTACAGTTTGCAATGGTACCGTTAAACCTGATGACGAAACACAAAAAAGCCGATTATGTGCATACCGGCCAGTGGACTAAAAAAGCGATAACTGAAGCGAAAAAGTACGGGACCGTCAATATCATCGCCAGTTCCGAAAAAGAAAATTTCACCTATATCCCTAAACTTTCTCCGGCGACGTTTTCAAAAGATGCCGATTATTTTTATATCGTGACCAATAATACCATCTACGGTACCGCGTATAAGACTCTGCCCGATACCGGGGATGTACCGCTGGTTGCCGATATGTCGTCGAATATCCTTTCCGAACCGATAGACGTAACAAAATTCGGGCTGATCTTTGCCGGAGCGCAGAAAAATATCGGGCCGGCCGGAGTGACGCTGGTGATCATCCGGGAAGATCTTGCCGGGCATGCGCGGGATATCACCCCCACACTCCTTGATTATCAGACCCATATCGAAAGCGGATCGATGTATAACACTCCGCCCTGTTATTCTATTTATATCGCGGGGCGGGTGTTTGAATGGATACGACAAAAAGGCGGACTTACCGCGATGAAAAAGATAAATGAAGAAAAAGCTCAACTCCTCTATGATTACCTGGATAATTCGAAATTGTTCCGTAGTCCGGTGAAAAAAGAAGACCGGTCATTGATGAACGTGCCGTTTGTGACCGGTAACGCCGAGTTGGATGCGAAATTTATCGAAGAAGCGGGAAAACGCGGCCTGAAAACCCTGAAAGGACACCGTACTGTCGGCGGGATGAGAGCGAGTATATATAACGCGATGCCGATCGACGGGATAAAGACGTTGGTCGCGTTTATGAGAGAATTCGAGAAAGAAAATACATAAAACCCTACACGCAAGAAGATCGTCTGCGATTATTTGTTCTAATCAGCGATCATCTGCGTACAAAGAAAGGTCCACACCATGTACAAAATAATGAAATTAGATAAGATCGCGCCGGAAGGGTTAGCCCTTTTTCCTCTTGATCAATACGAGATCGGCACCGAAATCTCGGAACCCACGGGGATACTTCTGCGTAGTTTCAATATGCACGATATGAAACTGCCCGATTCACTCCTTGCCGTCGGGAGGGCCGGAGCCGGAGTGAACAACATTCCGATTGAGAAATGCGCCGAAAAAGGCATTATCGTATTCAATACTCCCGGAGCAAATGCGAATGCCGTAAAAGAGTTGACGATCACCGGGCTGCTTTTGGCGTCACGGGATATCGTCAAGGGGATTAATTTTTCAGAATCGTTGAAAGGAAAAGGGACCGAAGTCCCCCAGCTGGTTGAGAAAAACAAAAAGAAATTCGCCGGTACCGAAATCAACGGTAAAACTCTGGGAGTACTGGGATTAGGTAAAATCGGGGTGATGGTCGCAAACGCCGCGCTTGACCTCGGGATGAACGTCGTCGGATACGATCCTTCTATTTCCGTCGAATCGGCGTGGGGGCTGTCCCGGGATGTACAGAGAGCGACCGGACTGGATATGTTGCTGGCTAATGCCGATTATCTTTCGTTACATGTACCCCTGGCCGATACTACCCGCGGGATGATCAATGCCGAACGGTTGGCCCGGATGAAAAAAGGAATACGCATATTGAATTTTTCGCGCGGGGGGATCGTCAATAACGATGATCTGAGTACGGCACTTAAAGAGGGGATTGTCGCAAAATATGTGACTGATTTTCCCGATGACGAACTTCTACATATGGAAAATGTGATCGCGATCCCCCATTTGGGCGCCTCCACCGAGGAAGCCGAAAGTAATTGCGCGATCATGGTCGCCCGACAGATGATCGATTTTATCGAAAGAGGAAATATCAAACATTCGGTCAATTATCCCGATTGCAAACTGGAATTAAGTTCGGATTTCCGCCTTATCGTGATGAACAAGAATATCCCCAATATGGTCGGGCAGGTATCGACTATCCTGGCGAAATCGAATATTAATATCACCGAGATGTTGAATAAGAGTAGAGGGAATTACGCCTGTACGATCATCGATGTTTCCGACCGGCCGGATGAGAAAATAGTAAAATCGATCTCCTCTATCGAAGGGGTCGTGAAGGTAAGGATCCTAGATTTGAAAAAGTAACCGGGATATTTTTTGGCCGATATATTTTTTTATCTGGCCGGATTTCATCCGGCAATGAAACCCTTCCCCCTCCTCTGAGATCACTTATCTCAGGGATCCCGTGAGGAGAAATTCTGGCAGTACTTTTTGGCCTCTACTGACCGTTGTAGTGGGCTATACGCTGGATGCACGGTCAGCCGATTAGGGGTTCCCGGATAAATTCCGCCTTGAAAATCAAAAAAATTACAGTACAATTATACTATCTTTACCTATAAATATACCTGAATAAGAGATACACCATGAACTTCCTGACTTTTACCGTAAAAGACCTTATCCGCAGAAAAATACGTTATATACTGACTCTCCTGGGCATCACGATCGGGATCGTGACCTGTATCATCATGCTCGCCTTAAGCGAAGGTATCCGTGACTCCTTTAAGGGAGCCTATATCGAACGTAACATCGATATCGTTGTCTTCGCGAAAGACGAATTCAACCTTCTGGCCAGTCGTATCGATAATTCCGTAGTCGAAGGGCTGAAAAATATCCATGAAATAGAAAACGCAACCGGCGTTATCCTGGATATCGTTAAATACCGGAAATCATACGTCCCGGTGTACGGGTGGCCCCTGGACAGCCCGATGTTCGGCGAAATAAAAATAAACGGCCGGCTCCCCCTTTCCGGACAAAGAGAAGTGTTGATCGGCGAACTGTTTGCTCAGAATTCCGGAAAAAAAATCGGTGATACGCTGGATATCAAAAGAAAGACATTCCATATCGTAGGGATATTTCAGAGCGATATCCCGTTTGAAAAATCGGCGTTCATCGTGCCGCTGATCACCCTGCAGCGCCTGGACCGGACCTATAGGGATACGGTTGTCGCGATAAACGTCACATTAAAACCGGCCTATCGGATAAAAGAAAAAATTGATTTGGTGACCGCCGAAATAGAGAACACGTTTCCGGAAGTCTCCGCGCAATCCAGTGATATTTTCGGGGAAGAACGTACCGAGATGATCCTGATGGGTGAAAAATTCGCTCAACTGGTGTTTTTGATCACCTTGTTCGCGGTCATCCTGGGACTCTCTAATACCATGATCACCTCGGTATTTGAAAAAAGGAAATTGATGGGATTGTTGATGACTATCGGCTGGAAAAAAAGCGATATCATGAAATCTTTGTTCCTGCAGGCGTTCCTGTTAAGTATCGCAGGAGGGATCCTGGGAGTCACCATCGGATTCTTTACCACTCATTATATTTTTAACCAGCTCGTCATCCAGATCTTTACCCCTTCCTGGGATTACCTGTTCGTCTTTAAAGTCATCGGGACGCTTCTTGTGGTGACCGTCACCGCCAGCGTGATATCGTCATGGAGTATCGTCAATATCAATCCGATCGAGGTGATAAAAAGTGAGTAAGAAACAACCGCCGTTGCTTAATGTCGATCGAGTTTCTAAATTGTTCACGTCCGGACGTACCCAGGCGCTCAACGATATTTCGTTTAAAGCTCATCAGGGCGAATTTCTTTCGATCTACGGCCCCTCGGGAAGCGGTAAGACCACACTGCTATATATCATCGCCGGCCTGATCCGACCGTCGAAAGGAGAGGTGTTTATCCGGGGAAAATCGTTATCGGCAATACCGAACCTGCCGTGCATGCGTCGCAAGACCATCGGGTTTATCTTTCAGGATTTTTATCTGTACCCCAGTTTTACCGTATTAGAAAATGTGTTATTACCTAACGTCAATCAGTTTACTCTCGCTAAAAAATGGGTGATAAAAGCCGAAACCCTCCTGCATCAACTGGGTATCCACCGTAAAGCCCGCCAGAATATCAATGAACTTTCCTGCGGTGAACGGCAACGGGTATGTATTGCCCGGGCACTCCTGAACGATCCGGCCCTGATCCTTGCCGATGAACCGACGGGAAGCCTTGATTCGGAAAACTCCATCAACGTGTTGGAAATACTGCAAAAGATCAATGAACAGCGTAACACGACGATACTCATGGTGACCCATGATACCAGTGTATCAAAATACGCGCACCGGAATATCGAGATCATCGACGGAAAAATAAGGAATCCGTGATCATGGAGTATCTCCCGGTCCAGAACCATATTCGACATACCCCACACAAAAAATCTTACCTCAACGACGAATCACCTCATTTTGATCGAACCGTTGAATGGTGGTTTGTTCAAGGATACTATGGATCATCCGGTTTTGGCCGCAGAGATTTCATGGTCAGCTTTTTTCGGCAAAAGGTACCGCAAGACGTAAAAGAGATCGACGGCGATATCTTTCATGTCGTCATCGCCATATACGATCCGGTACGAAAAGAGTGCCGTCGTAAGATGATCGCCCATAAAAAAGCTCTCGAATCTATGGCTCGTTATGGACCAAAACAGAATAAAACCGTCGATTCTTCCCTAGTACGTGCGTATCTCAATGAAATCCTTACCTACGGGCCGGCGGCGGATATCGTGATATCTGAAACCCCCGTGACGATTTCGGGGACACCGCTTACCTACCGTTGGGATGGATTTGAGCTGGTCCAAAAAGACGGTACGTTCCTGTTGTATTTTCCCGATCTTTTTACCGGGATCCGATGCGGGCTTGAGCTGACCCCCGGTTATGCTTCTCTTGATCTAAAACAGATGAATGTCACTAATTCCGATGATATGGCGTATCGCTGTTATCCCCGGATGGATGTCCGGGGAACTGACGGAAAAGAACAATTGCGCGGAGAAGCCTGGTTTGATCATCAGTTTGGAGAATATCAGGATACGTTCCTTACGCAAAAAAACGAACATGTATTAGGATGGGATTGGATCGCGTTAAACCTTGATGACGGGACTGACGGTATTTTTATGGCTCATCGGGAGATGAATACCGGTATGATAAAAAATATCAGTTTAGTCCTCAAAAAATCCGGTGAAGAAGCGGTCTTGTTTAAAGAAGTCCAAGCGACACCTCTTGGTTACTGGGAAAGCCCGAAAACTCATATTGTCTGGCCGGTAAAATGGCGGATCGAGGTCCCTTCATCCAATATCGATTTTACATTCACACCGGCTTACGATGACCAGGAGATCATGTATCTAGGCCTGATGCGGGCGATCTGGGAAGGAAGCGGGAACATAACCGGGTCGTTTTCCGGAATCCATATCCAGGGCCGCGGACGGTTAGAACTGTACGGGTACGGATATATTACCGATATTAAAAATTATATGGACCATTTTATCAAACGGTTTGACCGGCATATCGAAGAATTTTTCCCGCAAAATATCGATGAAGACTGGTTATGCCGATATCTGGGTAAACCGCTGTGGCAACATGATCCCCAGGCGTACCGGTCGGTCCTCACCCGGCCGGTATGGGACCTGATGCAACGTAAAGGAAAACACTGGCGGACGGTTTTTGGCGTTTTGTTCCTCGATTCATTAGGATACCCTTCGGGTAAATATGAAGCGTTACTTGCTACCGCTTTGGAACTGAACCATACCGGCGCGTTAATCATCGATGATATCGAAGATAATTCGTTACTGCGTCGCGGGGATACCTCTATCCATCTTAAATACGGAACCGACATCGCGATCAATGCCGGTAATACCCTCTATTTTTTACCGTATGTACAGTTATGGGATCATCCTCATCTCGACCAGGACCAGAAATACGAACTGTACCGGATCATGGTAAAAGTATGGACTCGATCGCATTTCGGTCAGGGTGCCGATATTTACTGGTCGAGGAATCTTTCCCGGGAAAACCTGGACGCGTGGCTTGCCGATTCTCTGCCGGAGAAGATCCTTCAGATGTATTCTTACAAGACTGCCGCGGCCGTAGAAGGAGTCGGAGAATCCGTATGCGTGATCGCCCGGACGGATGACGCGACTAAAGAAGCCTATATGTCGTTAGGCCGTATCTTCGGTACGGCTTTTCAGATCATCGATGATATTAATAATTTTAACGATTCTAAAGAGTGGCGTAAGACCTGCGGCGAAGATCTCGCGCGCGGGAAACTCACCTACGTCATCGTCCAGGCCTTGACTCTTCTGGATGCTGAAAAACGGAAACGGTTGACCGATATCCTCCTTTCGGAAACAGAACGTACCTCGCCCGATTCGTTTGCTGAAGGGATCAGACTTATTCGGACCTCGGGCGCTCTGGAATTATGCCGTACCCAGGCGCAAAAGATGATCGAAGACCAATGGAAACAATTTTCTCGCCATGCCGATCCTTCCGACGCAAAGACCATGATCAGAATGCTTATCTGGAGACTCACCAACATCGTCTATGAAAGCTGACCTCAAAAACCGCGTACTCATCGTCGGCGGCGGACCGGCAGGGATGATGGCGGCGATCGCCGCGGGAAACAGTACCGATAACGTACTGTTGATCGAACAAAACTCCTCCTGCGGAAAAAAACTGCTGGTATCGGGTAACGGCCGATGCAATTTTACCAATGCCCGTGATATCCGTTCGTTTCCCGAGCATTTCGCACACGGCGGCACATTTTTGCGTGACGCGTTCAATACGTTTTCTAACCGTGACCTTATCGATTTCTTCAAAAACCGCGGGTTATCTTCTCATTGCGAAGAAGACCAAAAGGTGTTTCCGGTGAGTGACAATGCCGGTGATGTTCTTAACGTATTATTGAAAGAACTGAAAAAGAAAAAAGTAAAGATCCTCTACAATACTGCTCTTGAGAAAATACTGCTCTCTGAGAACGCAGTCGAAGGGATACGCCTTTCAAAAAAAGAAATCATCCCCGGCCGCACACTTATCCTTGCGACCGGCGGGATAAGTTATCCGCATACCGGCTCAGACGGATGTGGATTACGTATCGCCAAAACGCTTCCCCATACCGTCACCCCGCTTCTGGCCGGACTCACCTCGATCCAGAGCGCTCAAGAATACATCAGACACCTGGAAGGTATTTCGTTAAGAGGAGTAGTCCTTACCTTGCATATCGCCAAGAAAAAGCTGAAATCGCAAAAAGGCGATATTATGTTTACCCGAAACGGCCTTTCCGGGCCGCTGGCGATGTCGTATAGTTCAAAGATCGCATTAGCAGTGTATGAGCACCGGAACATAAGGATATCGATCGACCTGTTTCCCGATATGACCAACGAAATGCTCCATCAGACCCTTAAAGACCATTGGCAGGCTCATTCCCGGAAAAACCTCACCAATTCTTTATCCGCTTTTGTGCCGGAACGGTTTGCTCATACGTTACTTAACATACACAGGATCGATACCGGAAAAACGGTAAGCTATATGACAAAACGCGAACGTACCATTATTACGGGTTTTTTAAAAAATCTTACGCTCGACATCACCGGATGCGGCCCGGTTGAAAAAGCTATGGTCACCCGCGGCGGGATATCGTTAAAAGAAGTCGATCCCCGGTCGATGGCCTCGCGGATCATCAAAGGATTATATTTTGCCGGGGAAATGCTGGATATCGACGGTGATACCGGCGGATTTAACCTGCAAGCCGCGTTTTCTACCGGATATCTGGCCGGAATACATGCGGCAGGTGAGAAACGAAAATAAATAATTTTCTTCATAAATAAAGGATATTTAGGTAGAATAATAAAAGGCCTGTACACCGCCCGGATAAGGGCGGTTTGTTTTTCAACACACCTTAAGAAAGGAGAATCCCGGTGCAACCACCTAAAATATACGGGGTCAGCATCTGGTTAGTCGTCACCCTGGCGATAAGCCTCTTTGTCTTCCTTATCGGGAAACTCATACCTTCCCCGCTCCTTGACCCTTTACTGGTAGCTCTGACGTTAGGGATTATCCTGCGGTTACTGATCAAATTCAATGATACCTCTCTGGCTCAATTACGTATGGCTCCGGCGTTCCTTATTCCTCCGGGCGTGATCCTCTATGGAGCGGTAAACCTGAATTTCAGTAAATTAACTCCGCTTGACCCCAATTTCATCTTTTTGATCTTCATTGTATTTCTTATTTATACCATCTCTTGTCTGATGTTTTCGCGTCTGTTACGCCTAAACGAGCGTACCGGATACCTGATCACTACCGGCTCGACCATCTGCGGCGCCTCCGCCATCACTATTACCTCGCGCGGTATCGATGCTGAACCGGAAGAAATCTCGTTAAGCCTTATTCCGATATTTATTGCGGCACTCATCGGTTTGTTTTTTATCATGCCGAACGTAAAAATCATGATGGGCCTTTCCCCTACCGAATACGGAGTATTTGCCGGAACGGTATTACAGTTTACCGGATTTGTAAAAGCAGCCGTAGCCGATTTGCCCGGCGAAGTTCAAAATATCGCGATGTCGGTAAAAGCCGTCCGGTACGTGGGGCTTTTGTTTATGATCCCGCTGTTTGCCAGCATCATAAAAGGGAAACCGTATGTCCCGATGGTCCTCTGGTTTTTTCTCGGTGCCGGTCTATTATTCTCTTTTTTCCCAACCCTGACGGCGGCCGTAAAACCTTTTTTCAAGACTCTTCTTAACATATTGTGGAGTATGGCGATGGCGGCGATCGGTTTAAACGCAAATGCGAAAAAGATATTTTCCCGGGAAGGGTTAAAAGCATTGATAGTAAGCCTTCTGTCATTTTTTATCGCAACCAGCGTATTTTTAACCGGGATTTTAATACTTAAATAAACACGGAATAATACCATGAAAATAGGGTTACGCGTTATCCTGGGGATACTGGCGATTGTCCTGACAATCCTGATCTCATCGTTTCTTTCGGTAAATATCAGTGAAAAGGCATTACAGGATTTTATCGGCCATGAGGCAATATCGAAAACCCAGGAGGCACTTGAAACGATAGATGATACGATCCTCATCCGCATAGAAGAAGTCGATTTTTTTGCTCACGCTATCTCCTCTCATCCGATACTTGCCGAATCAAACAGATATTTCGATACCCACCCGAATCTTGCTAAATACATACAGGAAAAAGATAAAGAATGGATATCTCTGCCTAAAGAAGCCATTACTCCTTTCATAAAAGAAATCGTCGGCAACCCCCTCTCCCAACAGATACGATGGCGACTGCAGGAAACCCATCCTCAAGAAAAGATATTTGCCGAGGTATTCATCACTAATAAATACGGGGTGAATGTCGCACAATCGACGAAAACGACCGATTATTATCAGGGTGACGAACTATGGTGGCAACAAGCTAAAGAAACCGGCAGGCATATTGCCGATCTGCAGTTTGACGAAAGCAGCGAACAATATGCTATTACTATCGCATCGCGGATCGACGACCAAAACGGAAATTTTGCCGGCGTGATAAAAGCATTACTCACCGTAGATGAAATCACTAACCTTATCCAGAAAAATATATTACGGGCACGTGAACAGGTATTGATGACTTTGATCACAAAAGAAGGCAAGATCATTTACTCTTCCGAAGGATACAAACCTTTTCGTGACGTTTCCGATCTCCTTACTTTAAAAAGACAATCGGGTGCCGGAAAAAAATTCCTGATCGTCGAAGACGAAGAAGGGCAAAAAAGCAAAGGATTTCTGGCCTGGGCCGAATCAGAAGGTTCCCATGAGTTTCCCGGATTTCAATGGATCTTATTCTCGCAATATGAGACGAATACTCTTTTTGCTCCGATCAAAAGGCTGAAGATCACTCTGCTTACGATCACTCTTTTAGTCACGTTCATCTCGATCATCATCGGGTTCAGTATTTCTTATTCGGTATCTTCCCCGATCAACAAACTGACCGGGATCGCCCAAAATCTCAGCGAGGGAAGGTTAACCGTAGCGATACCCGACGACCTGAAAAACCTCACCGATGAGATCGGCCAATTCGCCAAAGTATTCGATTCAATGCGCCAACGACTTAAAATCACGTACGATAGCCTGGAAAAAAAAGTAAAAGAACGTACTGCCGATCTGGAAAATAAAACCTTCCAATTGGAAAAGACTAAAAAAGAACTGGAACGGTCAAATAAAGATCTGGAACAATTCGCGTATGTCGCCTCTCACGACCTCCAGGAACCGTTAAGAAAGATCATCGCGTTCGGAGACCTGTTCCAGGAAGAAATGGGTAGAAATATCTCGGAAAACGCAAAAGACTATCTCCACCGCATGCAGAATGCGGCTTATCGTATGCGTAACCTTATCGAAGGATTACTACAATATTCCCGGCTGAACACCCGGGCATTGCCTTTTGAAGAAGTCGATCTGGAAAAAATCGTCCAAGATGTCCTTGGTACTCTGGAATTGACTATTCAGGAAACTGGTGCTACCATTGAGGTCGGGTATCTTCCCCGGATGAAAGCCGATCAGCTGCAGATGGAACAACTGTTTCAGAATCTCATCATGAACGCCCTGAAATTCCGTAAACCCGGTCAAAAACCGCGTATTACTATTACCAGCTGGCCGGCACAGATCGGGTGGGTACAGATCGCCATCCAGGATAACGGTATCGGATTTGACGAAAAATATACCGAACGGATATTTTATCCTTTTCAACGCCTGCATAAATCAGGAGAATTTGAAGGGGCAGGTATCGGCCTTTCTATATGTAAAAAAATAGTCGAACGTCATGGCGGACAGATCAGCGTCAAGAGTAACCCTCAGGAAGGCAGCACTTTTATTATCCATCTGCCTACCCATGAAATCGAAAGGAGTCAAAAATGATCGAATCCGAAAGAAAAACAATCTCTATTCTAATCGCTGATGATGATGACGATGATGTAATGCTGGTCACTAAAGCATTGAAAGAGTACCGTTTCCTAAACGACCTTCAACGCGTGCGGGACGGTGAAGAACTTCTGGATTACCTGTTCCATCGTGGGAACTATACCGATGCCGATAAATTTCCATTACCAAACCTTATCCTTTTGGATTTAAATATGCCCCGTAAAGACGGACGGGAAGCGTTGAAAGAGATCAAAGATCATCATGAACTCCGTAAGATCCCGGTAATCATCCTTACGACTTCGAAAACCGACGAAGATATCGTACGTTCTTACGATTTAGGGGTAAATTCTTTTGTGACCAAACCGGTAGAATTCAAAGATTTTATGGAAGTAATCAAAAATATCGGCACCTACTGGCTTGAGATAGTCCAGCTTCCTTAAGCGGGAAAGGAGAATACTGATGAATAGGAAAATACTCCTTGTCGATGATGATAAAGAAGATCTCATGTTAATGGAACATTACCTGAAAAAAGCCGGGTTCAACAACCTAAGCAGTGTCTCCTCCGGCGAAGAAGCGGTTGAATATGTGAAAAAAGAAAAACCGTTCATTATCATCATCGATACTATTCTTTCAGGGATGGACGGGTTTGAGACCTGTCAGGCACTACGCGCGTTTTGCGGTGGCGAGACAAAGATCATCATATTGACCGGAAATATCGGGGCGGTAGATGTCGATAAAGCAAAAGAATGTGGCGCGACCGAATGCACGGTAAAAGGCAACAATTATCTGCATCTTGTAGGAGAAGTCCAAAAAATATGTTTGAAACTTAAACAAGAAGAAAGATAGCCCTTTATCTTTACTTGCCAAACTCAGGTAATTTTTCATTTTCCAGGATCACCGGTAACGGTGAGGCATCTATCCTCATCCCCCCATCATGTTCTATCTTGATCGTGTAAAGAACCCCGGGAACGAACATAGTACCGGGCGCCTCTATTTGAGCGTTTTTAATCCCCATCCGTTCTTTCGCTTTCGGTTTTAACGCATATTCCCAGAATCGTTCCCACAACTCTCTTTCAAAACGCCCATGGTACTGGTTCAGGCTATACCCGGCGGGAACAGTATCGATCTGGGTGATCGGGTATTCTTCGGTAGCATTACCGTGCAACATAAATACTTTCCAGAACAGATAGGCACTCTTTCCCCGTAATCTGTCTTTATTACGGATATGGATATCGTCAAACCGGATGACCAGCGATTGAAACTGGATGATGTTACCGGAAAAAGTGAAATATTTTGGTTCCAGGGGATCCCCTTGTGTATCATATTCGAGAAATTTGATAGTGGTATAGAGCCGTTGGTCGTTCTCGTCATATTCGACCGCGGTCACTAAGACGTGCGCGATACGGGAATCAGCTTCAAGACGCCTGATGATCTGGTTGAGGATTTCGATGCGGCGGATATGATTAAGATAGATATGCCCGGCAAGGACCAGGCCTGCGGCCAATAGAATGATGAAAATAATACGATTCATTATTTTTTTCATCGTCCAATTATACCTTCCGACCAGGCTAAATGCCAATATAATTTATAAAAGGATAATTTCATATCCTCAAGAACAATGGGCGGAATAAAAGTTTTATGGTAGAATGTCTTTCAAAAAACATTAATGATCATGCGAATATTCCTTTTACTATCAATACTGATATCTCTTCTGGGGTGCGAGCTCATTCAGAGAGAGTCCCCGGCATATATGGTCATCGAAATAGCCGTCCATGATAAAAACATGTATGCCCAATATATCGAGGAAGTCTACCCCATCGTAAAAAAATACGGCGGGACATATCTTGTCCGCACCGAAAACGTAGCCCCTATTACCGGCAATTGGCACCCTGAACGCATCATCATACTGAGATTCAAATCGATAACCGCTCTCCAGCGATGTTTTCAATCCGCGGAATATACACGGATATCTCATCTGCGGGAAGATTCAACGACCTCAAAGGCGATTATTGTTGACGGTTATCCGTCTCTTAAACCGGTAGGCGCACCATGAAAAAAGATTTGATCCGGGTTCGCCGGATCATGTTAACACGGTTGGTAGGCGGTTTTTTTCTGGTCTTCAGCCTGCTTTTTTTATGTGCCGGCCGGATCGATTATTGGCAGGGATGGGGGTTGGTCCTGGTGAGCGCGGCATTATTAGCGAGAACCTGTTTTTTAATAAAAGACAAATATACTCTTTTGCAGGAACGGGTCGAGCCCGGATCGGGCATGAAATGGTGGGATAAAATATTCCTATTGTTGTTTATTCTTTCTTTTTTGAGCGTTATCGCACTGGCCGGCCTGGAGAGCGGCCGGTTCCACCGGACCGGCGCTTTGCCTGGGCTGATCTACCCATTAGGATATCTGCTTTTATTTCTGTCGCACTACGTGACCATATCGGCAATGTGTGCTAACGATTATTTTTCAAGCATCGTACGTATACAAAAAGACAGAGATCACAAGGTCATCCAGGAGGGCCTTTACGGAATAATCCGTCATCCCGGTTATAGCGGCGGGATCCTGTTGGGATTCGCTGTCGCGTTCATGTTAGGTTCGAGATATGCGCTTATCCCGGCGTCGACCATGGCTTTACTGCTTATCGTACGTACTTATTTAGAAGAGATCACTCTCGAAAAAAATCTACCGGGATATACCGAATACACAAAAAAAGTAAAATACCGCATTGTTCCCGGACTCTGGTAAAAAAGGGTTTTGACAATAGCGTCGAATACAGGTATACCTATACTATTATGGATTTTAAAGACGTCGCCATACACGCTGCCCGGGAAGCCGGAAGCGTCCATGAAAAATATTTTCAGAAAGATTTTTCTGTAACAGAGAAGACTTCTTCGTTCGATCTGGTGACTGTTGCCGACGTGGAAGCAGAACAGACAATAGTCTCACTTATCAAAAAACAGTATCCCGACCATAATTTCCTCTGTGAAGAACAAAAATACGAAAAAACCGCATCACCGTACACCTGGATCATCGACCCTCTAGACGGGACAAACAATTTCTCATCGGGGTTGCCGATTTTCTGTGTATCGATCGCTTTGATGGCCCATGACGAGATCATTCTCGGGACGATATACGATGTGACCCGTGACGAACTTTTCTTTGCCGAAAAAGGAAAAGGCTCTTTTCTTAACGATATTCCGATCAGAGTAAATGAAACCGCCGAACTCCAAAGGTCACTGTTGATCACGGGTTTTTATTATAACCGCGGAGAAGAAATGATCGAGACCCTGGAAAACATAAAAAGTTTTTTTAAAAAACCTATTTTGGGGTTACGACGTCTGGGAGCCGCCGCGCTCGACCTTTGTTATGTCGCATCCGGGCGGGCCGCGGGATTTTGGGAATTTGAATTAAACCCCTGGGATTTTGCTGCCGGTAAACTCATTATCGAAGAAGCTCACGGCAAGATAACCGATAAGTATGGACAGACGGTCGATGCCGGAAAAAAATCATATATAGTCGCGTCGAACGGAAAAATCCACTCGCAGATGATAAAAATACTGAAAAGATAATATCCCTCCATGAAGATATTAATGCCTTTAAACCCCACTGACAATATTGATATATTGATAAAAGGGGGTGCCGACGAGTTCTATTGCGGGTTTATCCCGCCTGAGAGCAAAAATACTTATGTGAATATCCTTACCGAATATGAAAATAATGATTTTACTACCATAGAAGAATTAAAGAATAAAGCTGACATAATTCATTCCTATGGAAAAAAAATATTTGTTGTATTGAATTTTCAGTATTATACCGAAGCTTTTTTAGAAATTCTATTATCTACAATCGAAAAATTGAATGAACTGCCTATCGACGCGTTCATTTTAAGCGACCTGGGGTTGATCACTCAAGTCCGCGTTCGTTTTCCGGAAATAGAAGTCCACTTATCTACCGTAACCGGCGCATTCAACACCTACGCCCTACGTTTTTTCCAGGATCTGGGAGTTACCCGGATCGTATTGCCTGACCATTTAAATAACGATGAGATCGCAGCCCTTACCCAACATGCCCCAAAAATGCAACTGGAAATATTTGTAATGAACAATCGCTGCATTCATCTTGAATGCCTATGCCGGTTCCACCATTGGCAAAAAGGGCAACCCCACCCCGCACCTTCATCTCTTTCACGTACAACCCTGGGCCATATCAAACGTATCCTCAGGCAATTTCCCCACAAAATATTAGGGTTATTATTCAATAATCCGGTTATCAAAAAAGTATTCGAGAATATTCTCAATCAGACAAGAGACCTGCATGGATGCCGTCTTCCCTTTGATGTTTCTCCGCTCAATCTTCCGGCAACTCGCGAACGTATTCAGAAAGCTCAAGAATTAGAAAGATATTTCGGACCATTCCATGTGTTTATGCGCTATCCTCCATGCGGCGCCTGCACCTTATATCGGGCCTGGCACCAGGGCATAGACGTGTTTAAAATAGACGGGAGGTTCAATCCGTTCAGCAAAAAACTCAAAGACCTGCGTTTTATCATAGAATGCGCCGGGTTCCTCGCTCAGGCAAAAGATGAAAAGGAATTTATTGTATTCTGTAAAAATCGCTTTAAAAAAATATTCGGACATCGTTGTACTCACGAACAATGTTATGATCTGAATATCTGGATACAGAATTAATGGAACACGCTTATTATCTCACTCACACAGAAAACCTTCAGGACATAGATTTGGAAAATTTTCACCGTATCTATTACGGAGCGGAATTTTGCGAATATCTTCTTCCCCGGTGGGAAGAAATAGAGAAAGCGCTCGATTTCTGTAATGAGCAAAAAAAAACATTCAGTTTTCTCACCCCTATTGTGTCCGCTTATGGGATAGATGTGTTGATTCCGATATTTAAACGACTCAACACCTACAGTACTACTCATAATAGAAAGGTCGAAGTCATTGTAAACGATTTAGGGATATTATCCCTCCTTAAAGAATATTCATCGTTAGGAAAAGTAATCGGCCGGCTGCTCAGCAAACAGAGAACCGATCCTCGTATTGTACGCTATCAGGATGATTTCACCGAAAGTCAATTGGATACACTGTCTCATTCACAATTTTCAAAAAGTTTCTGCGCCGCCCTTAAGGAATACAATATCATCCGTATCGAACTAGATAATCCTTTCCAGGGAATAGCCGATAGTTTTATACAGAATGGATTAGGCGTTTCTCTTTACTACCCTCTGGTTTCGATCGCGACGACCCGGTTATGCCTTTTCAATATCAATGAGACCTATCACCTGCCCGAAATCAAAGAATGCAAAAAGAAGTCATGTAAGGCTCTGGGCACTTTCCGGCTCACCCACTCGACCCTTCCTGTTCCAATATTATTACAAGGGAACGCCCAACTGTATGAAAACAAGTCTTTACCTCCTGAATTAGAAAAAAAGGGTATCGATCGTCTTATCCATAACATTGGAATAGTTACTTGAACAGAATATATTATCCTTAAGAATAATATGAGCCATACAGATATAGAAGATTCATGTCTTCATTAAACATCCCCACTCAATTTCCTGTTTTTACTATCGGCCATAGCACCCGCACTCAGGAAAAATTTCTCGCACTCCTTAATCAGCATGAAATAGATATGCTTGTTGATATAAGAACCATTCCTCGTTCGCGACATAACCCTCAATTCAACCGGGAAATATTCGGTACGTTCTTAAGCAATCACCGGATAACCTATCTTCATCGGGACGGGTTAGGCGGATTACGGAAAATGAATAAAAATTCTCTGAACAACGCGTTAAAAAACAGATCATTCCGTGCGTACGCCGACTATATGGGAACCGATGGATTCCAACGTCATTTCACCGAACTGGTCCAAGAAACATATACTCACCGGCCGTGCCTTATGTGCGCAGAACTTCTCCCCTGGCGATGTCACCGCTGGCTTCTTGCCGATGCGTTCCACTTGGTCGGGATAAAGGTAACCCATATTGTTGATGAAACACATACCCAACCACACACTCCCCACCCCCATTTGAAAACAGACCTGTTCGGCCGCATGGTGTATCAAAATGGATAATTTCGTCGCGCGTATTGCGTACTGCGTATCGCGATTTACATGAAATATGTCCGCCTCCGGCAGACGAAATATACTCGCTCGCGCTCGTGGAATATGCTTACGCGAAATGAAATCCCGAAGGGATATCTAGTATTTCCTTGATTCATTTCTCGAGCCGTAAGGCGAAGAGAAATACAATTGTATTTCCATCGCATTTGGACTGTATTTCAATAAAACCATTCCGCGCTTCAAATGTATCCCGGACGCGTTACGCGTGTCGCGTTACGCATTACGATTAGAGGATGGGTTTTCGTTCCAGGAGTGCTCTTCCCAGAGTGGCCGAATCGATGTATTCGATCTGTGCGCCTTGGGGGACACCGATGCCGATACGATAAATCTTTACCTGATAAGGAGAAAGTTTCTCTATTAAAAACTGGGCGGTAAGTTCTCCTTCGTTATCGGCATCGGTCGAGATGATCACTTCCGTCACCTCTTGCTTTTCTACCCGGCTGATAAGTTTGCGTATGCTTAAAGAGTCGGGACCGAACCCTTCTAAAGGAGAGATAGATCCTAACAAGACATAATATAATCCTTTATATTGTGACGTTTTTTCGATCGCAAGGATATCTTTAGGTTCTTCCACCACACAGACTATATGAGTATCCCGTTTAGGATTACTACAGATAGAACAAATAGATTGGGACGAAAAGTTATTACATAATTCGCAGGGTTTGATATGGGAATGTACATCGAGGATCTTCCGGCTCAAGTCGGATGATTCTTTTTGCGACAGTTTCAGTATGTAAAACGCAATACGTTCAGCACTGCGTTTTCCCACACCCGGAAACCGCGATAGATGTTCGATCAATTCGTCTAATTCTTTGGGGAAACTACTCATATTCTTAGGTCACAAAGTCACACGTTTCAAATATTTTTTTTAAATGAGTTATTAATAGCTCTTTCTTTACGTGTGACCTTGTGACGTGTGTCGTGTGACGTGTTATACATCAAACGTCCCTTCAAACGTATCGAGGAGGTCATTTACCAGACCTTCCTCACCGGGGAAACCGTATTCTTTGCTCTGCATAGTATCGGGATTCCCTTTATCGGAAGCCTCTTCTTTCAAGAGAACAAATTTAATCCCGATTGCGGCGTTAAATTTCTTTTTCAGGCATTCTTCCAGATAAGAAGTATTTTTAGCCTTCTCGACGATCTCTTTATGAAAAGAATATTGCCGGGAAAACCCTAATGTAAGTCTCTGCTTCTCATAGGAGATCAATGTCGATTCCGCAAGATACGAAGCAAGTGACATCCGTTCTTTCTTTATCTCAGAAAGGAATTCTTTCCAGCTTTGACGGATATATTCTAACGTCACGGTATCTACGACCTGTTCGGCCTGCGGCGGATCATCCTGAGAAAGTACCGTGTGAGGACCGTGCCGGGAAGGATTTTCTCCGATACCTTTAGGTGTAAGGATATCTTGTGCCGGCGCAAAATCGATATTTTTTTCTTTTTGCGGAGTAATTTCCGGTTGAGGTATTACCGGTTTTTGCGCAGACTGCTTTTGTTGAGGCCCGGGATGTTGAGGGTTATCCTCAACCTGACAATATTTTATGAAGACTATTTCCAGGGGGATCCGTAACGAATCGAGTTTACGTCCCCAATCTTTTGCATCAAGCAGTAATTCGATCAATTTCAGGATATCGGATATCCGGGTTTTTCGAGAAAGCTCTTTCAATATGTCTTTCGTCTGGGGCGACACATAGACCAGATCTTTAAGTACCTGCGGACTCAATTTCACTAAAGCGATATTACGCAGATGTTCGATGAAATACAGGAGAAAGGCGCCGAGGTCTTTCCCTTCTTCTACCAGGGTATTAAGGAAAGTCAGAGCATTCACGACATCTTTATTGATGATATAGCGAGTGACGGTATTTAATGTCTCTTCATCGATTATCCCCAGGAAAGAGGTGACTTCACCGGGATCTTTTTTGTCCAGAAGGATCGGGACAAACTGGTCAAGTAACGATTCGGCGTCACGGATGCTCCCGCCCGATACCCGGGCGATCGGATAAAACAATTTTTTATCCAGGGAGATATTTTCTTTCTCAGCGATATATTGGAGTTTTTCGACGATCTGTTCTGCCGGTAAAAGGTGAAATTGGAATTTCTGGCAACGGGAAAGGATCGTAGGCAATATCTTCTGAGGATGAGTCGTCGCAAAGATGAACTTTACATGGTGTGGCGGTTCTTCTAATGTCTTAAGTAACGCGTTGAACCCGTCCGTCGTGATCTGATGGACTTCATCGATAATATATATCTTATAACGGGAATAGGTCGGCGAAAGCTTAACGTTTTCGCGTAATGTACGGATATCATCGATCCCGCGGTTAGAAGCGCCGTCGATCTCGATCACATCCAGAGATACTCCCCGGTCGATTTCGGTACAACTGGTACATTTCCCGCAAGGGGTAAGGGTAGGGCCTTCGAAACAATTAAGCGACCTGGCGAGGATCCTCGCCAGACTTGTTTTACCTACCCCCCGGGGACCGCTGAAAAGGTAGGCATGATGGACCCGGTCACTGACAATCGCTTTTTTAAGTGCCGATACCACATGCGCCTGGCCGACGACTTCCTGGAAATTACGGGGACGATACTTTAGAGCAAATGCTTGATAATCCATAAATGTCTAAATCCTCAATGTTCAAGCACCAATATATAGTCGATAGTCGTTGGTCGACGGTCTTCAGTAATGAAACCAAAGACTCTAGACCATAGGCTAAAGACCGAAGGATTTTTTGGCCATTGATGTATATTTGAGAATTTACAATTCATCTGTTCAAAGAAAACAACAACCCTATAAAAACGGCATAACTGAGCAATAACGCTACGCCTTCAAACCGACTTATTTTATCTTTTGCCTTCATCCCTGTAAAGAGAAGAATAGTGAATTTCCTCAGACTAAAAGTCCGAGGCTTCTTCACGTCCCGCCAAACTCCGTTCGGCGAAACATCCGCCTGAGGCGGATAATTTCTCGCATTCATCCCCGGTCTGAAGCCCGGGGATTTCTGCGTAGAAATTAAAAAGGCAATACCGGTAATTCTAATTGTAATGCCAAAAGATCAATAATTACCGAATCATTACAGATGCCAATGCCCTCTCACAAAAATGATATTGAAAGATGCCTATCTCTTTCCGGAACGGATAACTTGTTGTATTATACCATAAAAACCGCTTTCACCGTGCGGCGGTTTTAGTAAACATGTCTGCAAAAAACTGTTTGATGTGTTGCTGAGCATCCTTCTCGTCAAACCAGTAGCCCACATCAAGCACAAAAGGGGTCATGGTTTTCTGGTCATTGATCAAAACCTGATAGGGAGCTAAAGAAGGTATTACTTCACAATGGACGTAGTCAAGAGAACTGGTATCCATATAATCACTTACATAATCACGCACCATTACCTTGATCTTATCGGTTACTCTTACCAGCAGAGTGGCAACGGCACTTCCTCCGGAATGAGCTAAAAGGCCGATCCGTCGGCTATCAATAACATCCAGATAACTAAGATATTTTAGGACCAATAATGTTTCATACACACGAAGTCCCATAAGGCTGAACCCGTCTGTTAATAAATCCCGTGTGATGCGGTTTTCAACACTAGAATATGACCTCATCGCGCGGAAATAAGGCATAACCACCGCATAGCCTTCATTCACTAATTCCCGACCCATATGGTAATCACGGAAAAATACATCAGATTCCCGATGACCGTGCAGCCCGATAACTGCCGGATAAGGAGGCGGAATAGTCGCAGGAAGTAACAGTAACACGTGGAATCTCCCGACATGAATATCTTCGAACACAAGTTCTTTCTCCTGGTATCTTTCATAATCACGCTGAGCGATAGTAGTGACCACTAACGTCTTTTTATCTAGATCGTCAATTAAAAATCCGATATTCAACCCTTCAATGATCAATTGTTTTAACTCAGCAGGATCCAATCTGATCCCACCCGATTCTTTCGGTGCCGAAACCGGGATAATCTGCGCTATATTAGGAATACATGTCTTGCCGGCAATAGGGCCTTTATAATACCTACTCTCCAATGTTATTATTGTAGATGTATCTTTTTTCCGGATCATCTGATGTATATCATGCTCCAATTCTTCCCAAATAACAGGACGGCGATAACGACGATGACGCTGGCTAAAGGTATAGTAGGGAGCAAGCCAATAATCCTGTTCGTAATCTCCCACAATATACGGTGAAGCAAAATCGACCTTTTCAATAATACCGTTATGTTTTCGAGAAGATGACAATAGCATGAATACACCGATAACAACCCCAACAGCAAAAATTGTGAGGCTATTCCTGCATTTTTTACCGAAACCGCACATAAAAATCCAGCTGCCCCTCTCTCCTCACATGAGCTCTTGGTAATAATGAATGCTCCCGGCAAGAGATAAAAATGTGATTGCCGTTACCGAAAAATACCTCTCTATATCGTAGATCCCATCCGTATTGATCCCGCTCCTCCGGAAGCGTATATCTGAAGAGATATCAATTTCAAGAAAATGTAAATACTATTCCTAAAAAAACAACATAACCGAGCAATAACACCATGCCTTCAAACCGGCTTATTTTATTTTTTGTCTTCATAACCGCAAAAAGAAGAATACTGAAAAGAATCAATACCGGCAACTCGAATTTTAATGCCGAAGAGCCGATAGATAACGGCTCGATACAGGCAACTATCCCTAACACAAAGATGATGTTGAATATATTACTCCCTACGATATTGCCGATACTGATCGCGGGCACTTTTTTAAACGCCGCGGTAAGCGATGCGGCAAGTTCCGGCAATGAAGTACCTACCGCAAACATGGTCATTGCGATGATCCAGGGGCTTATCCCCAGAATCTTTGCTAACGTCACGCCGGATGAGACCATCACATAACTGCCGGCGATGATAGCCGAAAGCGAGATGAGAAAAAATATCATAATACCCCATCGTGAACGGGTCCGTTCGATAATAGGATAGAACCGGAAATGAGAGATATCGTCTTCAAGAAAAACCGGATTTTGAGCCGATTTGAAAGAAAAATAACAGAACGCGATAAAAAGAAGGATAAACACTATCCCCTCCCAACGTTGGATCACCAGGTCAAGACTGAATATATAAAGAAGGACGGTCACAACTATCATAAACGGAGTCTCCCGCCGCAGGATACTGCGCTCTACCGTAAGCGGCGTAAATAGCGCGCAGAGACCAAGAATGAGCCCGATATTAGCGATATTACTGCCGACGATATTACCTAACGCGATCGCCGATTGTTTTTCAAATGCGGCGAGGATACCTACACCCGCTTCCGGCGCGCTGGTCCCGAACGCGACGAATATCAGGCCGATAAAGGCCGAAGATAATCTTAATAATTGGGAGAATTTGACGCTGGTCTGGATAAACCAGTGCGCTCCGATGATCAAAAGGGCCAGCCCGGAAAGGAATATGAGTAATTGCGGAAAAATGGCCATGGGTATAGATAACCTGTTTTAAAAAAATGTACCGTTAATATTGTATGATAATCCTCTCGGCAAGATAAGTCAAATCTTTAAAATAATCAGGGCAATAAAAAACCCCATCCTGCGTTTGTACAGAATGGGGTTATATTGATTATCTTATTCTATTATTTTTTCCGGCGGCCTATCCCGAAAATCCCTAAAAGCCCGGAACCTAAAAGGACCAACGTTGCCGGTTCCGGCGTCGAAGTATTTCCATCGGCGGTCCCGTCATGAGAGCCGGGATTAGCGACCCAATCGTCATCATTCACCAAACCATATACATCGATATGTAACCAGCTGAATCCGCCGTAGGTAACCGAATATACTTTTTCTTCTCCCCAGGAATCGCTTTTTGTCGAAGAAGAGATTACTCCGCCATCGGCATTATACTCATAAAGAGTGGTATCTTCTTTAGAGAACCCGCCGATATTATATACCAGAAAATCGGAGACATCGTCTTTTACCGGATAATGGTTAATATCCAACCCGGAGGGGAAAAAATCCGTTACTGCCGAAGAAAGCAAAAAGACCGGGGATTCATCCGAAGTAGAAAAGGATATTGTCCCGGTCTCTCCTTCGGGAACCGATACTAACAATTTCACATCGGTAAGGCTCGTAATATTCTGGGTCTTATACGCTCCCACAACTTTAAGCGTGAACGGATCATTTGACGTGAACCAGGTATCTTCGTCTTCACCACGGTCGTCGGCAATGGCTCCTTCGATATATACCTGGAAAAGCGGGATCGCAAAAACTCTTACCGGTAATAACAGACATGCCATACTTAACATAACCGATACTACTAAGATGTTTTTTCTCATTCCTTTATTCATCAGTCCTCCTGGTATTGATACGTAAGTTAGTACTATAATAATGCCGTAATCCTATATTCGATTATTAAGCATAAAGCATACCAGAAGAATAAGATAGGACCAATATATTGGCCAATTATTTATTACTTTTTTTTGCTTACACAGGCAGATCTTACTAAAAATACCCCGAAAAGTGTAAAATTAATCGACTTTGTCGGAATTCTTTACACAATAAAAAACCCATCCCTCAGAAAGGGATGGGTTTTTATCTCCTGTTTCAGCGGATACTCAGGGCTGATTATTTCCCCATTCCGCTCATCTTATTTTTCATGTCTCCCATAGCGCCCTGAGCCATTTCCTGCAATTTAGCTTTTGCCTTTTCGAGCAGATCTTTGGCGGCCTGAGAATCTTTGTCTACATTCTGTATTACGTACTGAGCGATATTGATCGCCTGTTGAAAATCTTTAGAATTATAAAATGCTTTTGCCTGCGTGATGAGATAATCGGTCTTTGCCTTTACTGTGTCCATAGCCTTAGACATTTCGATCGCCGCCTTGCTTGATTCGGCTTTTTGACCGGTACACCCGGCAATCACCACAAGCGCCAAAAGAAACACAACTAACTTTTTCATAAAACCTCCTTTTTTCGAATAATAAATGTATTCCTAATTCTTTTATTTCTCCTGGTACATATGCACATCGCGTTGAGGGAACGGGATAGTGATGCCATTGGCTTCTAATTCCGTTTTCCCTTTTTCTAACACGGCAAAATAGACATCCCAGTAATCGCCTGGCTTTACCCAGGGACGGCAGACAAGGTTGACGTTTGAATCACCTAATTCCGATACGGCAATCACCGGTTTAGGGTCTTTAAGGATCCGGCTATCGGCATTGACTACCCGTTCCAATACCTCTTTAGCGGTCTTGATATTATCGGTATAAGAAATACCGAAGACCAGATCAATACGCCGTTTTTCTATCGCGCTGAAATTAGAGATGATATCTCCGGTGATCTTTGAATTTGGCACGATTATCCGGCGATTGTCGGGATGGTTGAGAATAGTGTTGAATATCTGGATTTCTTCAACGCTTCCCATCGTACCGGCGGTAGTGATAAAATCGCCGGCTTTAAACGGTTTAAATAAAATAATCATCACTCCGGCGGCAAAATTTGCCAAGGACCCCTGTAACGCCAGGCCGATCGCCAAACCGGCCGCGCCGATTATCGCGATAAAAGAAGTCGTCTGGATCCCTAATTTACCTAACACCGCGATAATCACAAAAGCAAGTAACGCGAAATAAGCGATATGTTTGATGAACGAAGCAAGCGTTTTTTCACCGTGAGTTTTAATAATGACCTTCTCCACTACTTGAGAGACGACTTTAGCCACCCACTTCCCGATGATAAAAATGAGTATCGCCGCAAGAAGACTTACCCCGTAGGCAAGCGCATATTCCTGTAATTTAGGCAGTAGTTCCTGAACATTCATTGCCCCCTCCTTTTTGTTTTTGTGGCCGGCCAGATATGAGGATAGATAAGACGCGAGATAATTATAGCCTAAACGGAAAGACCGGCAAACACTTTTTTTCTACATAAACGGCGGGATTCGATTTTCTTGAATCCCGCCGTTTTACGCTCTATTGATTATTTCCCGGCCACGATTGCCGCTACATCCGGTTCTATATTATCCGTCGGTTTTAAATCAAACTTTTCGATGAGTATTTTTGCCACGTTCGGCGATAAAAATGCCGGTAACGTGGGCCCTAACCGGATATGTTTAAACCCTAACGCTAATAACGCCAGAAGTACGCATACCGCTTTCTGTTCATACCAGGCGATATCAAACGCGATCGGTAATTCGTTGATATCGGATAAGGCGAATATCTCTTTCAACTTGAGGGCTACAAACGCTAACGAATAAGAATCATTACACTGGCCGGCATCCAACACCCGGGGGATACCGTCGATATCTCCCAATTTTAATTTGTTATACCGGTATTTCGCGCAACCGGCGGTAAGGATCACGGTATCGCCGGGCAATTGTTTTGCGACTTCGGTAAAATAGTCCCGGTCAGAATGTCTTCCGTCACAACCGGCCATGACGACAAACTTTTTAAGTTTACCGGATTTGATCGCGCCGACGACTTTATCGGCAAGCGCTAATACCTGGTTATGAGCGAACCCGCCGACGATCTCACCACGCTCGATCTCTTTGGGCGGCGGACATTTTTTAGCAAGCGAGATAATCTCGGAAAAATCCTTTGGGTTCCCGTCAAGTCTGTCGGGAATATGAGTGACCCCGGGATATCCGGCCATACCGGTCGTAAAGATCCGGTCTTTATAGGACTCTTTCACCGGGACAATACAGTTCGTCGTCATCAAAATGGGGCCGTGAAACGATTCGAACTCTTCGTTCTGTTTCCACCAGGAACTGCCGTAATTACCGACAAAATGAGGATATTTTTTGAATGCCGGATAATAGTGTGCCGGTAACATCTCGCTATGGGTATATACATCGATCCCGGTATGTTCAGTCTGTGTAAGAAGTTCTTCCATATCTTTCAGGTCATGCCCGGAGATCAAAATCCCGGGATTACTTCTGACTCCGATATTGACTCCGGTCGCCTCCGGATGCCCGTACGTCTGCGTGTTGGCTTCATCGAGAAGGGCCATAGCTTTGACGGCGGTATCGCCGGTTTTAAGTACCAGCGATACCATTTCATCTATATTAAGGCCTTTTGTGGTCGAAGCTAACGCTTCAATAAGAAAATCGTATATTTCCCGGTTATAATACCCTAATACACCGGCATGATCAGTATAGGCGGCAACACCTTTTAGCCCATAGATCATCAGTTCCCGTAACGAACGTACATCTTCATTCTCTTCTGACAGTACCCCTACGGTCTTTGCTTTCTCTTTGAATGCCGATTCATCAGTCGACGTCCATAATGCCGCGTCATGAGTGATCTCTTTACGTTCCTGATCGTTCAATTTTAATCTTAATTCATCTTTCAACCGTAACCCTTCTTTGATAAGCGAATTCATCCGGGTATCGTCGAAATTGGCGTTGGTGATCGTCGCAAATAATGCTTTCACAATAAACTCCGGATATTTTTTATCTAACTGCCCTTTTACTTTTTCGGCGTAAAGGGCTATCCCTTTAAGCACATAGATCAATAGATCCTGAAGGTTTGCGGTCGTTTCCTGTTTTCCGCATACCCCTTTTATGGTACACCCCACGTTACGTGCCGTTTCCTGACATTGATAACAAAACATACTCATCATATCCTCCTTGTGTTAAATGATCTCGCCGTGTAAAGAAATAGTATACTCTTTCACCACGATATGTGTGCCCGAATTTTTAAGCGCTTCCTCCACCAACCTCACCGTACCGGTACAACAAGGCACCTCCATATGTACGATAGTGATCGACTTGATATCATTCGCTTTTAAAATCTCAGTAAGTTTCTCGAGATACTCATCGTGCGCGTTATCCAGTTTCGGACAAAACACGATGACGATCTTACCCTGCAAAAACCGGTTATGGAAATTCGCGTAACTGAACGGTACGCAGTCGGCGGCAACGAGTAATTCCGCATTTTTAAAATACGGCGCGCGCGGATTCAACAACCTCAGCTGGATAGGCCATTGCCCTAAGGCCGAAGGCTGGTTCCCGGTTACGTTCGGGACGGATTGAGGGTGACGTGTAAATTCTCTGGCCATCATCCCCGGACAACCCTGATGAGACTGACTGAGATAAGCCTGAAGGGGCCAAAGATGTTCTTTTACTTTATCTTCGCTGAACTCCTCAGCCTCGCGTTCCTCGATAGTAAGCGCACCCATCGGACATTCTCCTAAACAGGCGCCTAACCCGTCGCATAACGCATCCCCGACCAATTTTGCCTTACCGTGTATTATCTGCAGGGCTCCTTCGGCACAATTAGGTACACACTCACCGCATCCGTTACATTTTTCTTCATCGATCCTGATTATCTTTCTTTTCATTTTTTACCTTTCAATTCCTTAAGCATACTTTCCAGAGTGATCCCGTTAAACTCTTTCTCGACCAACCGTTCGATGCTCATAATATGTGTACGTAATACACACCTGCTCCGTTGCGGACATATTTTTTTTCTAAACATACATTCGGAAAGCTGGATATCGCCCTGGAATATCCGGATAATATCGGCTAACTTTATCTTACTGGGCGATGACTTAAGAGTAAACCCGCCGCCGGCGCCGTCTCGGGAAACAACCAAGTCATAGTGCATGAGTTTTCGCAACAGTTTCCTTACGTACTGATAAGGGATGAGCTGTTCTAAAGCGACCTGACGGGCCGATATATACTCTTGCGGATGTCCTCCTAAGACCAACAACGCTCTTACCGCATAATCAGTATTTTTCGTAATTAATTTCATACAAGGACAACCCCCCCCCTTATCTGAGACTATTTTAGTATCAGTTAAGAAAGCTGTCAAGAGGGATTTTTAATATTTTTTTGAGGGATTTAAGGTGCTTATACTATGAAATTCTCTTTTATTTTTACTCAATAGAAAGAAATATCCCATCCCTCAAATAGGGATGGATTATTTTTTGCTGGCGGAAAGGTGGGGATTTCGCTTGGCGGCACTTCGTGCCGTCCGCGCGGAGCGTGGGGTATACATACCTCAATGAGTACCGCTTAGAACCCAG
>JAFGQU010000022.1 GCA_016935525.1 Candidatus Omnitrophota bacterium
CCAAAGCCTCTTTTGATTGAGTAAGCTGGGCGATCATTTTTTCGGCAGCCCCGAGTTCTTGCTCTTTTTTGCGTAATTGATTTTCGTATTGGACGATCTGACGTTCTTGTTGCGACGTTAAGGTCTTCTCTTCCTGCGCCTGGCTGGTTTTTTTAGCGATTTCCTGTTTTTTCTCGCCGAGTGAATCCTCTAATTGAGTTATAGTTTTCTTGAGGTTATCGATCTCTTTTAATTGAGCAGTACGGTCGGAACGCATTTTATTGTTCTCTTCCTGAAGCTGTTTGTTTTGTGTGGTGAGCGAAGCGAGTTCTTCCTGGATGGTTTCCAGCTTTTTGACGAGTTCGTTGAATCGGCGGCGTTCTTCTTTCAGGGCGGAATTGGCCCCTTTTAAATCTCCGGTATATTGAGCCAGTTCCGATTCTTTTGCGCTCAGGAGCGATTTGTAACGTTCGATATCTTCCTGTAAAGCGGACTGGGCGCCTTTTGTCTCGGATGTAAACCGGCTCAATTCTTGTTCGGCCTGGGCCAGAAGCGCTTCTTTTTCCGAAAGGCGTTCTTTTATCCGTAATAATTCTCCTTTGAGGCCCGCGATGATCTGCTGATCCTGGGTCCCTTTGGTCTGTGACGATTGGTTTGAATCAATAAGCGCTTGATAACGGTCCTCCAGGGTTTGAAGTTCCCCGGTGAGATCAGCGATCGCTTTTTCTTTCTGGCGGAGTTGGTCCTGGTAATAATCGGCCTTGGTTTCTTTTTCCTGAAGTAACGAACGGTAACGTTGGATCTCTTTTTGTAGCGGTTCGATATCCTGTTTCGGCGGGAGGGACGGTCGGTCTTTCAGGCCGCGGAGCGATTCTTCTTTCTCTCCGAGGGTGTCTTCCAGTTGTGTAACTTCTACTTGCAACCGGTCGATAGTCTCTTCCTGGGTGTGTTGGATCTCTTTGAGTGAAGCATTATTTTCAAGGAGAGTATTATATTCTATTTTGAGGGCGGAAATCTGATCGTTAAGGTTTTTTATCGCGTTTTGTAATTTATCATTTTTATTTGTTTCGGTTTCGACTCGAGATAGCGATTCGGTAAGTGAAGTTTTGTAGCCTTCTACTTTTTCCTGTAGTTTGCGGATCTCCGTTTGGAGGTCTTTTACTTTATCGGGAGAACTTTCCTCCAGAAGTTTCCGATATTCTTCCAGGGTATTTTTCAGGTCTTTGTTCTCGGCTTTGATACCGACGAGGTCTTTGATCACGTTGTCCAGCGATTTATCGATAATCGCTTCGCAGGCTTCAAACAGCGAGTCGGTATCTTTGGAATCGTAGGGAGATTGAGCGTAGAGAGGCAAAAAAGAAAAAGCGAGCGCGATCAAGGAGCAGAAAAAAAATAATCGAATAAAAAAAGGTTTATTATTATTGCTCACGCGTTCCCTTTCACCAAAGCTATCTGATCAATTATTATATCAGTATTTTAACGGGAAACAACGGGATGTCAACTCGTTTGCTGTCAGGCATGAAAAGGTCAGATCAGTTTCTTTAAAAAAGGGTTTAATATTTTTTTTAACAGGCTTAAAAATATCACTGCGGTGACGATGAACGTGACCGTGTACAAATTCCAGGCTCCCAGTACCAGGCTTAACGCCATCCCTGCCGCCGGCGGATGTTCAGTGTCAGTGATGACCATCAGAAATATGGATATCCCTACCGCAAGGGCCCCGCATACGACGTGACGGATGTCCCCGGCAAAGACCGTTTCTATCAACACCGTGTGCGCCAGGTAACTGAACAAAACCCCCATAAGTATCCCTACCAGGTATCCTCCGATAAGGGGTTTGGGATGGGCATAATATTGACGGGGAGTGGTAAATACCAGAAATACGCTGGCTCCTAGAGAAGCGATGATCGCCGCGTTGTGACGGATGTCCAGGAACAGAAGGATGAAAAGAATATATACCGAAGCACAAAGCGATTGAAATACATAGGGCCAGGGATTTTTTTTAAAGTTCTGGTCCAGAAAGTTCATTGCTCCTCCTTGGTTTGCTATTATTTTAATCGGGCCGGAGGGAAAGTCAAATACTACGAAGTTTATCCCGACGCGATAAAACTCCGGCTTTTAAGCCGGAGATGGAAACTCTGGTCGGGATTCCGTTCCTGCGGAATCATAAAGAGAAACTACGGGCTTTCCCGCACCGTATTGTTTTTATTCAGCGGGATCCCGGAATGTCCGGGATAGCCCGTGGAGCTTCATTTATAAGTGACTCTGCGACATGCGTTCAGTATGACGTGTGAAGAGGCTTTTTTTACAATATTTTTTCATCCTCACTCCTCCAGGCCGGGTCGACTATGCAAAGGAATTTTAAAGCAGTATCGGTAGGGTTTTCTATATATTGGGTAGCTTGCGGAGGGATGTAAATAATATCACCGGGCGAGACGTCCCGGGACGCTTCGTTTACATGCATTATCCCCCGGCCCTCAAGGATATAGTATACCTCACAGGTTTTAAGGATATGCGCCTGAGTAGTCTGTCCGGATGAGACGGTCGCATGCGCTAAGCTGTAACGTAAGGCAAGATTTTCTTTGCCGGGATGGAGATATTCCCGCAAAATGCATCCGTCCCCGGCAATAAATTCTTCGCACTCCGCTAATTTCTTTATCAACATTTTTCGTCGTTCGTATATCGTCGCTCGTCGTGCGTTAATGTTGGGTGAAATTAATTTTCTCTTTACGCGTTACGCATTACGCGTTTCGCGTTACGAGAATTAATTGTCTTCTCGCGCAAACAGTTGCCCCCGATAGTTAGGCGTGATCGGATGTTCTTTATTCAGGTCGTGCTCTTTTTTGATATAGTAGATATATTCTTTCCATTTTTTCAGTTTTCTCTTCCCGAACTGGGAAATGATATATTGTTCGATCTCTTCGATCGATTTTTCCTGTTCGATCATGCCGTAGATCTGTTTGCTGAGAAAAGCAAAAAAGTATTCTTTACGTTGCTGGTGGGTGCGGGCTGACCGGGGCAGATGGAAATATCGTTTCAGGTCATTGACGTCATCGGAAAGCCCGGCGACGATCTGTTCTATCCGTCTGATGAAAAAAGATAAAAGCAGAAGCCCGCCGATAAATGAAAAAACGATGATGAATGGAGACCATATCCAGAAGATATTCATAGAAAAAGAACGATGTATCCCGAAGCGACATAACCGCGGTCTTCAGACCGCGGATGGTCCCGATATTTTCGAGAGAGCCCGCGGAGCTTCATCTACGGATTCTTTTTAGTACCGGTGCGTGTGCGCGCCGGGATATATTTCTGATTAAATAAACCGGTATACATCGCCCGGGGCCGGAAAATGCGGTTATTTTTCAGATATTCGAGTATTCTTGCCGTCCATCCGGCAACGCGGCTTACTGCGAATATCGGAGTAAACAGTTCGGAGGGGATCTTCATCGTCCGGTAGACTAATCCGGAATAGAAATCGACATTAGGGAATATCTTTTTTTGTTCGCCCAGTGTCGCAATGACTTCGGCTTCCAGGTTTTTGGCGATTAAGAAAAGGTTCCGGGTGTCCGGGTCGTCGTACGCTAAATGTTCGGCTAACGGTCCTAATACCCGTGCCCGAGGGTCGTAGGCTTTATAGACCCGGTGCCCGAATCCGGTAATTTTTTCTCGCCGTTCGAAGGCGTGTGTGTACCACGATTTTACTCTCTGGGGGTTTTTTATTTTTTGAAGCATTTTAAGGACCTGTTCGTTGGCGCCGCCGTGTAACGGGCCGTTTAACGCGGCAATACCGGAACCGATAGAAAGGTAGATATCCGATAATGTCGAAGCGACAACCATTGAAGCAAAGGTGCTCGCGTTCATCCCGTGGTCGGCATGAAGAATAAGAGCGATATCCATGATCCGTTCTTCTGCCGGAGAGGGGTGTTTTCCGGTCATCATATAAATGAGATTCGCGGCATGGCTTAAGTTCGGGTCGGGTTTGACTACCGGTTTACCTTCCCTCAGCCGGGCGATCGCCGCGGTAATAGTCGCAACCCCGGCGATGAGATGGTAACAGACATTAAGCGTGATGTTCTGCCGGCGCAGTTTTTTTGCTTTAAATTCGTAGATGGCATGTTCTTCGCCGCGCGGTTTGGTTTCCATCGGTATTGAATCTTCATCAGAAGAGATCAATTTGCCGAAGCTGGCCGAAGCGATGATCTCGTTAAATTCCTGTCCCATAAGGATAGTCCCTAAACTGAGGGCGGACATCGGTTGCATTTTTTTTATAGGGAACTGAGCCAGGGTTTCCTGGGTTTCCGGGATATACCGGTATAATGCGAGTTTTTTCTTAAATGTATTCAATTCCGATTTTGAAGGTATATGGCCGTGAATGAGCAGGTAAGCGACTTCCTCGTATGTGGAATAAGCGCACAGTTCAAAAATATCGTATCCACGATAGATCAGCCAGCCTTTGGCTCCGTTCACATAACCTATCTGCGATTCGCAGGCGATTGCTCCTTCCAGGCCCGGGCCGACAAGGCATTGTACCGGCCATTGAATCGGCTGGGTTAATCCCGGTTCCGGTTCACTGCTGGTCTCGGCATAGGCTTTTGCCTGAGCTTTAAGGACAAGATCGGTGATTTCCTGGGTTTTTTGATGAAGTTTTGTCATAGCGTAATTTCGTTTTTTCTCTCTTAGTAACTACATATTGTAAATCATTGCGTACCTTTATGCAATAAATTTTTCGATTTGAAAATCAAGATATTCGGGGGTCTTTTGAGGCCAGTAGGAGCGCTTTTTGAACGTTTTGCTCTTTATCTTTTATCTCCAACATTGCATCGAAATCAAACGGGAACTATTTTTTTAAAATGACTTGCCTGTCATCTGCAGAGTAATGCCTCAAGGCTATATTTCCCCGGACCGATACATATGAGGCTTAAAAATATTATCCCGTTTTCAATAGCCGGCGTGGCCGCTTGGATCCCCTGCCCCTGTCCTAGATGAAAAACGGTGGCAACGACCATGGTGAGGAACAGCAATGCGCTTGCTGTCCGGGTGAATATACCGAGAATAAGACATATCCCTCCGAAAAGCTCGGCACTCGCAGCCATAAATCCCCAAACCGTCGGCAAGAACGTTATCCCCAGATAGCCCATCGCACCTCCCAGTTGATTCCATTGTTCCGGGCCGGAACACAATTTAGGGGCGCCGTGACGTATGAACAGGATCCCCACCCCGAGCCGTAATATCAAAATGCCTGCATCTTTATATTTTGCTAAATAGGTTAACACCATAATGATTTCCTCCTCTTTTGCTATTATTTCACACGCGAGAAATTTTTAAAGGGTAACGTTAAGAGTCTCTTAAATCCTAGCCGTTCTTTGAGAGCGATCTGGGGTATCCCTAAACGGATCAGGTGAGTATCGTCGCGCCGGCGAAAAGTGTTAAATAATCTATCCCAGAATGAAAAGAGACTGGAATAATTCGAATCGGTTTCTTCGCGAATAATCGAATGGTGTACCCGGTGCATATTGGGAGTTACGATGATTGTCCTTAAGATACGGTCGTATTTTTCCGGGATGGCCAGATTGCTATGATGGAACAGGATATTTGTCTGAAAAAACATCAGGTACCATCCTAGCGGCCGGGAGGCAATACCGATAAGAAAAAGGATGAAAAAATTGGCAATATGAGAGAAAAAAATCTCTCCGGGATGGAAACGGATCGCGGTAGTCGCGTCCATATCGGTATCGGTATGATGGACGCGATGAAACCGCCATAAGAGGTGGATACGATGGTTCATCCGGTGCCAGGTGTACATCCAGAGATCGAACAGAAGGAACCCGGCGGCAAATTCAATTCCCGGGGAGAGACGGATTTTATCGATAAGAGCCGGCGAATGAGTGCCAAAAAGTTGTTTCGCATAGAAAAAAATTAATGAACCGATGCCGGTGGCGATGATCCCGGCGGCGACTCCTAAGGTAATATTTTTTAGGCCGTGAGCGATACGGTGCTTTCTTGAAGAAAAATGAGGGAATATCCCTTCCAACAAAAATATCGTCACTAATACGAAGAAGGTTAAAGGAATCGAATACTTCACAGGTTTTCTCCCCGGCGGGCCTTAAGGTATTTCTGCAGCAATCCGATACCTAAAAAAATGACGACCGTTACCCCGATCATCCAGAAATTTTTCGGGTTGGTCAAGACCGCGATCAAAGAAGATCCGAAAAATACAAAAGCGAATGATCCGGGAATGATCCCGATAAATGTCGCCAGAAAATAATCGCGAAACGAAACGTGAGTCAGCCCTAAACTGAGATTCTGGATGTCCCAGGCGACGTTAGGGATGATCCTGATAAGCAAGACGGCGAGAAACCCGTGTTTTTCTATTTTTTTGTCAAGTCCGGCGATCCGGTTGTTCCGGATATATTTTTCAACAAGTATCCGGCCGAAAGAACGGGCAATAAAAAACTCGAGGGTCGAAGAAATGTTGGCGGCAATTAAAAGATAGATCAACCCTTTCAGCCCCCAGATGAAACCGGCTGATGCCGAAAGGATCCCGGCCGGAAACAGGATCAAAGGGCGCAGTATGTAGACGATGATATAGAGTACCGGACCCCATATGCCGAATGAATTGATCTTTTCTCTGAATTGTTCCTGGGATATCCCCGAAAAATCGACGTGAGCTGCCCGTAACGCAAAGAAAACCAGAGCCATTAACAGTAGTACCAGCACACATCTTATCCAGGGATTACGTAGTAATTTCATTTTTCTATCCCGCCGCGATAAAACTCCGGCTTTTAAGCCGGAGATGGAAACTCTGGCCGGGATTCCGCTCCTGCGGAATCATAAAGAGAAACTACGGGCTTTCCCGCACCTTATTGTTTTTATCCAGCGGGATCCCGGAATGTCCGGGATAGCCCGTGGAGCTTCATTTCTGACGTAGAATATTCATGGTCCATCGTATAAAAGGATTATTCAATGAATCGAGCATCGGTTTTTGTGCTGTCTTTTTGATCAGTTCCGATAAAACGGGATAAATATACACTAAACGCGAGAGTCTGGCAACCGGGATTTTAAGTGCCCGGGCGACGATCAACGGGTGAATGATCTCGCCGGCCGAAGCTCCTACCACATGAGCCCCGCTAAGGTATCCTTTTTGATCGACAATGATCTTTATCATTCCTTCGGTTTCCTGATCGGTCACGGCCCGGTCACATTCAGAATAGTCGGTCGTATAGACTTTTATTTTTTTATTTCGGGCGAGGGCTTCTTCTTCGGTAAGACCGCAATGAGCGAGTTCTGGATCGGTAAAGATCGCCCAGGATACGTTGGAATTATCGGCTTTCTGCCAGGCGATTCTTTTGAATAACGCGTTACGGACAGCGATGTGCGCCTGATAGTTGGCCATATGGCTGAATTGATAGGGACCGATCACATCTCCGCAGGCGAAGATATTTTTACCGGTGGTGCGAAGATAGGCATTCACGGTAATCCTTTTTTTAGTGTAATGCACGTGCGCTTTTTCTAAATCGAGACCGTCTATCCGCGGAGATCTTCCCGTAGCTACGAGTATTTTCTCGGCGACGATCTCTCGAGGAGGCGCGCCGGCAGATTCAAGGGTGAGTGAGATCTTGTCGTCCCGGTTACGTAACTGCACGGCTTTATGGGAGGTGAAAAAGGTGACTCCTTCGCTTTTAAGTTTTTTTTCCAGATAACGGGCGAGTTCTTTTTCTTCACGAAAAAGGATCCGGTCGGCCATCTCTACCAGAAATACTTTCACTCCCAGACGAGACAGACTTTGAGCCAGTTCGATTCCGATAGGTCCTCCGCCCAGTATGAGCAACTCCCGGGGGAGTGATTTTAGAGAAAATATCGTTTCATTGGTGAGGTATTCGACTTTCTCGATACCGGAAACCGGCGGAATAACCGGACGAGATCCGGTTGAGAGGATGCATTTTTTGAATAGAACCTCTTCACCGTTGACGTCTAAAGTGTTTTGGCCGGTAAACCGGGGGGTACCTATTGTGATATCGATCCCTTTTTTACGGAACACCTCCGGAGTTTCCGTGTGCGCTATTTCGGCGATGGTGTCGCGTACATGATCCATCACTCTTGCGGCGGTAAGTCGTGATGACTCCGGGTCGATGCCGAATCGGGATGCGGTTTTTATGTGTTGAGCAACCGCGGCCGATTTAAGAAGGGTTTTAGAAGGGATACAGCCAAACCAGGTGCAATCTCCGCCGATCTTATTTTTTTCGATGAGCAGGGTTTTTGCCCCTAATGTGTGGGCGATAGAGGCGGCAGTAATCCCTGCGGCGCCGGCGCCGATGACAATGAGGTCATACCGTGTATTCATGGTGAGAATATGTGAATAGGGCCGGTTTTTTTGATTATACCTCCCCTCATTTCGTCATGTCTTTTACCAGTGATCCGGCTTCTTTGTCGAGCACAAAAGTCAACTCTCCGGTTGCCGGACTTACTTTTGTCGCCGAGGTCTCCTTAGCCTGGTTGAGTACCTCAAAGACCGTACGGGCTTTATGCCTTCCCGTGACCAGAAACATCACGTGTGCCGCATTATTGATCAAGGCCAGAGTCATGGAAATCTGCGGATGAGGTAAAGAGAGATGTTTAGTCGCGATCACAAAACGATCCGCCGTATATATCCGGGGGTCTCCTTCAAACAATGACGCAGTCCGTCCGTCCTGGCCGATACCCAATACGATCAGATCAAAACGCGGTATAGGCCGAGCGGGAGTTACCCGGAAAAAACTCCTTAGTTTCGCATCATATTCCAATGCCGAGTTTTGCGGGGTGCCGCGGATCGGAATCGGAAACACATTCTGGGGCGGGATCGGGATCCGTTTGAACAGGTGATCGTTTATCATCGCGTAATTACTTTGAGAATCGGTGTAAGGGACAAACCGTTCATCGACCAGGAATATCGATATTTTTTCCCAAAGAAAACGATGGGCGGGGTCGGAAAGCTTTCGATAGAAGATGTCGGGGGTCATCCCTCCGGAAAGAGCCATGGTGTAATGCCCGCGGGTTAAGATGGCGCGTGAGGCGGTTTTCTGCCAGATAAATACCGCTTCTTCCGCGGCGGTTTCGGGAGTTTGAGAAATAATGATGTTACGTCTGATCATACTATTTTTTAACGGATGTCGTGATATATCTTTTTCAGTGTCGGACGAAACAAATGGAAAATGCATCCGAACGTGAGTAACCAGTAAATAATCGTCGTTTTCACAATGCCCTGGGTCTCCCAGCGTCGCGGAGAAACATATACTTTTTCCGGCAAGACGGCGACGGCCCCCTGCTTTTTAAGTTTTTTTGAAAAAAATACATCTTCAAACAGTTCAATCTCATCAAATCCGCCGATCTTTAAAAAAATATCTTTCTTTACGAATATCGCCTGGTCGCCATAAAAGATATTTGTCATTTTTGCCCGGATATTCCCCGACCTTTCGATCAGGCGATAGGCTATTCTTTTTGAGTCAATACGCTGGGTGAGACATCCTCCGACTACTTTTTTTGCGACACGTTCTATCGCCGCCAGGCTTTGAAAAGATGTCTTTGTGTCGGCATGGAGAAACAGCAGAATGTCTCCCCGGGCATGTTGAGCCGCAGTATTCATCTGCCGGGCCCGGTTTTTTTCGGTATATACTATTTTTACCGGATAACGTCCGGCTAATTCGCCGGTACGGTCCGTACTTCCCCCATCGGCAAGGATCAACTCAATATCGTCGGGATGTGCTCCGATAAAACCGTTCAGCGTCTTTTCAATGATCTTTTCTTCGTTATATGTCGGTATGATGATCGATACCATCCATTATTGTTTGAGTTCGTTGAGCCGCCAGTCGTATTTGAGATGTTTTATTCTCCAGGATGAAATATCTTCCTGTATTGTCTCGGCGATTTGCGCGGGAAGAAACCGGGAAAGGTAGGTCAACATTTGGGCCTTGGTATCACCGAAATCTTTTGAGAACCAATCGAATATTTTCGAAAGAAAAGCGATCTTTTTTTCAGTATCGAACCGGTTTTTTTCATGATCGGCAAGAAATCGCCGGCCCTGGTCGTTTAATTGATATTCGATAAAATCAGCTTCGTAGGCTTCGTCTCTTAGCGGCGGACAACTCTTTGCCGCGCACACCAGGGCAAAATGGATGCGAGGTTCGTAAAACTTTCCCCGTAAAATGTCATGTTCGATAACGTGTAAGGTGGTCGGCTGGTTATTGATCACCACAAAATCGCGGTCCCAGATAGTTTTGCGTAAGACGGTCCCCAGGGTCAATCCGCCCAGATGCAGATTGTTGATGCTTTTGATCGGATAATGTTCACAGACGATTTTCAACGTATAGGCGTTATAGGCATTAAGCCAAAACGCGAGTTGTTGGTTATGATCCAGGGTGTCCGGGTCGGTATTTTTCAATTGGTCTATATAATACAAGAATCTCCCGTCATTACAGAGCCTGGTATAATCAACCAGGCCGTCTTTTACATGTTCGGATAACAATGCGGTAAAAAGGTAGTGGGCCGGGTCGGCAAAACTCGTAATGGGGCTGCATATAAAAGATAACAAGAGCAAAAAGAAGATCGTTTTAGAATGCCGCAGAGAGGGTGAACGGGTTTTTCCCGTTTCAAAAATGTTCATGTTTTTTTGCTAATTGTCGTTTCTGGATTTTCATGGATTCATCAAGGATGATTTTATATACTTTTAATATAAACGCCGGGTTAAGAGTATGGGTGAGGGCCATTTTTTTTCGTTCAGCCAACAGTGACGCCATCCGTTCTGGTTGGCGTATAGTGAGATTGAGACGTTTCTTCTCCTGGGCGATCTTACAGGCGATCTTTAATCGTTGAGCGATCAATGCGATGATCTTTTTATCCAGGGCATCAATACGTGTTCTCTGTGTGGCGACGGAGTTTTTAGAGCGGGATATCTTTTTCATATATGATCCTGTTGATCCCCCATTTTTGCACGTCGTCGGGAAACACTCGGTTCTCAAAAAACTGAGTATTTCCTTTCAATAAAATCGGCATCGGCATCCGAACGTGATGGAGTTCAAAATGACGATATTTTTGACACTCATGGTTTCTGCAGAATATTGCGTCTTTCAACACCAGGGTACTCGATTGGTTGAAAAAGCACATCCGAGAAGTGGTAAGATAAGTATAAGGAAAATACAGCGAAACGTCAAGTTTCTCAGGGATAAAGGTATCGTTAATCCCCTGTAAAAGGTTGTCTATTTCTACCCGGTGGACATTTTTTTTGTGCAGATATTCAATGAATAAAGGAGAAAACTGAGAGTGTCCCAGCAAGGGGAGATCATTTTTCCCGAAAGGATCAACGCAACCGATAATACGGGGGTCCCGGCGCTGTTTGCTGAGCAGCCGCCCGGCGATCGGTTGTAGGCTGGGAAATTTTTGATTGAGCAGTTGGATCACTCCGATATCGTTGGCGACCACCTCGTAAAGAGCCCCGGCCATCAACGGGGTGTCGCTTAATCTCTCAAAAAGAGAATACAGTGTACTTATCCCCTTATCGGTGACCATAGGGGTAACTAAAGTGAAAGCACGTTGTGAACCATGGCAGGTATCGAGGACCTCTTTTATTATCTCCCAGGATGGGATGAGATGTTCACAGAATTCATTTCCAAAATATATCCGGGTAAACCCATCCGCAGCCTTATCGGTAATACTGCAGATATTTTTTGTATATAACGCTTTTTCAGGCATGATTTTGAAATAATTCGGGATAATAACACTGTTGGGTTCGACAAGGATACCCGTATATATTTTTGAATTCCTCTTTACAGATCCTCGAGAACTCGTTTTTATCGGCAGTGCAGTCGAGAGCATCATGACAACGGCGGATAAATGAAACGTCTTTCACTTTTCGTTCCAGAGGCAGATACCGTCCGTCGAGTTTGATCACATCTATACCGTAAGTTTTTGCCATAAAAAGGCTGCAGGCGCCGCATTGATTCATCCGTCGCCAGGAATGAGCCGCCCGTAATAACTGTTGAATCCTTCGCTGTTGCAAGAGATGGGTTTGATCAGAAATGCCTGGGGACAGGGATACGGTGTAATTTAATTTGCATCCCTGAAGATGTTTTTGAGATTGCAAGAAGATCTCGAAAAGATTCTGGATAAAAGACAAGTTAAAAAGCTTCTCAACCATATGTGCCGGCAGGAGGCTGAAAGTCTTTTGTAGGAAATCAACCGGTAAAGGGATCCGCGGTTTATCAGAAACCGGCCAGTGGTGGAATCCGCATACACATTCCCAATTAAAACATTTGTTGTTTAACACGAATATTTCTATAGCAAGGTTTTGTTTCCGGGCGGAGATCTGCTCGATTTCTTCAAGGCTGAGGTGGTCAGGGAGGACGATTCTTTGTACCCCCATTTCTCGAAAAAAATCGATCGCGTAGGTATTAGTAGCTCCGGCAACAACCGACAAGTGGGTTTCTAATCCAGGATAACGAGCCTTTACATAATTCAAAAAACCGATATCACTCACAATGATCGCGTCAGTTTGAATCTTGATGATTGTGCCGAGGAGACTGTCGATATCCCGATATTGTTCAGGAATAATAAACGGCATGTTCAAAGTGACGAAAAGTTTTTTCCGGTGAGCATGGGCCACATCAATCGATTTTTGAAGCTCGTTATAGGAGGAAAAATTCGAAGCAGTATCTCCCGCATGACAATTTATATCCTTGTATACGACCTGTTCAGGGATTATTCCGCAATAGAATTCATCAGCACCGGCATCGATAAGCGGAAGAATATCTTGGTATCTACTGACCGGAGCTAGAATATGCATGGGTCTTGTCCTCTTTCCATTTTTTTAGATCTTCTTCGGTATCGATATCCCGTAGCAAAGGTAATCTGGCTGAGGCTGCTTTAAGATTTTCAATACGGCTTAATGTGGCGGGTAACACATCCGGAGTACTCCAGGGTATGTTTCGGAAAAGTTCTCGATACATTTTTTTCATCCCCAAAAGATAATATCCTCCATCATGAGTCGGCCCCAGTACGATTTGATGGGAATCTAATAATCGGAGTGCGTTTTCAATGATATCCCGGGAAAGGTCGGGAATATCGGTCCCGACAATGACCACTTTCTCCGCCCCGTAGCTGAACACCCGGCACAATGCGTGTTCCATCCGTTGGCCAAGATCATGACCGGTCTGGCTTAGACAAAGGAATCCTGATCTTGCCCAGCGGCAGGTTTTTTTTACTGTATCAGAATCAGCTACAAAAATATACCGAATGAGGCCGGTATTTGAGATGCTGCGTGCGGTACGGAATGCCTTTTCTGCGATTCGTTTATACACTAACGCGGCATAACGTTTCCCTTTGGTTTTTGCCAGCCGGCTTTTCACTTTGCCCGGGACCGGATAACGCGCAAAGAGAATAATCGCGGTATGGTTTTTTTTCTTACGAGCAGTATACATTTGAGCCAATTCGTAAGGAGATTTTCCTAAAAGATAGAGACACATTATTTTCGCATCAAAGAAATATTGCCGGACGATGCCGTTTTGGACGAATCGCCGGGCTGAAGTAACGGCGGTTTTCGGTAAAAGATGTATTTTAGTGAGGACCCTAGCTTTTTGAAGGAATTTTACTTCTTCGAATAACGGCCAGTTCGGGTATCCGGCTATCCGGTAGAAGAATCCGCGACGGACAATAATACAGTGATCTCCGAACCGGGTGAATACCGAATCAAACCGGCTGCAGAAAGTATACCATTTAAGTATCCAGTGAGATATATCCAGAGCCAGACGAAATATCCCGATCTGCACTCTTTGATCGGAAAAGAAATCGGATAGCGAAAAAAAAGCATCGTCCGGCAAGCGCGTGTCGGCATGGAGAAATAAGAATATATCTCCTTTTGCCCGGTCGGCCCCGGCATTGAGTTGGTATCCTCTTCCCCGGGCAGTCGTAAGTACCGTTGCTCCCAGTGATTCGGCGATTGTCAGGGTGGCATCGGTACTGCCGCCGTCGGCAACAATGATCTCGATTTCAGGATTAAGGGTGCGAAGATGATTGATACAATCGGCTATACACAGTTCTTCGTTAAGGGTAGGTATGATTACTGAGAAAGTAAACAAATGCGTTCCCATTGCATATAATCGGGGCCCAATAGATAATTACCCTTGAAAATGATACGTAAAGAAATCCCGTTATGAGAATTAATCCATATGTTTTGTGGATTCCTGGATTAGAGGAAGAATCGCTTCGACTTCTTCTTTGGACATCCGGCCGAGTTTAGCGAAACGGTATTCTCCGTCGGCACTTTTATTTTCCCGGGTAATCTGAAGTTTTTTTGTCCCTTTGTTGTAGGAATGGACTCCTACAGTAAGCCGTTCTACATCGTTTTCCCATGATTTCTGAAAGATACATTCGTCCAGGCTTGGATTATACGGCATAAGCACCTCCCTCTTTTAATAAAAATATGCATTGTGGTATGGTATTATTTTCCGCTCTTGATCTCATCGGACAAAATGATCGCATCGGCGATCTCTTTCATCGGCACTCGTTTATCCATACTGGACTTACGGATTAAAGCGTAGGCCGCGTTTTCGGTCAGTTTCTGTTCGCGCATAAGGATACCTTTGGCTTTTTCTACTTTCTTGCGAGTTTCCAGCTCTTCCTGAATAATCTTCGATTTCACCATCAATTCGGTATTTTCAATAGCGACCGCAGCCTGGTTAGCCACGGCACTTAAAAGGTCGATATCACTTTTGGTAAATTTGTACACATCGGTAGTATAACAATTGATCACTCCGATTAATTTTTTCTTTACCAGCATCGGTACACTGAGCATAGATACCAGGCCTTCACGACGGGCAAGCTGTTTTTCTTTATATTGCGGATCTTTAGCTACATCAAGAATGACCATCGGTTTTTTTTCTTTCGCGACCAGCCCGACAATCCCTTCTCCCAGCTTGATACTGCGTTCTTTAAGATAGGCCTGGCTCATCGCCTGGGTCGCCCTGATTTTCAATTCCTGTGTTTTTTCTTCAATCAGCCATAATGCGCAGATCTTCGCCCGCATTACGTTGGCGGTAAGGGTGACGATCAGTTTCAGTACATCTTCGAGATAAAGGTCGGAAGTGATCGCTTTACTGATCTTACTTAACGTCACAATATAGTCTTTATAGCTGGTTTTTGGCATACTATCTCATTATAACAAAAATGATGGCACTGAGAACCCTATATCTATATATTATATATATAGGAAGCAGAAAATCAAAGGAAGAAATAACGCGGGGGAAAAGCGAAAAAACGCCTATTTTAAATGGATATTATTTCTCCTGGATGATGAATTTTTCAATTTTTTCTTTTATATGGTCACGGATCTTCCGGATAGTTTTTAATTTTTCCTGATCACTTCCCGATAGTCCCGCCGGATCTTCAAACCCCCAATGCAGCCTTTTGGCGATACCCGGAAATACCGGGCAACGCTGGGAATTGGCTCCATCGCATACGGTGATAACGTAGTTATACCGTTTGCCTTGGGTGTAAAAATCAAACACGCTTTTGGCCTTATTTTGGGAAATATCGACCCCGATCTCTTTCATTACCTGAACGACCAACGGATTCACTGTGCCCGGTTCGAGTCCGGCACTTTCGGCATAAAACCGGTCGCCGCCCAGTCTGTTTAAAAAGGCTTCGGCTATCTGGCTGCGTGCCGAGTTATGGATACATACAAAAAGCACTTTTTTCTTATCCATACCGAGTTCTTCTCCGTTACGAATATATGAAAAGTAACATTATTTTCGATATGCCCCTTTTATCCCGCCGCTTAAAACCACGGCTTTCAGGCTGTGGATGGATGCGGCGAGGATTCCGCCCCAAAAGAACTCCGGGCTTTTCTCTCACCCCAACATGTTTATCCAGCGGGATCCCGCTGGATAAATTACATTTATGTGCGGGAAGCCCGGGTGGGGCTCCATTTGAAACAAGGGGGCCCGTGGCATACAGGCATAGCTTACTGTTCTCTTGTGATTTGGCCATGAAGGAACTGTTACTTTTTTGTGAACAATAACCGGTATCGTCTCAACGGTTATTGTACCCTTGATTTTTCTTTATTTTTTCCCGGGCCTGTTTTCGTTTTTTTGCGGCTTCTTTATGCGTTTTTTTCAACTCTTTTTCTGCCCGGTGTAAAGCCCGTGCTACTTCCCGTTCCTGAAGGATTTTAGTTTTAGCTTCACCGGACTTGCCGATGGTCGCCCACCAGTCTCCGACCCGGTTGAATACGGAATGTTCTGATGCATGTGCGTGCGCCTGGACATTTGCCTGGGTTTCTCCCTGATCCTGGGGGTAACAGGGTAACACCTGCGCACAGATAATGAAAGCGATTAACAGAGGTCTCTTCACCAAAGTCTCCTTTCGGTTGACTATAGTCCTATCCACATATTACCCGGAAAAGCAATTATATCAGAAGCAACCGGTATCAACAATAAAGGATATTATATATGGGGTACCCAAAAAGAATAACTGAAGGCGGGGTTGTCTCTCTTTACAACAACTCGTGATGAGTTGTTGTAAAGAGAAGTCGTATTCAGTTACTTGCGCGGCGACATGGATGTCGAAAGCGCATCGAGTTTTTCAACGACAGTAGCGATCTGTTCGAGATTACGTTCGGACTCGGTATTTATTTTTTTGAACACATCGGAAATCGAATCGATAGCTTCGATGTTCAGATCATAATTAAGGAAATTACGCGTATCGACTAATTGAGCGAGGAACGGTTCTATTTTTGTTTTTAACCGATCGACTTCTCTCATGATCTGGTCGAAGTCTCTTTGCGTTACAGTCAGCCGGCGCCGGCTGCGGTTACGGATAGAATTGTTGTTGAATGATTCTAGATTGCTTTCCCACGCTGCGAAATAGGCAGCAGCCTGTTCTTCCATGGTCCCGGATGCGTCACGTAACGCTTCGATATGAGTCTGGGTTTTCTCGATTTCCTGGATGAACTTTTTGAACTGTTTGGTCAACGGGTTATCCATCAGACGGTCCGCTTCGTTGGTTTCGGCAAGAAAATTCATGGCATTTACCACATTGTGGACCTGTTCGTCGGTTTTTGTGAGTACCGCCCGTAAACTGGCCATGCTGGCTAAGGTATCTTCTACTTTCACTTGGTCCATATAGTCCTGAACAATCGCAACGCTTTGGGGATGCGATTCTTCTTGGGCCATATCGACCATTTCCGGTTCGGCCACATCCTGAGGTTCTTCTACGAGAGGCTTCTCCACCACCGGTTGAGGTTCAACGGGTTCGGTTTCTACCGCGGGTAGCTCGATCGGTACCTCAGATACCTCCGGCACTTCAATGATCTTCGGCGGGGGCATAAAATATCCCTGATTATTGGCTGGTTGAGCGCCGGCTACAGAAACGGTCGCGCATATCCAAATAAGTATCCCTAAGCTTCTTAATAGAGCTGTTTTCATTTGTCCCTCCTTGTTACCGTGCCTTTTTCTCTCGTCTTAACTATACTATAATTATAGGGAAGATTACAAATATATCACTTTCGTATATAACTGAATCACAGTAGCTTATAAGTCCAGCCGTCTTTAAACCGGTCAAATCGGGTTATCGTCGAAAAGCGTAGTAATTACTTGATTTTCCTGGCGCCGGGCAATATCTCTTCACGCACTTTTGGTAATTGTCCGAAAATGTTCTGGTATATCTCGTTATACCGGTCTTTGGGGCCGATAAATTCAAATACCAGCGGCATCACCTTTTTTGCCTCTCTCGCCATATCGTGAGATATGTTACGGATATCCCATTGAGCATGATTGTCCTGGCGTAACCGTGAAATATGATAAAGTTCCCGGGCGTTTATTCGCATAAGGGCTCGGCGACAATGAGCGTTAGTAAGAATATAAGGAGCGCTCTGCGGTGCTCTTTTGGCGATGTGCTCGTAAGTCCGGTTGGTTTTCTCGACGATTTCGGTAAAATAATCCTCTTTCCCGATCGCTTTAATCGATTCCGGGACAGTAAGGCCTAACGCTGGGTCGTACCCTTGAGTGGTAAGGGTAGCCATCCGGTGGCGTTTTAACTGGCCGAAACAGGCTGCAGACAGGATGATATCAAAAGTAAGGCTTACATATTCAAATTCCCTTATCATCGAGTCATAAAATTGCAGATTCTTCCATGCCGTTTGAAATATTTTTTGTTTTGTCTCAAACGGACAGTTCGTTATGATCCGTTGGCACTGCCGGTAAGGTAAGTTCGATACGCTATGTAAAATACTCGCGGCAACCGTATCGTCTCCGTCAGCGGTGTACTCGATCAGGCGGACTTTTCCTTCGGTCGGTTCGACCGGGGTCTCCGTGATCAATTGTTGCGTCAGGCTTTTAAGTTCCGGATACGTTTTCTGGTCACGATCGTTTGCCTGATGAAAAATTACGATCGAAGGCGCGACCTCGGCGATCTCATCGTAGATCATTCTTCCCAGTCTCTGGACTTCTTCAAGCGGGTGGGATGCGAACCGCCGTAACATCAGTTCAAGGTTTCGCGCGTTTACGGTAAGTCCTACCTGCGATTCCGTCGCGAGTGCCGTAACGTACCGGGCATCTTCTTTTGCCCAGCCTTCGAGGAGATTATGATTTTTAGGGTTTTCGGCCAGTTGAGGATATTTTTTAAATACGTGGTCTTTCAACAGAGAAAAGAGTTCGAAATAAGCGTTATTTTGTACTTTGACCGTATCGATAAAAAGCCGTTCGGCTCCGGTATTTTTTATGTCCTGGGGGACCACAAAATCATTATCTAACGTGATATAACGTTGAGACTTTTCGGTGTAAGAACACAACCGGAATCTTTCCAGCTCCTCCATCGCCAATCGCGATACTCCGATGATATCCAGATTGAATACAGCGTGTTCGGCGACCGAATGGTGGCCCATTTTAAAAATGATCGAACTGTTGGATTTACGGGTCTTTTCTACCTCGTTACGGGCATCTTTACGGATCTCTTCGATAGGACGGGGATCGCGGCTGATCCGGGCGTAGGCTGCGGATATGACTTCGGGAGTGATATCTTGACGTGAGGCTGGGTTTGCCTGGAGTTCTTTTAACACAGCAGTATCGACGTTGAAACCGGCTAAATGGACTTTCATGTTCGCTCCTTATTGTGAGTTTGATCCGACAGGTCTTATTATTATAGCAAGAAATATTTCTTTGAGAAGGACATTATTATGGATCGGTTCGCTTAGGATCCGAGTCATTATAGCTGTTTTTTCTCTATTTTTGCCCAGGTATCCCGCAAAGGGACGATCCGGTGAAACACAGGATTTTTATCGGTAGATTCGACCGGGTCGACAAAAAAATAACCGTGCCGTTCGAATTGATAGCGAGTGCGCACATCCGCTTGTTTCAGGGAGGGTTCGAGTTTTGCTCCAGAAAGCATCTCCAGAGAATGAGGGTTAAGATGGACAGTGAAATCTTCTCCTTCGGCATGGGCTTCGGGGGCAGCTGCGGAAAACAGATGGTCATAGATCCTGACCGGAGCGGATATCGCATGAGCCGCGCTTACCCAATGGAGAGTCGCTTTTACTTTTCGTTTATCGGGAGCGTCTCCTCCTCGCGTCGCCGGATCATAGGCGCAGTGTAATTCGACGATATTCCCTTGAGCGTCTTTTATTACTTGTTCGCATGTAATGAAATAGGCATAACGCAGGCGTACTTCTTTCCCGGGAGAAAGCCGGTAAAACTTTTTCGGCGGATCTTCGCGAAAATCGTCCTGTTCGATATAGATGATCTTACTGAACGGTACCGGCCTGGTCCCCATGGCGGGATCCTCGGGATTATTGACCGCGTTCAGCTCTTCGGTCTGTCCTTCGGGATAATTGGTGAGCACTACTTTAAGAGGGTTCAAGACCGCCATCCTTCGCGGTGCGGTTTTATTGAGTTCTTCCCGTAACGCATTTTCCAGAAGAGCGACATCGATGATACTATTGAATTTAGCGACTCCTATTTTTTCGCAGAAATTGCGGATAGATGAAGGCGTATATCCTCTACGGCGTAATCCCGAAAGAGTCGGCATCCGCGGGTCATCCCACCCGCATACGTGATTTTTTTCTACCAGTTGGAGCAGTTTCCGTTTACTCAATACCGTATAACTTAAGTTCAGGCGGGCAAATTCGATCTGTTGAGGATGGTACGCATCAAGTTCAGCGAGGATCCAGTCGTACAAGGCCCGGTTATTTTCAAATTCCAGCGTACAGATCGAATGGGTGATCCCTTCGATCGAATCGCTCAGGCAATGGGCGAAATCATACATAGGATAGACACACCAGGCCTCACCGGTACGATGGTGGCGTTCATATCGGATACGATAAAGAATAGGGTCGCGCATGATCATGTGCGGTGAAGCCATATCGATCTTTGCCCTCAGGACCCGGTCTCCTTCGCCGAATTCCCCCTGACGCATCCGGGTAAACAGACCAAGATTTTCTTCAACACTGCGATTACGAAACGGGGAATCTTTTCCGGGTTCGTTCACCGTACCGCGAAACACGCGGATCTCATCAAGCGGCAGGTCGCATACGTACGCTTTGCCTCTTTTAATGAGTTCGACGGCATACGCGTAAAGTTTTTCAAAATAATCGGAAGCGTAATAAAGACGGTCTTCCCAGTCAAATCCCAGCCAGCGGACGTCCTGGGTGATGGAGTCTACATATTCCTGTTCCTCTTTCGTCGGATTGGTATCGTCAAACCGCAGGTTGCATTTTCCCTGATAATCACGGGCGATACCGAAATTGAGACATATGGATTTTGCATGACCGATATGAAGATATCCGTTGGGCTCCGGGGGGAAACGGGTATGGACTCTGCTCGCATATTTCCCGGTTTTCAGATCGTCGTCAATGATTTCCCGGATAAAATTAGTAGGTTTTTTAGAAGATTCCATAGGATGTATTTTAACACAATCTTTTAAAAAGTGAAGTGAGCGGGTCTCCTCGGATATTGGCTGTTACAAAAACGATTCGGCCTAATCCGTCAGGGGGTGACGGTACCGGTCGATCAGCCGTTCAATGGCATTTCTGATCGTGGAGAACTCTTTTGCGGCAATAAGGTCACTGCGGAAGATACTAGTACCGAAGGCTACAGCGTCGGCTTTATACTCAAAAAATGAGCGGATATTTTTCTCGTTCACTCCGCCGCACGCGAGCAACTCGATGTCTCTGAACGGGCCTTTGATCTCCTGGAAATATCCGGGTGATACAGATTTCGCCGGGAATACTTTTACCATCGTCGCTCCGTTTTGCCAGGCATGATATATTTCCGTCGGCGTAAACGCTCCGGGGAATACGGGGATTTTTTGTTTCCGGCAATATTCGACGACTTCTTCGACAAAGACGGGAGATACGATAAAACTCGCTCCCGAGTCGACGGCGTTCTTAAGGTTGGTGATATCCAGTACCGTACCGGCCCCGATAGTGAGTGAGTTTCCGGCAATGTTCTTCATCCGGCGAATGAGCGAGGATGCTCCTTCGGTGTCCATGGTGATCTCGATAGTCTTTAATCCGGATGAGATCACCGTTTCGGTAAGCGGTTCAATCTCTGTCTCTTTGATCCCCCGCAGGATTCCCAATATCGGCAGTTTTTTGAATTCGGCTATATCCATAAGATTAAAGTCACATAGACACACGTATGCCTTCGGCACGTCACAAAGACACAAGGTCACAAAGTCACAGAGTCACATGTATTCGGTTCCACGTGTGACGTGTGTCGTGCAACGTGTGACTGCCCGCGAAGCAGACGTTCGTGTGACGTGTGACTTTGTGACCTTCCTGATCAGTCGGCGTCGGTATCAACAAGACTTTCGTAAAATTCACGATAGTTTTCTTTATGCTCGCTATTCCTCAGTGCCATCGCGGCCCGGGGATGTTCGTTCATCATTCCGGCGATCGCATAAGGAATGATATAGCCCCATTCGATCTTTTCGCGTAACGGAACGAATTCTTTAGAGATCAAATCGAGTATCGGGCGGATATCGAATTTAGGGTTTTTCAGGAATCCGATCAATAATTCCAGTGGACAATTGCCTGCGGCCCGGCCGATGCCGTATATCGTCGCATCAAGATAATTCGCACCGTGCATGATCGCCTCGATGGTATTACCGAACGCCAGTTGTTGATGGTTATGCCCGTGAAACCCGACTTCCCGGGTTTTCAGTATTTCTTTGAATTTTTTTACCAGCCACTCTACCGGTTCCTGATACAGCGCTCCGAAACTGTCGACAATATATACCGCCTGGACTTTACTCTCGCTTTCGATCTGCTGTAACGCTTCATCGAGTTCCGGCCCCTGGTCACGTGAAATAGCCATGACGTTAATGGTCGTTTCATACCCTTTCTCGGCAAAATGATTTACCATAAAGATCGCCTTATCGATATCTTTTACGTAAGAAGCGACCCGGATCATATCTACCGGGCTCTCGCTTGCAGGTTTGACATCATCGATCTCTACCCGGCCCACATCGACCATTACCGATAGTTTCGTATGCGATTCGATCCCTTTGGTTATCTTGAGAATATCCTCGTCATCACAGAACTTCCACGGTCCGTATTCTTTCGCAGAGAACAATTCCCGCGAATTCTTATAGCCGATTTCCATATAGTCTACACCGGATTCGGAGATTGCTTTATAGACCGCGCGTACCAGTGTAGGGTCAAAATCATGGTTATTGATCAATCCGCCGTCACGGATCGTGCAATCAAGCACTTTAATTTCGGGACGATACATAGTATACTCCTTTTTAGTTTGTGTGTTCGCCCGTGCTTGGTTTCCCGCCACAGGCGGGATTCCCGTTCCCAAACACGGGGTAACGGGTACACGGGCTCACTTAATTCATAATCATAAAATTATACCTGTAAAATATGAAATTCCAAGCACTAATGCAGTCGATGGTCCATGGCCGATAGTTAATAGTCAATAGTCAATAGTCGAGAGTCGATAGCCTATGGACTACGGACTATGGACTATGGACCACAGACTATGGTCTATGGACTGAATCAAAAAGCTGAAGGAGAAAAAGGGCAAAAAGCGAAAAAGTTATCAATATCTGGCAGCCAAGGACCATTATATAAGGCAGAAAGTCTTTTTTTCGTTTATAACGTTTATAACGTACGCCTCCCCGTACCTGAGCGCTTCCAGTACGGATGGTATCGCAGACGGCTTTAGCCATATAAAGGGCGCAAAGCAGAAGTAGCAAAAGGATTCCGAGTGTATCCATGAGGTATAGGATTTAAGGCTTTTCAGTTTCAGACCGAATAAAAAAGCAGTATCCCGATTGCGATCATTCCCAGAGCGAGCATACGTGAAGAAAACGGCTTATTGGGGATGATTCTCTCCGAGAAGCTTAAAATGGGTTTTCGGGCAAAGATTATGGCTGTCCCTTTTAAGAGGCTGATAATACCGAATATAACCATTACTATCGGCAAAGCCGCGTTTTGAATGTTGAGGATAAAGATTATTCCGAAAAGAAGGGCCCCAAGCGCGCCAAAATAGAATTTTGTGCCTTGTTTCCAGAATTCCAGAATAGACCGGATAAGTTGAGGTTTTACGAGAAATAAACTGCCTTCAATCACTAAGCTGATTGCCAAAAGCTGAATCATTATTGTCATACCGATCCTCCTTTTTTAAGGTGAGAGACTGCATCCTGACTTTTGTTTTCTCATCGATTATTCCTGGGATATCGGTACCTTCTCATGTACTAGTATAGCAAATATTTTCTATTTTTATAAATAAATATTACCCAGCGAAGATTTTTGTCCGGAATTATTTTTATAAATTATTGTAAATGAATAAGTTACGTACACAACTATTTGTGCATTATTAGCCAGATTCAGGGGTTTGTTTATATAAGTACTTGTAGCACAATGTCTTACGTTTAAAATATACTTGTAATCTCTCCCAGGATTGTAGTATATTTAAAGTGGAAGGGAAAAGGGGGGATAGTTATGTTGAAAATGTTAAACATTATCACACCGACGTATGGGCACCAGGCCAATATCACCCAGAGTTTACGCGGGGCTGATAAGTTACACGATGTATACCCTCGGATCCGGGTGAATTCTCCGCCTAAGGTGACTCATACCGCAGGGCGTACAATTAAAGAAGAATTTGAGGTGAAAGACGCTGATGTGCTGAAAGGGTATGATCCCGGTCAATATTCCGGTTATCAGGGGATCAATCTCGATTCCGGGATCAACCTGAAACCGGCAATAAACCCTGTAGGTACTAATTTTATGCCTATATACGGGTTTACCGGGCCGGGAAGTATCGGAGGCTGGCTTAATATATACGCTTAACTAAGGATCTCCTTGAGCCATATTTCCGAAAGAGGCCTGAAAGCCATTTTTATATCTCAATTCCTCTTTTTGTGAATAATCTCCGCTTGAGTTATCCACAGCGGTTGGATCCGGAGACTCCCGGGCATACCTCTCTTATCTAAATCCCCTATTTTTAAAGTGTACATAAGCCGGTTTTTTGGGTAATCAGGGGTGGTAACGTGTACAGGTCTCTTCATTGTGAATAACTTCCATTTCAGTGAGATATTTCCAATACCGTTTCGGCATGAACTGCCGCTGTAATCGTACATTTTTACGGTCTTTTATCGCAATATTCTTAAAGTATTCCTGCCATATTTTTTGATGTTCGGCTTCTTTGAAAGATAATTCAGGAACCCTATAGTTTTTTACGTCAAAAATACGGGGATATGTAAGGTTGTGAATCGCTATCTTTTTTCTCTTAATATCATGGATAAACCATTGTTTCTGGGGCAACCTTTGAGAAAAATGCCTTATAATAAGGGGTAATACATAATGGTCGGTCTCAATCGGAGCATACAGCCAGCCATCCTGAAGTTCCCGGAACCGTACCAATCCTCTCATCCGATGGGCTTCTACGCTTACTTTACGGGCATGATCATGGATAAACTTTACCCTCTCATCGGAAAGGAAATAATCAAGCTTTTTTTGAGTCTCAAATCCCAGCCGGACATATCGATAAATCGCCATTTCTTTATGCTGAACGGAAGACAAAAATACCCGGAATATATGGTCCAATGACCGGCGAACGAGGACCTTTTCGAGGGTATTCAAAAAATCGGCAGTTTCTGCTGGATCGGTCGTAATGGTGATGATTTTATCAAACAGGCCGGGTCGATAGGATCCTTTCGGACAGATATTTCCCGGTTTTTCTCGTTTTTTTTCGATGACCGAAAGAGCCGTCAAGAGGCCCGTATACGTCCCGTCATAAAGATAGATCTTTCTTTCCATTCAAAATTCTCCGTGGAGCACCGAAGCGATTTCTTCCTTTTTTCCCTGTATAAAAAAATTAAGTTGTGGTGAAGAATTTTGCAGGGCGGGTCTTTTTTCAGGGGCCAGTCGTTCCCGGATATCTTCGGGAGTGAAAGGGATATCGCCATGATATTTCCCTTTTACCGTAATGAAATATTGAGCCCGTTTGAGCGATATTCTCATCTTTTTCAGGTCTTCGATCCGTAAAGATTTTACTTGCCGGGTGAGGACTATTTTATATGCCCCCTGTACCCCTATCCCCGGGACGCGTATCAGCGTCTCATAATCAGCACGATTTATCTCTACGGGAAATTTTTCCGGATGACGTAATGCCCAACTCGCCTTGGGATCGACTTCCAGATCAAGGTGCGGAGTGTTTTTCGTAAAGAGTTCCCGTCCGTCGAACCCGTAAAACCGGATCAGCCAATCAGCCTGATAGAGGCGGTGTTCACGTAACAACGGGATAGCGGTGGTGAGTGCCGGGAGATTTTTCGTGGTGTTTACCGGTACATACGCCGAATAGTAGACCCTTTTCAAATGGATTGATTGATAGAGCCATTGACTTAACCCCATGATCTCCAGGTCCGTTTCCGGAGTAGCTCCGATGATCAATTGAGTGCTTTGGCCGGCCGGAGCATATGCCGGTACTTTTTTATGCTTTTTCCGTAACGCGATCATCGAACGTATCGAAGTGTCGAGCCTTTTCATCGGGCCGATGATCTCGGGCATTTTTTTATCCGGGGCAAGAAGAGCGAGACTTTTTTGGGTAGGTAATTCGATGTTTACGCTTACCCGGTCGGCGTACCGCCCGGCGATCTCCAAGAGACGCGGTGAGGTCCCGGGGATGATTTTAAGGTGGATATATCCGCCGAACTGACGGCGTCCGCGCAACTGGCGCACTATCTCGATCATCCGTTCCATCGTATAGTCGGGAGTTTTAATGACCGCCGAACTCAAAAATAATCCTTCAATATAGTTTTTTTCATAAAAATCTACGGTAAGATCGATGAGTTCACGAGGTTCGAACGTTGCCCGCGGGATATCGTTACTACGCCGGTTTACGCAATAGGCGCAATCATAGATGCATACGTTGGTCATCAGTATTTTTAATAATGAAATGCATCGTCCATCGGACGACCAGCTATGACAGATCCCGCCCAGGACAGTCATTCCCAGTTTATTTTTTCGTTTTGCGCCGCTGGAGGAGCAGCTGACGTCATATTTCGCGCTTTCGGCCAGAATTTTAAATTTTTCTAACGTATTCATGATATATAAAATACAAAAACCTTCGCCGTTTTTAGCGAAGGTTTTACTTGACCCAAATTGCGAAACAATTTGCCCGTAGGGCCGATCCCAAAACTGAAAGTTTTGGAACAGATCGGGGTCACCCTCTTGAGGGTATTCCATGATCTGCGAAGCAATTTGCCCGTAGGGCCGATCCCAAAACTGAAAGTTTTGGAACAGATCGGGGTCACCCTCTTTTGAGGGTTTTCTGTCCAGGATTTAATCCTTCAAACACAGGACATTTATCTAATTATATATTTAGCTTATCGCGAGATCGGAAGATTGTCAATATGGATTTGTAGTGTACATTCCCATCACAAGACTAATAAAATTCCAAATTACAACTTCCAATATCCAAATGGGTCTTGTTTGTAATTTGTAAATTGGTATTTGGAATTTGGAGATTAGAATGTCGGCAACTCGGAATTTCCCATAAGATAGCGGTCGATATGATGTGCTGCCCGGCGGCCTTCAGAGATTGCCCAGACGATCAGGGATTGGCCGCGATGGGCATCGCCGCAGGCAAATATGCCTTTTTGCGAGGTCATAAACCTTTGGTCGGTCTGAGCGTTATTCCGGTTATCTTTTTTGATCCCGAGGTCGTCCAGTAATCCCTGTTGGGGATGTAAGAACCCTACCGCTAAAATGACCAGATCGGCATCAATATCGAATCCGCTGCCCGGTATTTCCTGCATGAGCGGACAGGATTCGGGACTGTTCGGGTCTTTTTTAAATTCGACTTCCACACATTTGATTTTTTTGATCTCACCATTTTTTCCTACAAACTCTTTGGTGAGTACCGACCAATGACGGTTTCCTCCTTCTTCATGACTGGAAGAAGTTTTTAAAAGCATCGGATAGGCCGGCCAGGGATCGTTTTCTCTACGGCACTGAGGCGGTTGCGGAAGAAGTTCGATTTGAACCACGCAAGAAGCATCCTGACGATGGGCTGTACCCACGCAATCCGAACCGGTATCTCCTCCTCCGATCACTACTACCCGTTTACCCTGGGCGGTGATCATTTTTTCAGGAACAGTTATCCCGGCAATCCGGCGGTTATTCTGTATAAGATAATCCATCGCAAAATAGATACCGTTAAGGTCCCGGCCGGGAAGAGTGAGGTCCCGGGGAACCCGGGAACCGGTCGCGATACAGATCGCGTCAAATCTATTCCGTAACGTTTCGGGTTCGAGGTCTTTACCGATTTCGATATTTGTCTCAAATCGGACTCCTTCTTGTTCCCATATCCGCAGCCGGCGGTCGATCACCTGTTTTTCCAGTTTAAAATCAGGGATCCCGTAGCGCAAGATGCCTCCGCATTTTTCATCTTTTTCATACACGGTTACCGTATGGCCGGCTTGATTTAGTTGTGCCGCACAACTCAATCCCGCCGGTCCCGATCCGATTATCGCCACCTTTTTCCCGGTACGCGATTGCGGCGGGCGAGGCCGGATCAGGCCATGGGTAAACCCGTATTCAATGATCGAGAGTTCATTTTCCCGGATAGTGACCGGATCATCATTGATCCCTAATACGCAGGCATATTCACAAGGCGCCGGGCATACCCGTCCGGTAATTTCCGGAAGATTATTGGTTGTGCCTAACAGTTGTAACGCTTTTTCCCAACGCCCTGAGATCATCGCGTCGTTCCATTCCGGAATATAATTTCCGACAGGACAGGCCCAATGACAAAAAGGAGTACCGCAATCCATACAGCGTGATGCCTGTTCGGCCGATTTCTCATCACTACGTAACAAAGACACTTCTTTATAATCTTTTATCCGTTCGCAGACCGGCCGATACGGTGTTTTTTCTCTTTTTGTCTTTAAAAACGCTTTTACGTCCTTCGCCATTGCTCACTCCGTTCGCTACACAGATGATCGCTGATTTTATACTGATGAGCGCAGATATTTGCATCTGTGATTATATGCTTCTCCAGTTTCTGTAGCAATCTGCGTATAATCAATCCGATACTTCGGTCAATCCTAATTTCTTGTCGACACCTTGCATTTCCAGGATCTTTTTATATTCTAACGGCATTATCTTTACGAATTTTTCCACACAATCGTTAAAATTATCCAATACTTTTTTGGCGACGGTACTTTGAGTATATTTATAATGATTACTCACTAAAGAATGAATAAGTTGAGTATCATCCTCATGTAGGGTCTCAAATTTTACCATGCTCAGGTTACATTTTGCCCGGAAATCCTCTTCGGTATCCCATACATAAGCGATTCCTCCGCTCATTCCCGCGGCAAAGTTTCGCCCGGTACGTCCTAAGACCACTACCCGTCCCCCGGTCATATATTCACAGCCATGGTCGCCGACTCCTTCGACTACGGCATAGAGACCGGAATTACGAATACAAAACCGTTCGCCGGCAATCCCGCGGATATAGGCTTCGCCCGATATCGCTCCGTAAAAAGAAGTGTTTCCGATAATAATATTCTCCTGGGGAATATATTCGGCGTTACGGTCGGGATAGATGATGATTTTCCCGCCGGAGGTACCTTTGCCGACATAATCATTAGCCATGCCTTCTAATTCGAACGTGATCCCTTTCGCAAGCCAGGCTGCGAAACTCTGGCCGGCAATACCCCGGAATTTGATCTGGATCGTATCTTCCAGAAGCCCTTCTTCTCCGTAAAATCTACATACCTCACCGCTTAACATCGCTCCGGTAGTACGGTCGGTATTTTTAATCGATACTTCAAATTTTACCGGTTCGGAATTATTATTTAAAGTATACCGGCATAGATCGATAAGCTTTCGGTCAAGCACGCTGTCTATTCGGTGATCCTGAGTACGTTGACAATAAGTGCCTACATCCGGCGGTACCTGCGGTTTATAGAGTATCCGCGAGAAATCGATCCGGGTCGCTTTCCAGGGCAGGATATTGGTATCGACTTCTAAAAGGTCGGTACGGCCGATAAGCTCATCGATCGTCCGTATTCCCAGAGAAGCCATGATCTCACGCAGTTCTTCAACAACAAAGTTAAAATAATTGACGATATGTTCCGGACGGCCCTGAAATTTTTTCTGCAAAAGATCATCCTGGGTCGCTATTCCTACCGAACAATTATTTAGATGACAATGCCGTAACATGACGCATCCCATTATAATCAATGTTGCGGTACAGAATCCGAATTCTTCGGCTCCCAGAATGGCAGCGATTGCGACATCTCTTCCGGTACGTAATTGCCCGTCGGTCTGCAGGCGTACCCGTGACCGCAGGTCGTTTAAGACTAAGGTTTGATGCGTTTCCGATACCCCCAGTTCCCAGGGTAACCCGGCATGGCGGATAGAACTGACCGGAGACGCTCCGGTCCCGCCGTCTCCGCCGGAAATAAGGATCATATCGGAATGTCCTTTCGCTACGCCGGCGGCAATAGTGCCTACTCCGATTTCCGAGACCAGTTTTACGCTGATCCGCGCGTGCGGATTGGTGTTTTTCAGATCAAAAATAAGTTGAGCCAGGTCTTCGATCGAGTAAATATCATGATGCGGCGGCGGTGAGATTAAAGTGACCCCTGGTGTCGTGTATCTGGTTTTCGCGATGGTAGGCGATACTTTATGACCGGGCAGTTGTCCTCCTTCGCCCGGTTTCGCTCCTTGAGCGATCTTTATCTGCAATTCGTCGGCATTCGTAAGATAGTTTGTGGTTACTCCAAACCGGCCGGACGCGACCTGTTTTATCGCGCTGCGCCGAGAATCTCCGTTAGGATGAGGGATAAACCGTGCGGGGTCTTCGCCTCCTTCACCGGTATTTGATTTTCCACCGAGCTTATTCATGGCGATTGCCAGGGTTTCATGGGCGCCCCGGGAAATAGAACCGAAACTCATCGCTCCGGTAGCGAACCGTTTAAAAATATCTTCTTTCGGTTCGACCTCATCGATAGGGATAGTCTCAGACCTCTTGAATTTCAGCAGACTGCGTAATGTCGTCGGCTGTGCCGATTGATCGTTGATCAGGCGGGCAAATTCCCGATATTTCTGAGGATCGTTTTTACGGGTAGCGTCCTGCAGGGCGGCGATACTGTGCGGGTTCCAGAGATGGAACTCTCCGTCCCGTTTCCACTGGTAAAGCCCTCCGGTATCCAAAAGTGCGTTATACCCTGAACGTTGTGGGTAAGCATTGTGGTGTCGAAGAATCGTCTCGCGCGCGATGATCTCGAAATCCACTCCGCCGATACGGGATACCGTACCGGTAAAACTCCTTTCGATCACTTCATCGGCAACGCCTAAGGCTTCGAATATCTGAGCCCCGCGATAACTCTGTAACGTAGATATACCCATTTTGGAAAGGACCTTTTTGATACCTTTATCTATCGCTTGTATATAATTTTTTTTGGCCGTCGGGATATCCAGTTCCAGCTCCCCTTCTCTCTCGAGATATTCGATCGATTCAAGAGCAAGATAGGGGTTTATTGCGCCGCACCCGTAACCGAAAAGTAACGCAAAATGGTGGACTTCCCGCGGTTCGGCGCTTTCTAAGATCAACGCGATCTGAGAACGGGAGGTTTTCCGTACCAGATGGTGGTGTACGGTCCCGATAGCCAGTAGTGCCGGTATGGCCGCGTGATCCTGGTTGAATCCGCGGTCACTTAACACGATAAACGTATATCCTTCTTTAATCGCCGCCTCGGATTCCCGGCAGATCGCGTCAAGACGTTTCATGAAATTATCGGAAGAATCGGCTTTAAACAGCAACGAAACCGTTTTGGTCTTAAATCCTTTCTCTTTAATATTTTTTATGAGAACAAGGTCTTCATCGGTAAGGATCGGGTGCGGCAGGTGGACTCGCCGGGCATGAGCTTCGGTCTCATCGAGAAGATTGCGCCGTGAGCCCATAAAACATTCCAGGCTCATCACGATCTCTTCGCGGATCGGATCGATTGCCGGGTTGGTCACCTGCGCAAAAAGCTGTTTAAAATAGCTATACAATAATTGCGGTTTTTTAGAAAGTACGGCAAGCGGCGTATCGTTTCCCATCGAGCCGGTAGGTTCTAATCCGGTATGGGCCATCGGTTTGATGATCATCTTTAGATCTTCGCGCGTATAGCCGAAGGCTTTAAGCGAAGTCAAAGTTTTCTGTCCGTTTGCAGGCGGGGTTTCTTTCCTGGGAAGTTCACCCAGTTCTACTAAAGTGTTTTTAAGCCACTCGGCGTACGGTTTTTGGATAGAAACCGTTTCTTTCACTTCCTGATCGTCTATGATACGACCTTCTTCGGTATCGACAAAAAACATTTTCCCCGGTTCCAGCCGGCCGGAAGAGATGATGTCACCGGCGGGAATATCGAGTACCCCTACCTCTGATGCCATTACTACCATATTGTGTGTAGTGATGATATACCGCGAAGGGCGCAGACCGTTACGGTCCAGGACCGCTCCGATCCTGGTCCCGTCAGTAAAAGCAATACTCGCCGGGCCGTCCCAGGGTTCCATTAAACAGGACATATATTTATGGAACGACCGGACCCGTTCATCAAGAAAGGTGTTCTGTTCCCAGGCCGAAGGGATAAGCATCATCATCGCGTGAGGAAGACTTCGTCCGGCCAATACCAACAGTTCCAACACCAGATCGATAGTCGCCGAATCGCTCAGTCCTGGAATAATGATCGGTTTTAGTTTTTCGATGTCCGGGCCGAACAACGGAGATGCTAAAAGCTGTTCTTTTGCGCTCATCCAGTTGATATTTCCCCGTAATGTGTTGATCTCACCGTTATGGGCGAGAAACCTGAACGGCTGGGCAAGGTCCCAGGTAGGAAACGTATTGGTACTGTAACGGGAATGGACCAGGGCAATCGAACTTTTAAGGTCGGGATCATTAAGGTCGACAAAAAAGCTCTGTAATTGATCGGGCATCAGAAGCCCTTTATAAGAGAACGTACGGCAGGAAAGGTTGGTGATATAGAAAAACGATTTTTGAGTTATGTTCGATGCAGCGACGGTTTTTTCTACCAGACGGCGGATCACGTACAGTTTTCGTTCGAACGCAAGCTGATCGGCAAGGTCCGGGGATCTTTGGATAAAAATCTGTTCGATGGCCGGTTGGGCCTTTTTTGCTCCTTTTCCGATATCGGTATTATTCACGGGAACCTGCCGCCAGCCCAGTAACGTCTGTCCTTCTTCGCTCACGGTTTTGGCAAAAATATCTTTTAAGAGCTTTTTTTCCCGGGTATCCGTAGGTAAAAAGATCAATCCGGTTCCGTAATCGCCATAATCCGGTAATTTGATGCGGGCGGTATCGGCTATTTTCCGGAAAAATTCGTGAGGAGTTTGGATGAGAATTCCCGCACCGTCACCGGTCTTAGGGTCTGATCCTACCGCGCCGCGATGAGCCAGACGGTTTAAAACCCCTATTCCCTGCTGAACGAGAGCATAGGATTTTTCCCCCTTTATGTGACAGACAAATCCGACCCCGCAGGAATCTTTTTCAAATTGTGGGTCATATAAACCTTGTTTTTGAGGGAAATGAGTATATTCCATAGCTCTTTCATTTAACCGAGGATACCGCGATAATAATCGACGTCAATCCGGTATTTTTCTATTTTGGTATGAAGCGTGTTACGGTTGATCCCCAACATTTTAGCGGCTTTCAGTTTATTGCCGAAGGTGCGTTCCAGGACTATTTCAATCAACTTTTTTTCAATGAGAGCTACGATGTCTTTATAGATTTCCCGGTGTTTGCCTTTGATGATCAAAGAATCCACTTCTTTTTTTAAGTCGAGATAAAGGTTTTCTTCGTGAGGATCAGGATTTAATTTTTCCATTGTATCAGGATGATTGTTTTTACCCGAACGATTTTTCGATATTTTCTGTCATAGGATGCCTTATTTTTAGGCAAAAAAGAGCAAAATTTTTTCCGTACCGGCTTTACTTTAAAAATGGACTATTGAACCGGTATGTTTTTATTGATCAAACGGGCGAAATTAAGAAAAATCCGTTGCGCGGCCAGGTTATATGTATCTTCGATATCGTGAGCCCGCAGGACCATCTGAGTACAATACGAGTTGTTCCAACGGTCCCGGTGAACATATTCTTTTATCCATTCGACGATCATTTTTGGTTTGATCTCCACATGAAACTGTAACGCATAGGCGTTTCCGATACGGAACGCCTGATCACAGATAGCCGATGTCGCCAGTAATTGGCTTCCCGGAGGGATAGTGAACGTATCGTGATGCCATTGGAACACTTCCATATTTTCGCCTATTCCTTCGAATAAAGGATCGGTTAAGCCTTCCGGCGTGAAATCTATAGTATGCCAGCCGATTTCTTCGGATGAGGCTCGCGTCACTATTGCTCCGGATGCTTTCGCAATCAGTTGGGCTCCCAGGCAAATTCCTAATACGGGGATTTTCTGCGTCAGGATATCTTGGATAAAACTATTCTCTTTTGCCAGAAAAGGGAATTTTTTCTCTTCATAGACGTTCATCGAGCCGCCCAGGATCACTACCGCATCGGCATCGGCTGGATCCGGTAGTGAATCCCCGGCGTAAAGACGAATAGTTTGAACCGGCAGTTTCCCTGATTGAAAGAAATCCAGAAGTAATCCCGGTCCTTCGATATCAATATGCTGTAGAAAATAGATCATCGCGGTCAGAATGTTTTTTCACAGGACCAGTAACAGTTCCTGATATTTTGCCAATGGCCATAATTCGTCGGCGACTACCGTCTCGGCGGTATCTATCGCTTCCCGTAATGTATCCAGAGCCCGAGCTCCTTTGGTCGCGTACGCTTCGGAGATCTTTATAAGCGTAGATTCTTTTTCACAGGCGGCCATGGCTTTCTCAAGATTGTGCGTCCCGGTAAGGATCTTAGCATACAGATCATTGAGTAATTTGATCTCAGTGTTAAACGGGGACGATTTTATGCCGGCAGTTTTTGCCGCGGCCTGCGATGGAGCGATAAGCGCGATCTGTTGAGCGATTGCCGGTAAGATCATGGTCCGGGCGATATTGACCGCTGTTTTAAATTCGATATCTTTAGTCTTATTGTACGCTTCCAGTTTGATCTCTATTTTAGAGTGGAGCTCTTTTTCGGTCAAAATGTCGAACCGTTTAAACAGCTCAAGCGCATCTTTGTTCAGAAATAACTTTAATGCTTCAGGAGTGTTTTTGGTGTTAGGCAACCCGCGTTTTGCAGCTTCTTTATGCCATTTCTCGTCATAATTATTTCCTTCGAACCGTACTCGTTTAGTTTCTTTAAAGACCTCTTCAAGTACCGCGATCGCTTTTTCCGCAGGACTGGTCTTTGTCTTTTTCTTTTCAATCCTATCGGCAATTTCTTCATAACCGTAAGCCATGATCAGATTGAGCATGGTCGCGGCTTCCGAACAGTTTTGACTTGACCCTACTGCCCGGAATTCAAATTTATTTCCGGTAAAAGCCAGCGGAGAAGTCCGGTTACGGTCGGATGTATCTTTGGCTACTTTAGGAAGATTTTGTACTCCGACATAAATTTCCGAGAGTTTTTTATCGGTAATCGTCCCTAACCCTTCGATCTGATCGAGTAACGCGTCGAGATATTCTCCTAAATATACCGAAATGATAGCCGGCGGCGCTTCGTTTGCCCCTAACCGATGATCATTACCGGCATCGGCGACCGCCGACCGCAGGAGCCCGCCATATTTATGTACTCCCAGCAATATCGCGCCCAGCGAGATAAGAAAGATGATGTTATCTTTTGGCGAACCGGAAGGATCAAAATAGTTCGCGCCGGTATTATCTCCGATCGACCAGTTAAAATGTTTTCCGGAACCATTGACTCCGGCAAGCGGTTTTTCGTGTAATAACGCGACTATTTCGTGAGCTTCGGCGACTTTTCTCATGATATCCATAAGCTGAAGGTTATGATCAATCGAGAGGTTTACCTCTTCATACAGCGGCGCGATCTCAAACTGGTTCGGCGATACTTCGTTATGACGGGTTTTTGAGGGTATCCCGCGACGATAAAGCTCCCGGTCCATATCTTCCATGAACATGATCACTTTTTCTTTTATCGCCCCGAAATAATGGTCTTCCATCTGCTGACCTTTTGCCGGAGTCGCTCCGAAAAGCGTTCTTCCGCAAATTTGCAGATCAGGACGGGTTCCATAAAGAGCTTGGGAAAAAAGAAAGTATTCCTGTTCGGGGCCGCCATAGACTTTGATCTGTTCGGTATGTTTGTGCCCTAGGAGACGATTGATACGTAATGCCGCTTCGTTGACCGCGTTCAGCGAACGCAGTAACGGGGTCTTGATATCGAGGACTTCCCCGGTCCAGGAAAGAAATATCGAAGGGATCACCAGAGTTTTAGTCTCTCCCGCTTCCAGAAGAAAAGCCGGAGACGTCGGGTCCCAGGCCGTATATCCTCTGGCTTCAAACGTCGAACGTATTCCTCCGGAAGGAAATGATGACGCGTCCGGTTCTGATTGGATCAATTGTTGTGCTGAGAAACGTTCGACGATATCGCCCCCTTCACCGTAAGAAATAAAAGCATCGTGTTTTTCGGCGGTACCGCCCCGTTGCGGCTGGAACCAATGGGTGAAATGAGTCGCGCCGTTTTCGATTGCCCATTCTTTCATGGCGTGGGCGACATCACCGGCAATCGATTGGTCCAGAGGTTTTCCGCTTTCAATAGTTGCCAATAGTTTGCGGTACACATCTTTATTAAGTTTTTCCAGCATCACTTTCTTACTGAATGTCAGTTCTCCGAAGATATCACTTATCTTAGGCATGGTAACCTCCTTTTTCTTCATCGGGTTTGACTTACATAATAAGAAACGTTCCCTAACCCTTATCGTCAGAGAACGCCTTTGTTCTTTTTCTGCCTATTTTTCGGGCACTTCGTTGTACTAAATATACAAGTAATAATCTTGCCGATTTGGTAACCATTTTTTATCCTATCGCCGTATTGCCGGTTTCCCCGGTGCGAATACGGATACATTGGCCTAAATCTATGACAAATATTTTACCATCTCCGATGTTTCCTGTCTTGGCCCCTTTTATGATCGCAGCAATAGTAGATTGCACAAAATCCTCGTTTACCGCGATCTCCAGGCGTATTTTCTTCAGGAGATTTACCTCGTGGATCACGCCACGATAGGTTTCAGTATACCCTTTTTGCTGCCCGCAGCCAAGAGCATTTGTTACGGTCATTTTATAGACTTCAGCTTCATAAAGGGCTTTTTTTACATCCGGTAATTTATGCGGTTGAATCATTGCAATTATTAATTTCATTTTTATCCCTCCGTTTAGCGGGTAGTGAATATTTGAAACCCGGAATAGGATTCCATCCCATGTTGGCTAATATCCAATCCTTTCAATTCTTCTTCACGTGATACGCGTAAACCGGTCAACTTTTTCAACAGGGTAAACACCAGCCCCATAGTAACGGCAACGAATACGGCCGTAGTAAATACTCCCAAAGCCTGTATACCGAGTTGAGTGAATCCGCCTCCGTATATCAGGCCGTTATGAGCCAATCCCATAGCTTTCTGCCCGAATATACCTACTGCGAGAGTACCCCAGATCCCGTTCATAGCGTGAACGGGAACGGCACCGACAGGATCGTCAACTCCGATTTTATCTAAAAATATTGTTCCCAGTACGACAATGATCCCAGCGATTGCTCCGATGATCATGGCCGCCCATGGCTCAACGAACGCACAAGGAGCGGTTATGGCTACCAGTCCGGCGAGTGCGCCATTCATCGTCATGGTCAGATCCGGTTTCCCAAATAGTTTCCAGGCAAAAAACATTCCCGCAAGCGCTCCGCTTACCGCGGAAATATTCGTGGTCATAGCTACGTGAGCAATAAGGCTCCCGTCGCCGACACGTAATGTCGAACCGGGATTAAATCCAAACCAAGCAAACCATAATATAAGCGTACCCAACGAGGCCAATGTCATCGAATGACCTTCGATCGCATTGGCTGATCCATCTTTATTAAATTTACCGATGCGCGGGCCGAGTATGATAGTTCCCATAAGTGCGGCGGTGCCGCCTACCGTATGGACCACGGTAGATCCCGCAAAGTCAGCGAAATTAAGTTGTGACAACCATCCTCCGCCCCAGATCCAGTGGCCGACAATGGGGTATACTGTAGCGGAAATAAGGAAAGAATAAATAAGGTATGCTTTAAATTTCATGCGTTCGGCGATTCCCCCGGCAACGATAGTTGCGGCCGCACCGCAGAATACCGCATGAAAAAACCAGGTAGCATAAAGAGGAAGATGCCCTTCATGTGAGGCACCGATCAACGCCCATCCCTTAAATCCCATAAACGCATTCCCCGCTCCGAACATGATCGCATAACCAAAAATATAGAACCCCATCGATGCCATACAGAAATCTAAAAAGTTGTTCATGAGGATATTACAGGTATTCTTTGTACGAATAAGACCGGCTTCCAGCATTCCGAATCCGGCCTGCATAATGAATACCATAAATGCCGCGATCATCACCCATAGCGTATCAATACCGGCGGTGATCGTGGCGATATCGGTCTGTGCCCACAGCTTAGAAGGTAGGATAAATAAACTCAATAGGGTGAGGATCCCTAACCCTGCATATTTCATTTTTGTCGATTTCATCATCAACTCCTTTAGTTTATTCATTTGATTAACCGATTGAATAAAATGAGCCAAAAAAAATCAGATCGTTTTCAACTTATCGTCCAGAAAACCAGCGTACACTCTATTGATACGATTGGTTTTCAGCCAACGTTCTAGGGTGGAGATCTGGATATCGGTTTTTTTCGATAATTCATATAGCGTATACCCTCTTTCTTGCTTTAAGTTGCGTAATTTATCAATAAGTTCTTTGTTTTCCATCAATGTGTCTCAAATTATCCGATTGCTTTGGAACCGGTCTCTCCGGTACGGATCCGGATACACTCGCCTAAATCGATTACAAATATCTTCCCGTCACCGATATTTCCCGTACGGGCGCCTTTGATAATGGCATCAATAGTAGGTTGAATAAAATGCTCATTGACCGCGATTTCTAAACGGACCTTCTTTAAGAGATTTACTTCATGGATTACTCCGCGATAGGTCTCGGTAAACCCTTTCTGCTGCCCGCAGCCAAGAGCATTGGTAACCGTCATTTTATAGACCTCGGCCTCATAAAGGGCTTTTTTTACGTCGGGGAGTTTATGCGGTTGAATCATCGCGACTATAAGTTTCATCGTATCTCTCCTCTTTTTTTATCCCATTTCTTGTACCGGGAAGACAACTTCCCGGGTACAAGAGAATGGCGTTTTATTATTCAGTAGTAAATATCTGGAATCCGCTGTATGATTCCATCCCGTGTTCACCGATGTCCAGTCCTTTTAATTCTTCGTCAGGAGTTACCCGTAACCCCATTATTACTTTTATGATACCGAAAAGGATCGTTGCCGTACCGAATACCCAGATAAATACGCTGGCGACACCGATCAACTGGACGATAAATTGTCCCAGTCCCCCTCCGAAAAAGAGGCCGTCGATTCCGCCATACGCGCTTTCGGCAAATAATCCGGCAGCCAACGTTCCCCAGGCACCGCATATTCCATGTACTGAAACTGCGCCTACCGGATCATCGATATGAAGTACTTTGTCAATAAACTCTACACTTAACACTACCAACGTCCCGCCGATCGCACCGATGATGATCGCGCTTAACGGTGAAACATTCGCGCACGGTGCGGTAATCGCGACCAGTCCGGCTAAGGCGCCATTTAAGGCCATACTGGTATCGGGTTTACCGAACCGTATCCAGGCTACACTCATCCCCATAATAGCTCCGGCGGCGGCAGCCAGATTGGTCGTGACTGCGATGATCGCGATACTTAAATTCGTCCCGGAAGTAGTACTGCCCGGGTTAAATCCGAACCAGCCGAACCACAGGATGAATACCCCTAACGCTGCTAAAGGAATATTATGTCCGGGAATAGCATTTGATGAACCGTCTTTATTATATTTCCCTAACCGTGGACCTAACATGATCGCACCGGCAAGTGCGGCCCATCCGCCGACGGAATGGACGACCGTCGAGCCGGCAAAATCGATCATTCCTTTTGCCGCAAGCCATCCTCCGCCCCAGATCCAGTGGCCGACTACCGGATATATAACCGCGGTAATACACACACTGTATGCCAGGTACGCATTAAATTTTGTCCGTTCCGCCATTGCGCCCGATACGATCGTCGCAGCGGTTGCGGCAAATACGGTTTGAAATATCCAGTAAGTAAATTGCCAAAGCCCTTCGGACGTAGCCGGATTAGCGGTACTTAAAAAGAACCCGTTTTTCCCGAACAGTCCCAATACGCTTGTTCCGAACATGATTCCGAATCCTACGGCCCAGTAGGCGATTGATCCTACCGAAAAATCCATAAGGTTTTTCATCATGATGTTGGCTGCGTTTTTTGCCCGGGTAAATCCCGTCTCGACCATGGCAAATCCGGCTTGCATAAAGAATACCAGAAACGCCGCAATAAGCGTCCATACGGTATCGATCGCAATCGCATTGCTTTCGGGCGTAGCTTCAGCCCACGCCGGCCGAATAACCGCAGTTATCGCCACCAGGAGTATCGGCAGCCATTGTACAGTTTTCAATAAAATCTTTTTAATCATAATGTACCTCCCTTATTTAAATTAAAATGCATACGCAAAACTTATCCCGGTATAAAAGCGTTCCGGTTGATTCCCGTCGTTGGCATCTTTTAGATCATCTAAAGGTATCGAATAGTTGATCGACGGCGTCATGGTTAACGTGTCGGTCAGAGGTAACGTCAATGCAAGAGAAAGACCGATATCATACCCACTTGTTCCGGCAATAAAGAGTTTTCGGTTATATCCGAAATGAGAGCCGAAATCAAGCGATATGCCGGTATCTTCGTGAAGCAGGAGACTGTAAGCCATATCCAGCGAAAAATAACTTCCCAATCCTCCGCCATGGTTCTGGTCGCCGTAATCACGATAATAGGTAAGTGAGGTTTCTACCGGCCAGTCCAGTCCCGGTATTTTGCTCAATCCTAATCCGACATAAAATTCACGGCTATACAGGTTTGCCGCGGGAAAATCATAGTACGTATGCCCTACCGATACGCTCAAGAGATCGTTGATCGCTTTGGTATAATCGATCACATAATCGATCTCGTCCGATTGCCCCCCCTGATTATTGTCGGTATCCCAACTGCTCCAGAAACTGAAGGTGAACCCATAGGCGCTGATGTGTATCCCTGGCTGGATGACCGGGTCCCGGTCAAGTAAAAAACCTCTCCAGACATAATCCGAATAGAAATCAAGCGTTCCGGAAATATCAACGTCGATATGTAACTCGTCAAGGATACCCGCGCCATACACACTTTTCCCTAAAGGAAAAAGCATGCCGGTAATAAGCAGTACCCCTAAAGTTACGTGCCGTACGGTTATTAAAAGTGATTTTACCATCGTGTGTCCCCTTTCGTTAAGGCGTTTGTTTGTATATCGGACCATTTTTTCAAAAAAAAACGTTTCACTGCACCCCACCCGGTGTAATGAAACGTCTTTGTTTTTTTACCACTTTGTATACACAGTAAACAATCGTTATTTACTGTGCGTTCAACTATACAAGTAACTGATTACCCGCTTTGGTAACCGTTAACTCAATAAAAGTTCGTGAGCTATATACGCGTACTTATGTTTGATCTTTTTGCCCGTCTTTACTACCATTACATGAGAGATTCCCAGAGTTTCTCCGATTTCCCGGGTAGTAAATCCGTCTAACTGCATCATAAAGATGTTCCGTTCCCGTACAGTAAGTACAGGCGTGATCTCGCCTAACAGCAGATGAGCGTCGATCCAATGAACGGGAAATCCGTCATTCCTGTCCGGTATTTTCTTGTTCAGCGAGTCATGCCCGGTATGTTCAGATTCGGCATCCAGGCTTAATGAGACCTTATCCAGAGATCTATACGTTTTCCGAATATAGTTTTTCAGAAAATAATAGCAGTTTTGCAAAATATAACTGTCGGTCTTATTGTTCCAGAACCCGGTCATGTTTTGTTCCCAAAGGTGGGTAGAAGCTTCCTGATAGAGATCCTGTTCGTCAAAATAGGTATACCGATTATTGAGTTTATGCGTGATTGCTTTTAATTTAGGATTCAGTTTGACTATTAATTCTTCGAACTTCATAGGTACCTCCTTAAAAAATAAAAACCCTCATCAAGCTGTCATCGCTTAATGAGGGCGTCGTTGCCGCTTTTGGAGTTTTCCGGGGCCGTAAAAAAGAAAAACCCCAAATTACTTTGGGGCATCTTTGCCTAAACCCGTTTCTACCTACATTGTAGAAACTATTCTTGTATTAAAGATACCATTAATCTCAGGACATGTCAAGTATTTTTTCGGCAATCGCCAGCGCCGCCGTAAGTCCCGGCGATTCAATACCGATAAGGTTAATAAACCCGGGAAAACCCTGGTCCGACTCTTCTTTTATCACAAAATCCCTGAAATCCTCGTGTTCAGCCTGTAATTTGGGCCTGATCCCGGCAGTATCACCGATAAGCTCCGCTATGGTCACCTCCGGCAGGAACTTCTTTATTTCCTCGTAAAACCGCTGTTTTTGGCCGATATCGACGGTATAATCGATTTCCCGGCAATAATAGGAATCCGGCCCTACCCGCAATCCTCCGGCCATATCGGGAGTAATATGGATACCCAGTGAAACACCTGTCGCCGGCGGATAAATAAGACGAGCTATTGAATATTTTTGCGGATTACCAAGACGGAAATATTGCCCTTTACAATAGTGGATCTTGTAATGATTTCGTTCAATATCTATCCCTGCTAAAGAAGCTATGTTATCGCTGTGAAGGCCGCCGCAATTTATGATTTTTTCTGCCTGGAAAGCGAATTCTGTTCCTTGCGGCTCTTTTACAGTCACGGTATAACCGGAAGACTCTTTCCGGATACGGACCACTTCGGTAGAAAATGAAAATACGACACCACGATCGAGCGCGGTTTGATAAAGAAACTGCATGTATGAATGAGAATCGATGATCCCCGATTCCGGCGAAAATAACGCGGTGCGGGCATTCACATCCGGCGCATACGAGGAGATTTCTTTTCTACTAAGATACCGTAACGTGGTGATCCCGCACTGGATGACATTTTGGAAAATATCTTCGATTTTCGCTTCTTCGGCCCGGTCGGCGGCAATGATGAGTTTACCGGTTTTCCGGTAAGGGATACGGTTCTTTTTACACAATTGGTAAAGAAGTTCTTTACCGCGGACGCAGCAAGTAAGTTTCAGCGACCCCGGACGATAATATAACCCGGCATGGATGACCTCCGAATTACGCGAACTGGTTTCCTGACCGAAAGAAGCGTTTTCCTCAATAACCACTATAGAGGTATTTTCTTCAGCTAGTTTCGCAGCACAACTTAACCCGATAATACCCGCTCCGATAATGACAGTATCGACTTTTTCCATGACGGTTTATTATATCAAAGCAATCGTATAAAAAAACGCCTCTTCCGGTAAAAGAAGAGGCGTTTTTTGTCAAACCGCACGTGGTGCGGTTTATGATTTCAATATTGTTTTGGCGATCTCGTCGTTCTTATCGGCGATAAACGTAATTCCCGTCTCTTTTGCCGTTTCCCGGTTTGCCGCATAGATATCGTCCCGAGAGATCTCTTTTAACGAGAATTTCCGTGCCCCGGCCATCAATTGTTGCAATCCGGCAGCAAGCTTATCGGCTAATGTCCAGGCAGCGATAGCTCCGCAGGGAATATTTTTCATCTCATCTTTACCGACTTTTTTCTGGACATCATAATAACCGGCAAAGATCTCATCGGGAGTCGTCCCGAATTCGGTCACACTCGACGGCAATTTATCCCAGTTCCCGTTGAGTTTCTCTCTTTTTTCGGGACTTACTACCCCTTCGATATTTGACCCTAAAAATCCCGGAATCATCAGCGACCGGCCCATACAGACCAGTTTGGTAAATGGAGCGCCTAACGCTAACGCTTTAAAGATCTGGTCTTCTCTCGCCAACCCTCCGGCAAACGCCATGTCCACGACTTTTTCTCCTTTATCGGCAAGAAGTTTTGCGTATTCATAGGCTTTAGAGTGTAACACTACCGATGGGACTCCCCAACTTTCCATCATGTTCCAAGGGCTCATTCCCGTCCCTCCGCCGGAACCGTCGATAGTGAGCAGGTCGAGTTGAGCCTGAGTTGCGTATTTGATCGACATGGCTAACGCTTCCATACCGTAAGAACCGGTTTTAAGCGATATGCGTTTATACCCTAATTTCCGCAGGTATTCCACCGATTTCATGAAATTTTCCCGCACGGAATCACGGGATGCGAGGCTGGTATACCCCAGGCGGCTATGCCGGGCAAAGGAACGGATCGCTTTATGATTGAACGCTTCCTGTACCTCTTTACGGGTCGGATCAGGATCGACCACGTATCCTCTTTCTTTAAGAAACAGGGCATAATCGAGGCTGGTCACCTGGATTTCTCCGCCGATATCTTTTGCGCCCTGGCCCCATTTAAGTTCGATAATGACTTTATCTCCGTATTTCTCAATTACGTATTCGGCGACACCGTTACGGGTATCTTCGACATTAAGCTGGACGATAATCGCGCCGTAACCGTCGTGATATTTCAAAAATATGTCGATACGACGGTCGAGTTCCGGAGCTTTAATGATCTTCCCTTTTTTGATTTCTGAGGATTTATCGACACCGACCACGTTTTCTCCGATTACAATCGGATATCCTACCAATGCCGCGCCGATTGCGAATGAATCCCAATATTTCGCGGCAATAAATGTCGATCCTAGTGCTCCGGTCATCACCGGTACCCGAAACTTGGTTTTCATCTTCGCTCCGAATTCTCCTCCAAGATGTACATTAGGGAAAATACAATCGTCTTCTGATTCGGTCAGCCCTTTGGGCAGGCCTTTTGCGCCATAATTGTATCCGTCAATACGTAAAGAATTATAAGAAACGCCTACGTGACTGGTATTAGAACTTCCGGCCGTAACGGTTCCGAAATCACGCGGGTAAAGGACTTTTCTTCCCTGTAAACTGGATAACCAGGTTTCGCATTTACCTTTACAATCGGCACGGCAAAGAGTACAAAGACCTGATTCCGCCGGATTGCCCCGGTTGATCGTCCCAAGGGCGTCATTACTTTTGGGCCATTGAATCATAACAACCTCCTCTTCTTGTATGGGTAATAATTATGCGTATTTTGCCTGTATTTCAGGCATCCGTAAAAAATAAAAAACGTCCTTCCTCCTGAAAGAAAGGACGTCGTTGTCCTATTGATTTACTATATCAATATCGTTTATGCTGTCAAGGGGATTATTAAACAGCGGATAGCGTAGAGCGATTAGCGGACAGATGGAAAATCCCGATCAAATCCAAAGCGCTAAATTCAAAAAAGGTATTCGCTTTCCCCATTAGGATTTCGGATTTAGAATTTTGGATTTTTAAGCCTGTGACGTGTGACCTTATGTCTATGTGACCTATTTCTTCAGATATTCAAGGATAGCTCGAGCCGCTTTCTTTGCCATACCCATCGCTTCGATGACCGTGCCTTCGCCACCGACGATATCTCCTCCGGCATACACCCCCGGAATCGATGTCTGCATACTGTCCGGGTCGACCGTAATATCACCGTGGGTATCGGTAGATAATTCCGGAGTGACCCGTAACAGGACTTGATTGGCTTTTAGGCCTACGGCCAGAATCGCTCCTTCACAGGGTATTTCAAACTCACTGCCGGCGATGGCCAGGGGCCGACGTCTTCCTGATGAATCTGGTACACCCAATTCGCACCGTTGACAGATCGCTTTTTCAATATACCCTTGGCTCCCTTTGAATGCGACCGGTTGCGTGAGGAATTCGAACTGGATGCCTTCTTCACGGGCATGATGGATCTCAAGCCGGCGTGCCGGCATTTCTATTTCGGTACGGCGATAAAGGATCTTTACTGACGGAGCATACCCGGCAATGGATTGTAACCGTAATGCGACTCTTGCCGCATCCATAGCGGTATTGCCTCCGCCGATTACGACCATCTGTTTTCCTATATTTACCGGAGTCGCGTAGTGAGGGAATTTGTAGGCATTCATAAGGTTCACCCGGGTAAGGAATTCATTTGCCGAATACACATTACAGAGATTTTCACCGGGGATACCTAAAAATGTCGGAACACCGGCCCCTAATCCTAAAAAGATCGCCGAATACCCTTCATCCCACAGGTCGGGAATAGTTTTAATTTGACCGATGATGGAATCAGTGATGATCTCTACTCCCAGTTTTTTTATATACTCTATCTCTACGTCAAGTATGTCGACCGGCAGACGAAACGGCGGTATCCCGTAACACAATACCCCGCCGGCACGGTGAAGACTTTCAAATACAGTCACCTGTACTCCCTGGCGGGCTAATTCTCCGGCACAACATAATCCGGCAGGGCCGGAACCGACTACGGCGACTTTACATCTCTTTAGATGTTCTTGTTGCCGGATGGGGACATCTATGGTGTTTTTTATTCCGTAATCTCCGAGGAACCGTTCCAAAAAATGGATATTGATCGCGTTCTTTGACGCAAACGGTTCTCCTTTTTTTGTGAGTACGCACGCCCGGCGACATTGATATTCAGCCGGGCATACCCGGCCGCAGATAGACGGGAAATTGTTTTTTTGACGGATAGTCAAATACGCCTGAGCATACTCTTTACGGGTAATCTGGAATATGAATTTTTTAATATCGATTCCTACCGGGCACCCTTCGCTACAGGTGGGGTTTTTACATTGAAGACAACGGGCGGCTTCAGCTAAAGCTTCTTCTTCGGTGTAGAGGCCGACTACTTCGTTGAAATCTTTTATCCGTTGCTGAGGGGCAATCTCTTGTGGGTGTATAGTTTCTTTCATATTACTAATATAAATGTTCAATGTAAAATTAGCATTTAGCAATTAGCAATGTGAAATTCGGAAATTCTCTTATTTCTTCCATTGCTAAATGAAAATTGCTAATTGATCATTGATAATTTTTCTTACTCTATACGCTTACCGCTATCCGCTATTCGCTGTAAATTACAGATATGTTTCTCTTTTTTTTCGTACATCTTACTGCGCTGGAAGAGTTCGTCCCAATCGACCAAGTGGGCATCGAATTCCGGCCCGTCAATACATGCGAATTTTGTTTCTTTATCTACCGTGACCCGGCAACATCCGCACATGCCGGTCGCATCGACCATAAGCGCGTTAAGCGAGACTATAGTCTTGAGTGAATATCTTTCGGTAATCTCGGTGACTTTTTTCATCATCGCAACCGGCCCGACCGCATAGGCTAGATGGTAAGGAGTATTGTTATGGTTTTTCTCAAGAAGACGAAGAAGGACATCGGTCACCAATCCTTTCTCTCCTGTGGAGCCGTCATCGGTCGTGGCAAAAAACTCATCGGATAGGCCTTGAAGTTCTTTTCTTAAAATAAACAGGTCTTGACTACGTGCTCCGATAATAGTAGTGATCTGATTCCCGATGTGTTTTAAAGCCCGGGTTACCGGATATACCTCGGCAATCCCTACTCCTCCCCCGATAATGAGTATCCTCCCGAATTTCTTGATCTGGGTAGGGGTCCCTAAAGGGCCGGCAAGGCTGAATACCGTTTCCCCGATACCCAGTTCTCCCAGTTTTCCCGTAGAATATCCGGCGTGTTGAAAAATAAGAGTGATCGTCCCGGTTTCTTTATCGCTCTCCACTATGGTCAACGGGATCCGTTCGCCGGTCGCGGTGGGAATCACTACTACGAATTGTCCGGGGCGGGCTTTTTGGGCGATAAGCGGAGCAATGATACGCAATTGAGTGATTCGCAGGGGATCTTTCCGGATGAGTTCTTTTTTATCGATAATCTTCATCAGTATCAAAACGATGTGGTGAAAAACCTATCCATACCCGACAAAATGCCTTTTGTCGTCAACGTCACAATAATACCGGCGATCATGATGCCGATAATGATTCCGCACAATGCTTTCGCAAACCGGAATTTAAGCAGGGCGGCGACCAGGGTCCCGGTCCAGGCTCCGGTCGTAGGGAAAGGTATGGCGACAAACATGACCAGCCCGATAAACCCGTAGGTACGGACAAAATCTGATTTTAATTCGATCCGTCGGTTCCACCAGTGGAAAAACCTTCCGGCGAGAGGTACGTTTTGCAATACATCGAACATAACCTTATAAAAGAAAAACAGAGGGATTACCGGCAGGATATTACCGAAAATTGACAACCAGTAACTTTCCAGAGTTGAGATCCCTTGCGCTAACGCATAGGGGATAGCACCTCTCAATTCAAGAATGGGAGACGCCGCGATAAGAATAGTGATAAGTTTAGTTTCCGGGAGCATATTTACCAATTAACGGAACAAAAATGCATCCTCCGGCCGATGTTCTCTCGGACTTTCCGGTAGGAGTCTTCTTTAAGATCGTCAGGGTCTGCTGGAATGATTCTCCTACGGGCATGATCAGGGTGCCGGGTGAGCTCAACTGTTCGATCAACGGTTGAGGGATAACGGTTGCGGCGGCGGTCACGATGATTTTATCGTAAGGGGAATGTTCCGGCCAGCCTTCGGTCCCGTCATCGACCTTTAAAGATACATTAAGTTTGAGTGTTTTTAATATCTTTTCGGCTTTTTCAGCCAACTCCGGTATACGTTCGACACTATACACGCTACATCCGATTGCCGCTAAAATCGCGGTTTGATAACCGCTGCCGGTGCCGATTTCCAATACCTTGTCAGAAGATCCCAGGTCAAGCAATTCAGTCATAAGCGCGACGATATAAGGCTGAGATATCGTCTGGTCATATCCGATAGAAAGCGGCCGGTCAGTATAAGCGTCCGGCATAAGGATATCGGGAACAAAATATTCCCGGGGAACACTCAAAAAAGCATCTACTACTTTTTTATTTTTAATCCCTCTTGATTGGAGTTGTTCTTTTACCATTTGTTGGCGTAGGAGTGTATATCCGGACATAATTACTGGTTCAGTATTGCCAGGAAAAAAAAACGTAAAAAACGGATGGTGTCGATGATCGGCTTGATCTTACTGGAAGAATCTTTATGATAGATACTCTGGATAGGAATCGACTTGATCCGGATATTATTACGGACGGCTTTAATAAGAAATTCCGAATCGACTTCAAAGTTCTCCGTTTCAATAGGTATTTTTTCCAGGACTTCCCGTTTTATCAGACGAAATCCGCATTGGGTATCGGGGATATGTTGTTTGATCAAAGCCGAAATCAGCCAGGACATGAACCGGTTGGTGAGCACGCGGTCAAACGGCATCCCTTGAGGGTTATTCATCCGGTTACCTAATACGAATTTTTCTCCCTGATGAGCTTGGTATAAAAACCCTTTTACATCGGAAGCAGCGTGTTGACGGTCGGCATCCATAGTGATCACGTAATCAAACTCTTCGTTATCAAAAAGATACTGGACGGCATTTTTTAAGGATTGGCCTTTTCCCAGATTTTCTGAATTACGTAATACGGTTACTCCGGCGGATTGAGCGATCTGAGCCGTCTCATCGGTAGAACCGTCATCAACGACCAGAATAGATAATTCTGTCTGTTGCAGTTCTTCTAAGACCAGCCCTAAGCTATTCGCTTCGTTATAGGCAGGAATAACAGCCCATACTTTCATAATGGATCTTTCCACATTATAGGTCACATGTCACATAGTCCCACGACACACGTTACTTTGACTTTATTCGGATACGGTTAGATTTCAATCACCAATAACCAAGATATATCTTTTAAATCCTAAATTCTAACCCCTAAATCCTAAACAAATTCGAAATGGGGAAAATCCAAAACAATACCACTGAGACCAAAAATCAAAAATATATCAATATTTTGGGTTTGGGATGTATGATTTAGGATTTGCTTAGAGCCTAGGATTTTGGATTTAGGATTTAAACTGTGATTAGTCATTATCTGGTTATTTATTCCTCAGTCTGTCCAAAATTCTCCGAACATATACCATTGAGAAGGATATTTTTTTATGTAGCTTCCCAGTATTCCGGCGCATTCGTCTAACAGTTCGCTTTCAGTCTTTAATCCGTCTCCTTTCAACGGAGAGATCGCTTTTTCAAAAATCAAACGATAATGATCTCTATTTTCACGGATCATAAACGTCGGGACGATATATGACCGGCTGCGCAGGGCGAACCGTACCGGTCCCTTCGGCAATTTGCAGGCATGGTCAAGCAGAGTTACCTTTTCTCCATTACCGAAAAAATCCCGGTCACCTACGATAGCTATTATACCGCCTTCGGCTAAATAACGAAAACAAGTTTTTACTTCGTCGGTGGAGATGATTTTTACTTTACAGAGATTCCGTTGATGATTAAAAAAACGGTTTACTCTGGGGTTTTTATGCGGCAAAGCTAATCCGGCAACCGGGTAACCCGACATGCCCATAACCGCGGCACCTAATTCGTAATTGCCCAGATGGGCGCTGTAGATAATAATGCTTTTGCCTTCCTGACGTAACCGGTCGACGATCTCCCGGTGCTCTATCTTTACGTATCGGGTTATAAACTTCGGGTTGATCCGGGAAAAACGAAAGAAATCGACAAGATAATAGGTGAAATTTATGAATATCATGCGTACGTGTGCGGCAAGTTTCTTTTTATCATCGCCGATGACCGGTTTAAGGTTATTGCTGATCACGACAAAATCCCGTTTCGCACATAGAAACTGTAGATTCCCTAAAAGATAGGCCAGGAGATACCCTACCCGCCGGGGAAGGATTAATGCGAGGAATCTCCCTAGAAGAAACAGAAAATACATATTATAGTTTTTTTTGATTTAAAGTAACATCGGCAATATGCAATGCCGCGTCGCTCAACGCGGTCTGTTTTGCCGATTCTTTTAAAACCGATAATTGGCGGGGATTATTGAGCAGCATATTCACCGTAACCGGTATCTGGATGAGATTAGTGATCCGGATGATTGCCTGTCGGTTTTCAAGGTAACGGACATTACGATCTTCCTGTCCCGGAATAGGATTTACTACTAAGGTGCCGATCCCTTTGGTCAGAGCTTCCGAAATGGTTAATCCCCCGCCTTTGGTAATCAAGATATCCGAAAAATCCATCAGTTTATTTATAAAATCGACATATCCATACGCAAAGATTTTTTTGCGGAATTTTTTACGGGAAACCCATTCATAAAGCTTCTTATTCCGGCCGCAGACGACGATCAATTGAAGCTGCCGTGGCAATTCTTCCATGAGTTTGATGATCTGTTTGATCGGGCCGATTCCTAACCCTCCGCCCATGATCATTATCGTTTTGGTATCGAATGCAAACCCGAATTCCGCGGCAATCGCTTCGCGAGGATGGTTTTGGCTGAATTGATAAGAAATAGGGATGCCTGCCACCTTGATCTTTTCCTGAGGAACCCCTTCTTTTACTAAAATCTGCTTGGCTTCCTGACAGGCTACCGTATAGATGCTGATCTGTGGATGGATCCAGAACCGATGAGGATAATAATCGGTTACTACCGCGATCAGGGGGATATCAAGTTTATATTTCTTTTTTATATCGCCGGCGATACGACAGGGAAATGCCTGAGTAGCCAGAATAGCCCCCGGCTGGTAATCATTTAAAAGTTTGTAAATTTTAGGGATAGCAAATATATTTACGATATTCTGGAGAGGCGAGGCGGCTTTTACGACCGTCTTACGGTCATATAATGATCCCCAGATAAACGGAGCATGTTTTATCGTGAGCATATAAAAGAAGTCGATACAACGTTCCAGACGCGGAGTAACATATCCGAACCCGTTAATGTTCTTTATATCTAAAGAAGGTTCACGAAACCGAAACGCTTCTTCAAGGTTTTCGCTTGCTTTTTTATGGCCGCCATATTGGGAAATGTGTAAAAGCAATAATCGTTTCATGCTGAATCCTATCGAGAGAATGCTGAAATAAAAGCGTTCACAACCTGGGGATGAAACTGTACTCCGGAATTTTTTTTAATTTCTGCGATCGCCTCATCATGGGTCAAAGCTTTACGGTACGGCCGTTCAGTAGTCATCGCGTCATAGGCATCGGCGACTGAAATAACCGCGGCGATCATCGGGATTTTTTTACCGGATAACCCTTGAGGATATCCTTCCCCGTCATAACGTTCATGATGATACTTTACTCCCAGAATCACCTGATTGAGGTCTTTTATCGGAGAAAGGATGCCTTCTCCTACCAGCGGATGAGTTTTAATCGAAGCCCATTCGGTTTCGTTTAAACTTTCCTGTTTGTTCAGTATCTGTTCCGGCACGCCGATCTTTCCGATATCATGCAGGAGCGCGGCAATACGCAGATGAGAGGTAAATTCTTCCCAGTTCCGGATCTTTCTCATCTTACGCAGTTGGTTGGCGATGACCATCGAATAATCGACGACTCGTTTGGTATGTCCCGAAGTATAGTGGTCTTTCGCTTCAATCGCCTCAGCCAGCGTCGATATCGTCTGGACGAAAAGATTCTGATTTTTCTCAAGCTGTATCGTAAGGTCTTCAAACAAACTGGCATTTCGTATTGCCATCGCCACATCCGAAGAAAGGATAGAAAGAAACGTGAGTTCGTCGGTCCCGAAAGATTTCTTATCTTTTTTCTCGCCTAACACGAATACTCCGAAAAACTCGTCACGGAAGAATATCGGGATGGCTATCCTTGCTTTATAGACCTTCAATTGTTGATGCAGTTGTTCTAAAAGCTTCTTTTCTTCGGGCGACTCCAGGATTTTTTTACTTTTCAGACGGGACTGGATCCGTTCGGTAATAAGAAACAGATTATCGTGGCCGGGAACGTGATAAGTAAGAAAATATTTGATTAAAGGCGACTCCGAAGATATCTTGATCAGTCCGGAAGGGACTTTTGTCCCTTTTTTGCCCTGACTGATCGTAAGAATATAGGATTTTTTCTGTTGGTCAAAAAGGAATATCCCGGCATGAGATACCTTCAGACAACGTAACACGGTGCGGATGATGAGTTTGATCAAGGTGTCGGTACGATGTATCAGGATCATTCGGCGAGCCGCTTTTTCAAGCTCTTTACGATAAGTTATTTTCATGAGTTTGTATCAATCGTATTGTCAGCGGAAGGCCTCATCTCCCTTTGAGATCAGTGAGAAAAAACGTATCAATTCATATATTTGCCGATCAACGTATCCAGCGATTCCAATTCTATCGGTTTTACCAGATAATCGATCACACCGAATTTTTTTGCCCGTACAATCGATTCTTTATCGTCTTTGGCGGTAATCATGATGACTTTTGTATCGTGGGAGGAGTTGCGGATATGTTCTAAGATATAGAAACCGTCTTCCCCGGGCATTTTTACATCCAACAATACTAACTGAGGGTTCTCGGCATCGAATATCTCCAGTGCCGATTGGGCCTCCGTGGCGGTGAACGCTTTAAATCCTTTACGTTTCAAAAAATTCTTAAAAAATTCAACTACTTCGACTTCGTCATCGACAATCAATATTTTACTCATTGCTCCTCCTTAAGTTGCTTCATCGATCAGGTAGAACCCGGTATAATAATGAAATTTATTATACCATAAAATAATTTTTGGGGTATATTTTCCTTACTGGATAACGGCTAAACGGCTTCCGGTTATTCCGACTCGAGGGTAAGTTTGGTTATGATCTCGGCGATGGTAGGATGCATAAAAACGCTCTTTTTTAAGCTATCGATGGACATTCGGTTGCGTATCGCATAGGCAAAAATACTGATAAGCTCACAGGCCCCCCGGGAAAGAAGCGTGGCTCCCAAGAGGGCTCCTTTTTCATCTATAAGGATTTTAAGGTAACCTCCATCGTCATGGTATACCGATGATGACGAAAATGGGCGAAAATGGGTTTTAAGAGCGCGGTACGCTGTTCTTTCCTGTTCTAACTGCTCCTCTTGGATTCCTACCTGGGCCAGTTGAGGAATAGTAAAAACACCTTCCGGAATACCCATAACACTGTATTTCTGGCTGTTTCCGGCAATATTTTCTACGCAGATACGGCCCTGATATTCTCCGATATAGGCATACATCTTTTCTGCGGTCACATCGCCGCAGGCGTAAATATGCGGCAGGTTTGTCTGACAGAATTCATTAGTAAGGACCCTTTGCGACTGATCACGTTGTATCCCGATAGCATCCAGGTTAAGCCCCTGAGTATGCGGCACTCTGCCTGCGGCAAGCAGGACCATATCATATTCGTTGAAATCATATTGAGCGGCATCGGCCCCGGTATGAATATCGATGCCTTCGCGGGACATGTACGTTTTTAACCTTTGAACGATTGAACTGTCAAATCCTAAAAGGATCCGTGGTTCTTTTTCTATGACGGTCACCTTCCGGGAAAGAGTATGTAAGAGCGAGGCGAATTCCACGCCGATAGCTCCTCCGCCGACAATAAGGAATTTTCCGGGCAGGGTTTTAAACGAAAAAAGAGTTTCGGCAAAGAATATCTTTTTATTGTCTACTCCCAGAAAATCTCTGGGATGAGAACCGGTCGCGATAATATAATATTGAGATTGGATCCTTTTTTCTCCGACGGCGATCTCCCGGTCATTTATAAACCGGGCCGAGCCCCATAAAAATTCCAGCCCTTGGGTGTGAAGGAATTGGAGCGACTTTTTTTTAATGGATCCGACCAGTTTTTCTTTTTCCTCATAAAGCCGGGCGGGATTTTTTTCGTATCCCCCGTGGTGAAGATACAGTTTGGCGGGGATGCAACCCCGGTTAAGGCAGGTCCCGCCGTATAGAGCGGGATCTACATCGATCAGGACGGTCTTTTTTTTCTTTTTCAATGCCTGCCGGGCGGCTTCGATCCCTGCGGCTCCGGCTCCGATTATTACGATATCGTACATTGTCTGAACGAAAGGTTATAGTCGTCGACCGTTTTCTTTATCCGGGCATCAAGAGGGATCTCAATGATCTTTTCTATTCCGTCCTTTGAAATGATACAAGGAACTCCCATAGCAATATCCGAGACTCCGTATTCTCCGTCAAGACAGACCGAAACCGGAATCAGGCTGTGGGTATCAAGAGCGATCGATGCGACAAGGTCAGCGCAGGCTAAAGACGGCGCAAAATAGGCGCTGCGGCTTTTCAATTGGTCCACTATTTCTTTTCCGCGCAGTGTTACGCGGGACGAGACTTCTTCCTGTTCTGAGGGAGTAAGAAAATCGGTTATCGGAAGGTTGTTGTATTTTGAATACTCCAGAAGTGGAAGCATATCTTTACTATGCGGGCCGATTACCAGCGAGTGGATCGAAGCCGGATCGACCGTGGTCTTCTGGTAGATCAGGTTGGTCAGACGTGCCGAGTCAAGGCCGGCTCCCATACCGATCACCCGGGTACGGTCGAACCCTAACCTTTTTTGCACGAAATATACCAGAAGGTCAAGAGGATTGGTCACGATGACGACTACGGATTCCGGCGCGTTCTTTTTTATCTCAACAGCGATTCCTTCGACAATAGTACGATTGATCTTTAAAAGATCACTACGGGTCATTCCTTCCTGTCTCGGTTTACCGGCAGTAATGACTACGATATCCGATCCGGCGATATCGGAAATCCGGTGGCTTCCGGTGATCTGCGTCCGGAACCCTATAAATTGCCGGGTATCTTCAAGGTCATAAGCGATCCCGCAGGCGAGTCCCGGGAGAACATCCACCAGGACAAGGTCTTTAAGGTCTAGTTTATTTAAAAGATGGAAGGCAAGTGCGCTTCCTACCGAGCCGGCTCCGATAATAGAGATTTTATTGATCATAATCGTTATATTGAAATACGATAGAAATACATAGAAATACGATGGAAATGCAATTGTATTTCGTTCCGTGAAGCGGAACATATTTCACGAACGTATGTGAGTATATTTCGCGAAGCATATTTCAATGAGACTTTATTTTCTTGATTATTGCATCGGCCATCTGAGACGTCCCGACTGCGGCCGGATCGTCACGGTCGGCTTTTAGATCATAGGTTACCGCTTTCCCTTCGGCAATAACCTCTTCGACCGCTTTTTCGAGGCAGCAGGCTTCACGTGTATATCCCAGATGTTTTAACATCAACACCCCCGAAAGGATCGTTGCGGTCGGATTCACCTTGTTTTTTCCGGTATATTTCGGAGCCGAGCCGTGGACCGGTTCGAACACCGCATATTCATCTCCGATATTCGCGCCCGGGGCGACCCCTAACCCCCCTACCAATCCTGCGCATAGATCGGAAATAATGTCGCCGTAGAGATTTTGTAATACCAGAATATCAAAATTTTGCGGACGGGTCACCAATTGCATGCATAGATTATCGACAATGATATCGCCGGCTTCAATATCGGGATATTCTTTGGCGACTTCTTTAAATGTATGCAGCCATAATCCGTCGGTCGCTTTCATGATGTTCGCTTTATGTACACAGGTAACCTTTTTGCGGCTTTCTTTACGGGCCAATTCAAAGGCAAACCGGCTGATATGGCGAGTTGCGCTTATCGATATCGGTTTAATCGAGATGGCACTGTCTTTTCGTATCTCCTGCCCGCTTGCGGCTGAGATCTGCGATATAAGCTTATCGGTCACTTCCTCACCCTGAAAGAACTCTATGCCGGCATAAAGATCTTCGGAATTTTCCCTCAGTACGATAATATCGACGTTTTTATGAGGCGCGGCTACTCCGGCTATGGTCTTTGCCGGCCGCAGGCATACGGACAGATCTAACGCATGTCGCAAGGCTACATTTACCGAACGGAAACCGCTTCCTATCGGAGTAATGATCGGCCCTTTAATGGCTACTTTATTTTTTTTTATCGAATCGAGAGTTGCTTTAGGCAGGAGCTCTCCGCTTGCTTCCAATGCCGGTTGCCCGGCCAACGCTTCTTGCCATTCGATAGTTACTCCGGTCGCATCGATACAACGCCGTGTGGCCAGAGTCACTTCCGGCCCGATCCCGTCACCTGGGATAAGAGTCACTTTGTGCGACATTGCATCCTTTCCCGCGTGAATCCCTGCCCGCCCTGCCTGAGTACAGTCAGGGCGCAGGCGGTGGCGCGTTTTGATCCGTGGGATTCCGCTGCTATCTTACAATTTAAAATCACCGTATTTTTTTAAATAAGGGATGATCCCCCCCTGATTCACCAATTCTTTACGGAATGAATCAAATTTGACAAATACACTCTCTTTATTTTTTGTATGGTTGTAAATAACTCCCCGGTCGCAATCAACCGTCAGTTCATCTTTTTCTGCGATCCCTTCGGTATCGGCTTCAATCAGCGGCAGGCCGATATTAAAGGCATTACGATAAAATATCCGGGCAAAACTTTTTGCTACTACACAGGCAATTCCCGCTTCTTTGATCACCCAGGGCGCCTGTTCCCGGGAAGAACCTAACCCGAAATTATTTCCGGCAATGACGATCGATTTTCCGGGAGTGATCTCTTTTGAAAACCCCGGCCGGATATCTTCAAAGAGATATTGTGATAATTCCTTCATATCGCTGATTTTAAATTTGTAGCGCCCTGAAATGATAAAATCGGTATTGATGTCGTCGCCAAAACGAAAGGTTATGCCGTCAAATTTCATAAGTTTTTGAAATCCAGAGGGTTACGGACTCTGGTCATCGCAGTTTCCATTGTGATTACTCCGGTCTGTACCAGTTCTTTAAGACAATGGTCCATAGTGTGCATTCCGTATTGAGCGCCCATCTGCATCAATGAAGGAATCTGCGCGATCTCTCCTTCACGGATCAAATTTCTGATACCGGGGGTGGAAATCATCACTTCTGTCGCAAGTCTTCTTCCCTGCCCGTCAGCCCGCGGTAAAAGGTTTTGCGAGATTACCCCTTGCAGACAATCGGCAAGTTGTACGCGTACCTGTTTTTGTTGATGCGGAGGGAATACGTCGATGATCCGTTGTACGGTCTGCGGAGCATCGGAAGTATGTATTGTCCCCAGTACCAGATGGCCGGTTTCGGCCGCCGTGATCGTCGTTGCAATCGTTTCCAGATCGCGCATTTCCCCTACCACGATCACATCGGGATCCTGGCGTAAACAACGTTTTAAAGCTTCCGGGAACGAATGGGTATCGGCGTACACTTCTCGTTGTTTTATGATACTCTTACGGTTCTCATGATAGAATTCTATAGGGTCTTCTATACATACGATCATTTCCTGTCGTTCGGAGTTGATCACATCGATCATTGCCGCCATGGTAGTGCTTTTTCCAGTTCCGGTCGGCCCGGTGAGAAGAATAAGGCCGTTACGGCGTTGAAGTAACTCGTAAGCAATCGGCGGTAGGTCTAATTGATCCATGCCGGGAATCACCTTTGGAATCCGTCTAAATGCCGCCTCTACACTGGTCCTTTGATAGTGGACATTAACCCGGAACCGGTCAAGTCCGGACATAGTAAACGAAAAATCAAGTTCTTTGTCGCGTTCAAAAATAGCTTTTTGATCGTCAGTCAATATACTGTAGATGAGTGATTTAGTCTCATCGCCGGAGAGTGAGTCCATCGTCATCGTGTACAGGCGGCCGTCAATGCGCAAGATCGGAGGTTGGTTGACAGTGATATGAAGGTCACTGGCTTTTTTATCCATAGTGAGCTTCAGTAGTTCATTGATCGTTACCATAGTAACTTTCCTCTCTTATTTTATATATTTTCTCGGATCGGTTATTTTTCCGGTAAGGCTTGATGCCGCGACAGCAGCCGGAGATGCAAGATAAATAAAACTATGAGGGTTACCCATTCTTCCTTTAAAATTACGGTTAGCCGTCGATAACACTACTTCTCCGTCTGCCGGCACCCCCAGATGGGTCCCTACACACGGCCCGCATCCGGCAGGAAGGATAACCGCACCGGCATCGATCAGGGTTTTTATGAGACCTTTTTTAAGCGCAGCGAGATAAATCTTTCCCGAAGCCGGAGCGATTAACAGTTTTATTCGCGGATGCACTTTTCGTCCGGAAAGTATTTTCGCTGCGATTTCAAGATCTTCTAACCTGCCGTTGGTACAGGTTCCAATATACGCCTGATCGATTTTAGTGTCAACCAGCTCTTCTATCGGCGCTCCGTTATCGACCGTATGAGGTTTTGCGATATAAGGAGTCAATTTCGATACATTACATTCGATCACTTTTTCATAGTGACAATCTTTATCCGGGTATACCGGGATATATGTACGGTCTTTTATTTTTTTCAAAAACTGGAGGACCTTCTTATCGACTGGGGTAGTGCCGCATTTTGCGCCGAATTCAATCGTCATGTTTGTGATGGTGCAACGCGCGTCGATGGAAAGGGTATCAATCACCCCTCCGGTAAATTCAATCGCTTTATACGTAGCCTCGTTTGCCGTAAGGGTATGGATTATGTGCAGGATGATATCCTTACTGTAGACTCCTTTAGGCAACTTGCCGTGTACGATGATCTTGTAAGTCTCGGGCACTTTGAACCAGTTTTTACCGGTAGTAAGGGTTACCGCAAGGTCGGTCGACCCGACTCCCATTCCGATCGCCCCCAGAGTCCCGCAGGTCGATGTATGCGAATCCGCACCCAGGATAAGGGCCCCGGGTATGGCGAACCCTTCTTCGATCACCAACTGATGCGAGATCCCGCAATTCACATCAAACAGGCGGGTTTTTGTTTTTTGAGAGAAGTCCCTCATACGCGAATGGATCCTGGCTACGCCTACATTAGGAGCTGGAGCGCTATGATCGATGAATATCGCGTATTTCTTAGGATCTTTAAGAGGTTTTTTGAACGTAGCGATGCTGTCTAAGACCAATGAAGTCGTTCCGTCCTGAGAAAAACAAAAATCAACCCGGCACACCCCGACTTCTCCCGCTCGTAAAGATTTACCGGCATGACGAGAAAAAACTTTTTCGGCGATTGTCTGGCTCATTATAGATTGTCCATGAATTCTTTTATGCGACGGGCGCCTTCTTTGATCTGTTCAGTACTCGTCGCAAAACTGATACGGATATACCCTTCAATACCGAATCCTTCCGAAGGAATAACGGCAACGGAGTGTGTATCAAGAAGCCGGGAAGCAAAATCATAAGCCGAAAGGCCGCTTTGGGAAATATCGCAGAAAAGATAAAAAGTCCCCTGGGGCTTTAACGGTGAAAGCGACGGGTGTCCGCTCAAGCTCTCAAATAACAGGTCCCGCCTTTCCTGAAAAATCTTTTTGATGTGCCCGGTCCACTCCTGTCCTTTAGCCAACGCGACACATGCTGCTTTTTGAGCGATAGAATTTGCCCCGCTGGTAGTATGGTCGATCATTTTTGACGCTTCCTGAACAAATTTGACCGGAGCGGCGATATAACCCAGTCGCCAGCCGGTCATAGAAAAACATTTGGAAAATCCGTTCACCGTGATTGTCCGGTTATACGCTTCCTTATTAAGAGCCGCAAAACTCGTATGGGTTCTTTTATCGAAAAGTATATGTTCGTAGATCTCGTCGCTTAATACCCAAAGATTACTATCTTTAATGACATCCCAGAGGGCTTTAAGTTCAGATTCGGTATACGTCACGCCGGTGGGGTTGGAAGGATAATTTAAAATGATCAGTTTTGATCGGGCGGTGATCGCCGCCGCAAGCTTCTTCGGATCGATCTTAAATCCGTTTTCTCTATGTGTGGGAAGAGTACGGACTTTCGCACCGGCAATCTTTGCCATCTCCGGGTAACTTACCCAGTAGGGTTCGGGAAGGATGATCTCTGAATCTTTCTCGATCAAAGCAAAAATACCCAGGAACACAGAAAATTTAGCTCCGGTAGTCACCAGGATGTTTTCCGGAGTATAACCAAGAGAATTTTCGTTTTGAAGTTTTTCGACAATACCGGCTTTAAGCTCGGGAGCGCCGGAAGAGGGCGTATATTTCGTAAATCCTTGGTCAAGTGCGTCTTTTGCCGCTTGTTTTATGAAATCCGGCGTATCGAAATCAGGCTCACCGGCGGCAAAGTTGATGATATCTTTACCTTCTTTTTTTAGCTTTTTCGCCAAAGCGGTGATCTTAAGCGTAGGCGACTTAGAAAGAGCCGTAACATGAGAATTAAACTGATTTAGAATCTCCATTAGGAAAAATAACGGTTTGGTTATCCCGACGCGATAAAACTCCGGCTTTTAAGCCGGAGATAGAAACTCTGGTCGGGATTCCGCTCCTGCGGAATCATAAAGAGAACCTACGGGCTTTCCCGCACCTTATTGTTTTTATTCAGCGAGATCCCGGAATGTCCGGAATAGCCCGTGGAGCTTCATTTTCTATCCGAAGATTTTTTCTTGAACATCTCCTTTACTCCGTGAATGAGTCCTCCTTTAGGCTGTTTTTCTTTTGATTCGGGAGATGTCGCTTTTTCTTTTTTCTCTTCGGTTTCTTTTTGGGTCTTCTTTTTAGCCTTTTTCTCTTCTTTTTTCTCTCTTTTGGTGAATTCGATCAAAGCCAGCGATGCGCCGTCACCGGGCCGGGTAGCCAACGGGATGATCCGGGTATATCCCCCGGCGATTTCGCTGAATCTCGGAGCGATCACATCAAAAACCTTTTTCACCAAACGATGATCGTTAAGAAGCTGATAGGCCTGACGGCGGGTATGCAGAGTATTATCTTTACCCAATCCGATGAGTTTATCGGCCCAGGCGCGTAATCCTTTTGCTTTAGCTCTGGTGGTCTTGATAGACTCGTAGATCACCAGCGAACGCAATAGACTTCTTATGAGCGCTTTACGTTGAGCCCGGGAACGGGAAAATTTTTCGTTCTTTTTACGATGCCTCATACCATTTCAAGTTTTTTGGGGTCTATTTTTGTCCCTAACGATAACCCCATGGTTTTCAATAAGTTAGTGATCTCGTTTAAAGATTTCTTCCCGAAATTCCTATAGGCGAGCATTTCCGCTTCAGCCTTGGATACCAGTTCGGAAAGACTCTTGATGTTGGCCTCTCTCAGACAGTTGGCGCTTCTTACCGATAATTCCAATTCGGAAATAGGGATCTTAAGTTTCTCATAGAACGCGATCTCCTCCGGAGTGAGTTCTTCGATCTCTTCTTCCGGTATCTCACCCAAAGTAAAGAAAAGTTCCAGATGCTTACTGAACACTTTCGAAGCATAGATCAACGCCTCTTTGGGTTCGATACTGCCGTTAGTGGTTATTTCCAGGATAAGTTTGTCGTAATCGGTCCGTTTACCGACTCGGGCGTTCTCTACTTTAAAATTGACTTTTTTTACCGGGGTAAAGATAGAATCGATAGGAATCACCCCGATAGGCATATCTTCCTGCTTATTCATATCCGCCGGAACAAATCCGCGCCCCTTGCCTACTTCCATCTCAATGTCTATCTTTGAATTCTTTGAAGTCAATTCGGCGACATGCAGATCGGGATTTACCACTTCGATGCTTTCATCGGTGGTAATATCTCCAGCCGTAACATTCTTTTCTCCAGTTATTTTTAAGGTGATCTTACGGGGTGATTTCGAATAGGAACGCAACACAATATTTTTAATATTGAGGATAAGTTCGGGAAAGTCTTCTTTGACGCCGGGTATCGTAGAGAATTCATGCGATGCCCCTTCTACTTTAATAGAAGTCACTGCCGCACCCTCAATTGACGAAAGCAATGCCCGTCTTAATGAATTTCCCAGCGTAACTCCATACCCTCGTTCTAACGGTTCAGCGATAAATTTTCCGTAGAAGGGTGTATATGATTCTTCTTCGATGATGATACGCTTGGGAAATTGAAAATCGCGCCATGTAATGCCCATATGACCTCCTTATGTACTTTAGGCGTTATTTCGAATATAATTCAACTATTAATTGTTCATTCACCGGTAAGATCAAATCTTCTTTTTCCGGTAATCGGGAAACTTTCAGTTTCAGATTTTCTTTGTCGACATCAAGCCAGGTAGGCGTGCTGCGACTTTTTGCGTTTACATCTATATTTAATTTTATCAATTTCGCATAACTTTCCGACGCTTTGAAGAAGATCTCATCGTTTGTTTTGACATGATATGACGGAATATCTACCCGCCGACCGTTTACAAACACAAATCCATGTTTTACCATTTGCCGAGCTTCGGTACGCGAAAGAGCAAACAGCGCGCGGAAAATGACATTATCCAGGCGCCGTTCAAGCAATTCGATAAGTTTACGTCCGGTAGCACCTTTTGTTCTGGTGGCGATAGTATAGTATATCCGGAACTGCTTTTCTAGCATCCCATACATTCTCTTTACTTTCTGTTTTTCCCGTAACTGTTGAGAATAATAAGATGCTTTCTTTTGCCTGCCGGTACCTTTTCCGTGAAATCCGGGAGCATAGGGGCGTTTAGTAAAAGGACATTTTTCGGCAATGCATTTGGGCCCTTTTAAAAACAGTTTCATCCCTTCCCGGCGGCATAACTTGCATTTTGCTTCTAAATATCGTCCCATTCTTTTTACCTCACATTTATTGGTTAATTCTTTCAAGTAACGCGTAACGCGACACGCGTAACGCGTAAAAACAATACATTCTTTATACTCGCCGTTTTTTTCTCGGCCGGCAACCGTTATGGGGTACGGGCGTCACATCCTTTACTCGCCGCACATTTAAACCCGCACTCTGTAATGAACGGATAGCTGCTTCTCTTCCCGGTCCGGGCCCTTTGACAAAGACTTCCACATCGGTAAGTCCAACATCTTTAAGCCGTCTGGCAACATTAAATGCGGCAAGCTGGGCGGCGTAAGGAGTAGATTTTTTTGTCCCCTTAAACCCGATAGACCCGCCTGATGACCAGGCCAGGGTGTTCCCTTCCATATCGGTAATAGTGATGATCACATTGTTGAACGTCGCATTGATATGGGCCTGTCCCATATTGGACTTTAAATGTATCTTCTTTTTTTTCTCTCTTCTCTTTTTAGCCATTATGTACTCCTCTTATCGTTTTATCCCACCGACACGAGCTTTAGGCCCTTTTCGGGTCCGGGCGTTACATTTAGTCCTTTGTCCGCGGACCGGCAATCCCCGTTTATGGCGCGTGCCCCGGTAACTGCTTATTTCGATGAGCCGGCGGATATTCTGAGAAATATCCCGCCGCAATTCTCCTTCTATTTTATAATTTGCCTGGATATAGGTAGTGATCCGGGAAACTTCTTCTTCGTTTAAGTCGGATGCCCGTTTATTCGCATCTATTTTGGTATTATCCAGGATGAGTTTTGCATAATGCGGACCGATTCCGTAAAGATATTGTAAAGAATACAGGATCTTTTTATTTTTGGGAATATCAACACCAAAGATTCTCGGCATAGTACCTCCTTTAATGAGACCGCAACTTATGGAATGATCATAAGTTGCATGGTCGAATTAAACCCTTGACAATTTTGCATAAAATCGTCAAGGGTGAATTCAGTCGACAGATTTATGTTCGTTCGCTTCTCTCTCTTCATAACTCTGGACTTCATTCAGCCTTGTTTCTGTTTATGTTTAGGGTTTTTACAGATTATCCTTACGATCCCTTTACGCCGGATAATCCTGCAATTTTCGCACATTTTTTTTACTGACGAACGTACTTTCATTTTTCCAATCCTTATAAAGAGATTACGGCAATCCCTGTTTTCTATTTATACCTATAGGTTATTCTGCCCCGGGTCAGGTCATACGGCGATAATTCCAGTTTCACCTTATCCCCCGGTAGGATCTTAATAAAGTGCATGCGCATTTTCCCGCTTACATGGGCAAGCACTATATGGTTATTTTCAAGCTTTACCCGAAACATCGCGTTCGGCAACGTTTCTACTATTTCTCCTTCAACTTCTATTAACTCTTCTTTACTCATCGTTTTAAGCAGTAATAATACAGGGTCCCCGGCGCGTCACCGCGACCGTATGCTCAAAATGCACGCTTAAAGAGTTATCTTGTGTTTTTACTGTCCATCCGTCATCAAGGATCGCGACTTCAGATCCGCCGGAAGTCACCATCGGCTCGATTGCGATCACCATACCCTCTTTGAGTATTTCTCCGGTATTCTCCACACCGAAATTAGGCACCTCCGGAGGGCAATGTAATACTCTCCCGATTCCATGACCGACGAATTTTCGGATGACCGAGAAACCGTTGGATTCTACGTAATTTTGAATCGTAGAACCGATATCGCCGATATAAGCTCCTATCCGAACTTTTTTTAAAGCCCGGGCAAGCGAATTATGTCCGACTTTCAGCAACTTTCGGCCGATCGCCGAAACCTTCCCGGTCGGATACGTGTATGCGGTATCAACAAATAATCCTTTATATTTAATACCTAAATCAACACTCACAAAATCTCCGTCTTTGATAATGTGTTCCGGCCGCGGAATACCGTGGATGATCTCGTCGTTTATCGATACGCATAAAGATGCCGGATAATCGCAGTACCCTTTAAATGCCGCGTCCATTCCCGGATAACGCGCGAGCATCTTATCGAAATGGATTTCGATATCTTTTGTAGATATACCCGGCCGTATAATCCGGCGTAATTGTTTTAAAAACTGGCCGGCGACTTTGCCCGGTATCCGCATTGTGTTGATCTCTTCAGGAGAGAGAATATTATCCATTTTTTAAAAGAGATGAGATATCCATAAATACTTCCTGAGCGTCTTTATTGGCATCGACGACGAGCAGGTTGTCTTCCTTTTGATAATAATCCTTTAACGGGGCGCTTTCAGCTTCAAACACTTCGATCCGTTTCTCGATCACTTCCGGATTATCATCTTTACGTTGAATCAATTTCGAACCGCACGCATCACAGACCCCTTCTACTTTAGGGGGCATATTGGTTATGTGAAAATTCGCGCCGCATTGCGGGCATATTCTCCGGCCAGAAAGGCGTTTTACAACCGTTTCGGTAGTCACGTCAAGATAGACAACTGCCGTTATCTGGATGTGTTTCCGTTCGAATATTTTTTGTAGATTTTCTGCCTGAGCAAGATTTCGGGGATACCCGTCAAGGACAAACCCTTCATCCTTTATATTCTCTTCGATCACAGCCCCGACTACTTCATCGGGAACAAGTACACCCTGTTCCATATACTGTTTGACTTTTCTGCCCAGCTCGGAATCTTTCTTTACTTCTTCACGTAAAATATCGCCTAAAGATATCTTGCGAATTTTAAAATTTTTGGCTAAGACGACTGCTTGGGTCCCTTTCCCCGAACCGGGAGCACCTAATAATATCAATTTCATTTTCTTCCTCTCAATCTGGTTCCTGATTTGCCGAATCCTTCATACCCTTGAGCTAATATCTGTCCTTCGATCTGGCGCATAGTGTCTAAGAGAACTCCGACCATGATCAACACGGTAGTGCCTCCGAAAAATGAAGTAATCGCATAAGAAGGAACATTGAACACTTTCATAACCATATTCGGTAACGTAGCAATAACCGCAATATATACCGCTCCGATAAATACGATCCGGGTCGCGACAAAATCCAGATAATCAGCCGTAGGTTTACCGGGTCTGATCCCCGGTATAAATCCTCCGTATTTTTTAAGATTATTGGCAATTTCTACGGGGTTAAAGACGATTGCCGTATAAAAATACATAAAAAACATGATTAACGAGACATAAATAAGGTTATACCAGAGCCCGTGTTCACGAAAGATTGTCTGAATGACCATAGTGAATTTATTCGTACCCGGGAAAAAAGTAGCAAGCGTTGCCGGGAACAGGATAACGCTTTGCGTAAAAATGATGGCGATGACTCCCGACATATCGAGTTTTATCGGTAAATAGGTGCTTTGCCCGCCGTAGACCCGTCGGCCGACGATACGTTTCCCGTATTGGATCGGAATACGCCGTTGAGCCTGAGTAAACAGCACGACCGCTACTACTACCGCAAGCCAGATGAGAATAAGACTTACTACCGTCACGGTACTGATTTGCCGTTTTGCCGCATCAAGCGGAGAATAAAGGACCCACAATTGATACAAAGAACTGGGAATACGGGAGATAATACTCGTCATAATGATCAAAGAAATCCCATTACCGATACCCCGTTCCTGGATCTGTTCACCTAACCACATGATAAATACCGTACCGCAGGTAAGAGTTAATACCGTTACCACGCGAAAGATGAGCCCCGGGTCGGGAACAATAAGGATACCGCGAAAATTATTCGGGTTTTCCAACCACAACGCGAGCATAAATCCCTGCAATAGGCAGATGACTAACGTGAGGTAACGGGTATACTGGTTGATCTTTTCGTATCCGGCTTTTCCTTCCCGCGCCAGGTTTTCCAGGGCCGGGACCACACCGGTTAAAAGCTGCATAATGATCGAAGAAGAAATGTAAGGCATGACTCCTAAGGCGAAAATACTCAATCGCTGTAATGCTCCTCCGGTAAACATATTTACGATACCTAAAAGGGTTTCTCCCTGGATTTTACGTAGTTGTTCGAAAAAAGTAGCTAAAGCCACGCTGTCTACCCCGGGGGTAGGAATAAAACATCCCAGGCGGTATACGATAAGAAGAGAAAGAGTGATAATGATTTTCTTTCGTAATTCTTCGACCCGGAATATATTTTCTAAGGTTTCAAACATTCAACCGATCCTCCGGCATTTTTGATCAATTCTTCGGCTTTTTTAGAAAACCGATGTGCAGAAAATGTAGCTTTAGTTTTAAAATCTCCCTTGATCCGGCCAAGTATTTTAACCGGCATTTTTTCATCGGAAATCAGTTGGGCTTTTTTTAACGTCTGCGGATTAATCTGGGGGGCATCTTTCATCTTTTTCTTCACGGATTCCAGGTTCACGATCTGATATTCCATAGGGTTTACGGAAGTAAATCCCCGTTTAGGTATCTTTCTGAAAAACGGGACATTCCCTCCTATCGCTCCGACATAAAATTTGGTACCGACCCGTTGCCCGGATCCTTTATGTCCGCGTCCTGAAGTCTTTCCGTGCCCGGATCCGGTTCCCCGGCCGACCCGTTTATTTTTTTTCTTTTTACGAGCTATGCGAATCTGAGACAGGTTCATCTTTTTTTTCCTTTAACTGGTCTAATCCATTGAAGGTCGCTTTCACCACGTTTATCGGGTTACGGGACTTACGCAGGATCTTTGTCAATATGTCATTAATACCGGCACATTCACATATCGCCCGGACCGTCGCGCCGGCGATTACGCCGGTCCCTTTTGAAGCCGGTTTAAGCATCACTCTTACCGAGCCATACATCCCTTCGGTTTCATGGGGAATCGTCCGGTCCTCGACTTTTTTTACCTCTATTAATTCTCTTCTCGCTTTTTTAATCGCTTTTTTGATAGCACTGGCTACTTCATTGGCTTTGCCCATCGCGTAGCCTACTTTATCTCGACCGTCACCTACTACTACCAGCGCAGAAAATGCAAGGTTTTTCCCTCCCTTGGTAACTTTCGTGACCCGGTTAATGGAAATAACTCTTTCAATAAACGCCGGTTGCTCTGCTGTGTGTACTTGTCTTTCGGTCTCCATTAAAAAATCAAACCTCCTTCACGGGCACCTTCGGCAATAGCCTTTATTTTACCGTGATATTTATAGCCTCCTTTATCAAAACATACATTTTTTATTCCCAATTCAATGGCTTTAGCGGCTAAAAGCTTGCCGACTTCTTTTGCCCCGGCCTGGGTAGAAGAACTGACCTTTTTTTCTTTAAACGGCTTACTCAGGCTGGAAAGTCCGGCAATGACTCGTTGCGTTTCGTCGTTCACGATCTGGGTATAGATATGTTTATTACTGCGAAATACCACCAATCGCGGCCGGCTTTCAGACCCTTTAATCTTTTTCGTGAACCGATATTGTCTTCTTTTTCTGGGATTCTTTTTCATCATATCACCTTATTTGGTCATCGCTTTCCCTAATTTTTTACGGACTTCTTCACCGACATAGCGGATCCCTTTACCTTTGTACGGTTCCGGCGGATAAAGACTGCGTATTTTTGCGGCGAACTGACCTAATTGCTGTTTGTCATTTCCTTCGATGACGATTCTGGTTTGCCCTTCGACCTTGGTCGTGAGCCCCTCCGGGACAGGCAGTTCGACCGGATGAGAGAAGCCGATACTTAAGGCAAGAGTGTTGCCTTTCATCTGGGCCTTATATCCCATCCCGATGATCTCTAATTCACGTTTAAAGCCGGTAGTGATACCAATAACTACATTATTAAGCAACGCCCGGATGGTCCCATGAAGACTCTTGATCGGTTTCTCATCGGATAGTCTCTCTACCCATACCTGGCCGCCCTCTATTTTTGCGTTAATCCCTTTAGGTAACACAAAATCGTGCTTCCCTTTAGGACCTTCAAAATGGATAGTCCTGTCCTTTAAGGTCGCGTTCACTTTTTCCGGTAGTGTTACTGGTTTTTTTCCTATTCTCGACATACGCTTCGCTTTACACAGATAATCACTGATTTAAAACAGATGATCGCTGATATTCTTTGTGGCTATCTGTGTTTTTTTATCTGTGCTCATCTGTGTTTTTACCATACATATCCTATAACTTCTCCGCCGACCCCCAATTCACGGGCTTTTTCGTCGGTGACTACCCCTTGAGAAGTCGATATAATAGCTACCCCGTATCCGCTTAACACTCTGGCCATAGCTTTCCGCTTATTATAGACTCTGCGGCCGGGAGTAGATACCCGTTGCAGGCTATGGATCGCGTTTTTCTTGCCTTCATAACGTAAATACACTTTTATCTGTTTGTGTTCGGGCGTATCCAATTCTTTAAAATTCTCTATAAATTTCTTTTCTTTCAGTATCTCCAGGACCCGTAACAGCATCCGGGAATGAGGAACGGCTACGTCTTCTTTACGGGCACGGATAGCATTACGTATCATTGTAAATCCATCGGCGATCATATCTGTTCTGCTCATAATATCCTCTCGTCTTTAATTACCAGCTTGCTTTTTTTACTCCAGGAACCAATCCCTGCCAGGCAAGCTGTCTAAAACAGATCCGGCAAAGTTCAAAATCCCGGATATATCCGCGCGGCCGGCCGCAACGGCGACAACGATTTTTTCTGCGGGTAGAAAACTTCGGTGCCTTCTGGTCACGCTTCCATTTTTCTTTCATTGCTTTTGTCGACATAACACCTCTTATTTCTTAAATGGGAACCCAAAATATCGTAACAATTCACAAGCTTCCTCGTCGGTTTCGGCCGTGGTGCATATCGTGATATTCATCCCTTGAGTCCGTTCGATCCTATCGATGTCTATTTCGGGAAAGATCGACTGTTCGGTTATTCCGAAATTGTAATTCCCCTGATGGTCAAAACCGTGAGAAGAAAAACCACGGAAGTCACGAATACGGGGGATGGCCGACACGATCAGCCGGTCAAGGAAATCATACATACGTAATCCCCGTAAGGTCACGCAACATCCGATTGCAAGACCTTTACGTAGCTTAAAATTTGAAATCGGTTTTTTTGCCCGGGTGATTTTCACTTTTTGCCCGGCGATTTTCGTAAGATCGGCGGCAGCTTTTTCTACCAGTTTTGCGTCACTGGTCGCCTGGCCGATCCCCATGTTGATCACGATCTTTTTCAATCGGGGAATCTGCATAGGATTGGCATAACCGAATTTTTCCTTCATCTGACCGACTATCGTATCACGATAGATCTGCTTCAGACGCGGAACATATTTTTCTTTTAGATTTCCTTCTGGCATCGCGAACAGACCCTCACTTTTCCTTTTTTATCGAGTAGTTTTGTATGAAACCGTACCCCTCGGTTACAATGGGAGCATAACAGCGCGATATTAGAGACCTGTATCGGTATCGGGATCTCTTTGATCCCTCCCGGATCAGCTTCTGACCGGCGGCGCATATGTTTTTTCACCAGGTTGACCCCTTCCACCAATACCGTGTTTTTCTTATAGTTCATTCTCAGGATCTTCCCGGTTTTATTTTTATCTTTTCCGGCAAGAACCATTATTTTATCGCCTTTTTTTAAGTGTAAACTCATGATTATATTACCTCTGGCGCCAATGAGAGAATTTTTGTAAATTTATCCCGTAATTCCCGGGCAATCGGACCGAATACTCTTGTTGCGCGGGGATTTCCTTGTTTATCGATGATCACGCACGCATTTTTATCGAACGTGATCGCCATGCCGTTTTTCCTCTTGATAGGAGCATGAGTGCGCACGATTACGGCCCGGACTACTTCCCCTTTTTTGACCTGGCCCCGGGGAATAGCTATTTTGACACTGGCAGTGATCACATCGCCAATATTGGCGCATTTCTTGTTTTTCTTACCGATAACGCCGATACAGGAAACCATTTTTGCTCCGCTATTATCGGCAACATCCAGTTTTGTCCGTAAATAGATCATTGGATCTTCTCCAATAAAAGAAACCGTTTTTCTTTAGAATAAGGGCGTGATTCGATGATCCGTACTTTATCACCGACTTTGGCGATACTTTCGGGATCATGCACTTTATATTTCTTGGTATATTTCACCTGTTTCTGGTACATCGGATGAGCCATGCGTTGTTCGATCTCGACTACAATGGTTTTCTGCATTTTATCGGAAATGACCACGCCTTCCATGATTCGTCTTTTTGTCTTAACTTCCTTCATTTTTCTTCTCCTTCAATAGAGTTAAAATACGGGCGGCATCTTTCCTGAGTTGCACAAAAAGATGCGGTTTTTCCACATGAGCGATCTTTTTCTGGAACCCAAGCTCCATAAGGCGCTTACGGGTCTCTTCAAGTTTAGTAGTCAGTTCCTGAATTGATAATTGACGTAAATCTTTTATCTTCATGAGTGTCAACGCCTGGTTACAAACCGGGTTTTAAAAGGGAATTTATACGCAATATTTTTAAAGGTTTCCCGGGCATATTCCTCCGGAACCCCGCCTAATTCAAAAAGGACGACTCCCCGTCTTATCAGCGCGACCCATTTATCTACTTCGCCTTTCCCTTTCCCCATCCTTGATTCGGTAGGATGTTTGGTGATCGCTTTATCGGGAAAAATACGGATCCAGAGTTTTCCGCCCCGGCGCAACCGTCTGGTGATGATCACCCGCGCAGTTTCGATCTGCGTATTGGAAAGATACCCGCAGGTCAGGGCTTTTATACCGTACTCACCGAAAGAAACCGAAGATCCGGCTACAGCAAGGCCTTTTCTTCTGCCTCGCTGTGGTTTACGATATTTTACTCTTTTAGGTAGTAACATGGTTTAATCCTTACGAAGACTTCCCCGGACTATTGGTTTCCTGGGGTGACTCAGGAATAAGATAATGCCCAAGATTTTTTATTCCTTTATATACCCACACTTTTACCCCGATCGTACCATATGTGGTACGGGCCACGGCAAATCCATAATCAATATCCGCACGAAAAGTCTGCAGGGGCACTTTACCGTATTTATATCTTTCGGTACGGGCGATTTCATGGCCGTCGAGCCGGCCGGATACGCTCATCTTTATTCCTTCACAACCCAGATTGATCGCCTGTTGAAGAGTCTTTTTCATTGCCCGGCGAAATCCCACCCGGCGAATAAGCTGAAAAGCGATATTTTCTGCCACCAACTGAGCCGATGTCCCCGGTTCCATAACCTCTTCGACATCGATCATAATCTCTTTTTTAGTTAATCTACCGATTTCTTCTTTTACCCGTTCTATATCCTGGCCCCGCCGGCCGATGATTACACCGGGACGAGAAGTCTTTATCCGGGCCCGGATAAGCGTAGGAGATACCCGTTCAATAATAATACTGTCGATCGACCCGAACGAATAATTCCTTTTGATCAATTCCCGGATCTTTATGTCTTCTTCTAAAAAGTCGGCATATTCCCGTTTATTACTCGTAAACCATTTTGACTGCCAATCTTTTCCGAATCCGATCCGTACTACAAAGGGATGAACTTTTTGCCCCATACTTCTCCTACTTTGTTTTTTTCTTTTTAACCGTTGTTTTTTTAGGTTTCTGTTTTGTTTTTTGTCCCAATATTTCCGCCGACCCCAGCTCCACCAGAAGGTGCGAAGTCCGGCGGCGGATCATGGTTGCCCGGCCGAAACTTGCCGCGCGATAACGAGTGATCATCGGCCCATCATTTACCCGTAAGGTGAGCAGTTTCAATTGAGCTTCGTCATACCCTTTTTGTTTGGCGTTGGCGACCGCCGATGAGAGCGTCTTATTGACGAATTTCGCCCCTTTTTTATTTAAAGAGTGCAAAATAGCCTGTGCCTCAGGAAGTGTGCGGCGTTTTACCAGATCGATCACCTGTCTTAACTTCTGCGGCGATATTCTTAAATATTTTGTGAGAGCTTTTGCTACCATCATGCATCCTGTAACGTGACACGCGTGCTGCGCAACACGTCGTAATTATTATTTTTTCGCTATTGCTTTCTTTGCTTTAATACCGCCATGTTGACGGAATGTCCGGGTAGGGACAAATTCTCCTAATCTATGTCCGACCATCCCTTCAGTCACATACACCGGGACGTGTTTCCTTCCGTCATGAACGGCAAAAGTCAATCCGACAAATTCGGGAGTGATCATACTGGCTCGAGCCCAGGTTTTAATCGGTTTTCTATCTCCGGAAGTCCGCGCTTTTTCGACTTTTTTCTGTAACTTAGGATATACGTAAGGACCTTTCTTTAATGACCTGCTCATTTCGATCCTTTCGTTTTTCTTCTTTTTATAATGTATTTATCACTTATACGATGAGGTTTTCTTGTCTTACCGCCTTTAGTCGGTTTTCCCCAGGGAGTGACCGGATGAGGGTTCCCCTGGCCGGCTTTTCCTTCGCCTCCGCCATGAGGATGATCTACGGGGTTCATCGCGACTCCGCGTACTTTCGGACGACGTCCTAACCATCGTACCCGGCCGGCTTTTCCGTGAACACACGCGGCATGTTCTATATTTCCTACCTGTCCTACTGTTGCCCGGCAGGATAGCTTTATTAACCGGATCTCTCCCGAAGGCATCCTGATCTGAGCAAACCCGCGTTCTTTAGCCATAAGCTGGGCGCTCGACCCGGCACTACGGATCAATTTGGCGCCTCGCCCGGGCTCTAACTCAAGATTATGGATTTCAGTACCCAAAGGCATATGTTCGAGTTTCATACAGTTACCCGGTTTAATGTCTATCTGGCTATCGGAGGCGCTCATCACCTGGTCTCCTACGTGTAACCCGTGAGGATGAATAATATACCGGCGTTCTTTATCGGAATATTCCACCAGGGCTATCCGGGCGCTGCGGTTGGGATCATACTCGATCGCAATAACGTTTCCTGAGGTATCGAATTTATCCCGTTTAAAATCAATATTTCGATAACGGCGTTTATGCCCGCCGCCGCGATGGCGCATCGTGACTCTTCCGTCGGTATTTCTCCCGCCGGTTCTTTTCACATGGCTGGTCAGAGATTTTTCCGGTTTACTTTTAGTGATCTCGGCAAAATCAGTAATGACCTTGTATCTCATCGTCGGCGTGATCGGTCTAAATTTCTTAAGTCCCATACGTTACCTCGTTATACAAACTTTATTTCTTGGCCTTCACGCAAAGTGACGACCGCTTTTTTCCAGGAAGCAGTCTTTCCTTCCTGTCCCCAACGTAACCTTTTCAGTTTACCTTTTTTATTAAGTACGTTCACTCTCGTTACTTTTACTTTATATATTTTTTCGACAGCCTTTTTTATTTCGATCTTATTGGCATCACCGGAAACCCTGAACGTATATTGCCGGTTCTGTCCGGCCATCGTCGCTTTTTCGGTGATATACGGAGATTGTATTATCGAATAAAACTCGCTCATTTCAGCCACTTCTTTATTTTTTCTTCGATCTTCAAAAGGCTTTCTTTAGTAAATACGATCTTCTCGCAATTGAGAGCCATGTACGTCGACAGATCATTTACCCGCGAAACGGTAAGGTTCGCGATATTACGCGAAGCGAACGCCAGGTTATCCGTAGGAGTATCGATGATAAATTTCACCTTAGTCTTTTCGACCTTTAGATTACGCAATATCTCGAAAAACCCTTTGGTCTTTTTACTATCCAGGACTATCTGGTCTATGACCATCAATTGTTCGTCGTTCAATTTAGAATTCAAAGCGCTTTTCAGCGCCATCGTCTTCATCCGTTGCGGGAACTTTTTAGTATATTTGTGCGGTTGAGGGCCAAAGGTTATCCCGCCCCCGCGCCATAATGGAGAACGGATCGACCCGACCCGGGCCCTCCCCGTTCCTTTTTGACGCCACGGTTTGATCCCGCCGCCGGATACTTCACCGCGTCTTTTGGTTTTCGCGCATCCGGTCCGTTTATTTGCCAGATGACTGACCACCGCCTGGTTCAAAAGGTCATGATTCACTTTCCCGTCAAACACTTTAGAATCAAGCGAATACTTTGAGATCTTTTTACCTTTTTGATTATAAATTTCTAATTCTTTCGTCTTCATCGTTTACGCACCGATACGACACCGCCGATACTTCCCGGAACAGCGCCTTTAATGAACAAAAGGTTATTTTCTGTATCTACTTTCACTATCTCTACCTTCCTTACGGTACGATAGACATCACCCATGTGTCCCGGCATCTTAAGGCCTTTGATGATCCGGCCGGGAAAAGTATTTGCCCCGGCTGATCCCAGCCGGCGATGCATGGTGTGGCCATGAGTCCGCGGTTGGCCCCGCCAGCCATGGCGGCGGACACCGCCCTGAAACCCCCGGCCTTTCATTTTACCCTGGACATCGACTATTTCCGATTCCTGAAAAATGTCAATTCCGATCTCCTGAAGCGGCGCGATTTCAGCGTTCGGGTCGAAATCGACTTCACGTAATAACCGGTAAAAGGAGGTACCGAGTTTTTTGAAATATCCCTGTTGCGGTTTTTTTATCTTCTTCACCTTTTTTTCCGGCACTTTAAAACACCCGATCCGGACCTTTTCCTTTGTGGGATAGGTCACTTTCTCAAGTACACATGCTGGTTCGATCTCAAGGATGGTAACTCCGACCAGATCCCCTTCTTCGGTAAAGATCTGGGTCATCCCTAACTTTTTTCCATACAGTTCTTTTATCATCTCAATATACCTATATTATTATATGCGTGAGGCGTGTAAAACCCCCTCACCCTACGTTTCATCGCTTTGATCACGCAAAACGCTTTTTTAAACTTCCTGTTTTATCTCTACATTCACCCCGCTCGGTAGATTTAACTTACGTAATGCATCTATCGTCTTAGGGGTAGGACTGTCCAGGTCAATGATCCGTTTATGAACAGCCATCATAAATTGCTCTCGCGATTTTTTATCTATGTTCGTCGAACGGTTGACGGTATAGATCTTCTTTTTTGTAGGCAAAGGAATAGGGCCATTCACTTTAGCTCCGGTTCTTAAAGCCACATCCACGATCTCACTCGTTGATTGGTCTAGAAGTCTGTGATCAAATGCTTTCAGTCGTATTCTTAGTTTGAGCATGAACCTATTCCTTCTCTCTACGATTCTTGAAGCAGATTATTCGGTGATTTCGGTAACCACGCCGGCTCCGACTGTCCTTCCGCCTTCACGAATAGCAAATCTTAATTCTTTTTCAATTGCGACCGGCTGGATAAGTTCGACATCTACAGTCACGTTATCCCCCGGCATTACCATCTCTACTCCCTGAGGCAGTTTCATGGTACCAGTTACATCTGTGGTACGAAAATAGAATTGCGGACGGTATCCGCCGAAAAACGGCGTATGTCTTCCGCCTTCTTCTTTTTTCAAAGCGTAGATCTGAGCTTTGAATTTTTTATGAGGAGTGATCGTTCCGGGATGACAAGCAACCATTCCTCTTTCCACATCGTCTTTTTCAATACCACGCAGAAGTAACCCTACGTTGTCGCCGGCCTGGCCTTCATCAAGAAGTTTACGAAACATTTCTACCCCGGTCACGACCGTCTTTTTCGGTTCTTCGGCAATACCGACTAACTGGATTTCTTCGCCTACCTTGACCTTGCCTCTTTCAATTCTTCCGGTAACGACCGTACCGCGGCCGGAAATCGAGAATACGTCTTCAACTGCCATGATGAACGGTTTATCGACTTCTCGTTTCGGCGCGGGAATATAAGAATCTACGGCTTTCAGTAATTCGCCGAGTGATTTCACATGATCGCTGTCATAGTTGCCGGAGGCCATATCGTCAAGCGCTTTTAACGCGGAACCTTTCACGATAGGTATCTCGTCGCCGGGGAATTCATATTTAGACAATAAATCCCGTACCTCCACTTCGACCAGATCGACTAATTCTTTATCGTCCATCTGATCGGTTTTATTGATGTACACAACGATTGCCGGCACGTTTACCTGACGGGCAAGAAGAATATGTTCACGAGTTTGAGGCATCGGGCCGTCGGTTGCCGCAACAACTAAAATAGCACCATCCATCTGAGCGGCACCGGTGATCATGTTTTTGATGTAATCTGCGTGTCCGGGACAATCGATATGCGCATAATGGCGTAGTTCAGTCTGGTACTCTACGTGCGCGATATTAATAGTGACGCCACGCTCTTTTTCTTCCGGGGCTTTATCGATATCTTCATATTTAAGCTCCGTTGCCCCACCACTTTTTGCTAAAAACTTGGTGAGTGCCGATGTGAGCGTAGTCTTCCCATGGTCAACGTGGCCAATAGTTCCAATATTCAAGTGCGGCTTTGACCTAACAAATTTTTCCTTGCCCATACATTCACCTCCTTATTTAACCCAATATTTTTGTCATTATTTCACTAGGTACTTTCTCATAATATAAAGGCTCTATTGTATATGAAGCTCTGCCTTGTGTCAAGTTTCTTGACACATCGGCATAGTCGAATACTTCAACCAGAGGGACTTCGGCTTTGATCATTTTCAGATGTTTCCGTTCGGAAATATTCACGATCTGAGCTCGTCGGGTATTTAAATCACCGATGATCTGGCTAAGATATTGTTCGGGAGTAAGGACTTCCAATCCCATGATCGGCTCAAGCAATGTCGGCGCTCCCCGTTTTAACCCGTCCTTAAAAGCGATCTCGGTTGCGATTTTATAGGCTAATTCATTGGAATCGACTTCATGATAAGACCCGTCAACTAATACTACTTTTATATCGATGACCGGATAGCCACCCAAAATGCCGCTTTCGGCAGCCTCGTAAACCCCTTCACGGACCGAAGGAATAAATTCTTTAGGGATAATCCCGCCTTTGATCTTTGTCTCAAACAGGATCCCGGTCCCTTTATCCTGAGGGATCATATCCAGTACTACGTGACCGTATTGTCCGTGGCCTCCGGTCTGCTGGATGAATTTGCCGACCGCTTCAACCCTGCGCGTGATCGATTCTTTATAACTTACACAAGGTTTCCCTACTTTAGCGACTACGTTAAAATCGTTTAAAAGCCGGTCTACCATTACTTCTAAATGGAGTTTCCCCATCCCGGAGATGATATTTTGCCCGGTATCTTTGTTATAACTGAACCGAAACGAAGGGTCTTCTTCTTCCAGTTTTCTTAATCCTTCGAAAAGTTTATCCTGATCCTGCTGAGATTTAGGTTCGATCGCCATTGAGACTACCGGTTCGGGAAATTTTATCTTTTCTAAAAGGATATGGTTTCCCGAGGCGCACAGGGTATCTCCGGTAACGGTCTCTTTTAACCCTACCAGACAGACAATATCCCCGGCTTTCGCCTCGCTGATGATCTCCTGCTTATTGGCATGCATACGGACGATCTTGGTGACCCGTTCTTTGGTCTGTTGAGTCATATTGTATACGTCGCCGCCGCTGGTGATTTTTCCTGAATAAATACGGGTATAAAATAGTTTCCCCACAAAAGGGTCGGTGAACACTTTAAAACATAAAGAACAAAACGGAGCTTTATACGATATCTGGCGTTCTTCGACTTCCTGAGTACGGGGATTAATACCGGTGATCATCCCGATATCTTTAGGTGAAGGTAACCAGTCACAGATCCGGTCCAGCAGGGTCTGGATCCCTTTATTTTTAAACGCGCTCCCGCACAATACCGGAGTGATCTTGCTTTTAAGGGTGTAGGTCCGTATAGTCTGGATGATCTCTTCTTCGCTGAACTGTTTTCCTTCAAGAAACGCATGCATAAATCCATCATCGATCTCACTGAGCTGTTCAATGATCTTTTCGCGATACTGGGCCGCTTTTTCTTTTAAAGAGTCGGGGATCTCTTTCAACAGCAGGTTCACGCCTAACTCGTCTTCATAGTATATCGCTTTATTTCTTATCAGATCGACAATACCGACAAACTCGTCATCTTCATGTATAGGCAGAGTCACTACCAGCGGATGCGCGGCAAGTTTTTCTTTCATCTCTTCGATGACATTATAAAAATCGGCGCCGGCCCGGTCCATCTTGTTCACAAAAGCCATCCGGGCGACTTTATATTTATCGGCCTGCCGCCATACGGTTTCGGATTGAGGTTCGACTCCGCCGACCCCGCAGAAGATCACCACCGCTCCGTCCAATACTTTGAGAGAACGCTCTACTTCTACGGTAAAATCGATATGGCCGGGGGTATCGATAATATTGATATTACAATCTTTCCATTGACAATACGTAGCCGCGCTGGTAATAGTGATGCCGCGTTGCCGTTCCTGCTGCATCCAATCGGTCGTAGTCGTCCCGTCATGGACTTCCCCGATCTTATATAACCGCCCGCTGTAATATAAGATCCTCTCGGTAGTCGTGGTCTTACCGGCATCAATATGCGCTACAAACCCGATATTGCGGATAAATTGTAATTCTTCTTTCATCTCAGTCTGAATATTCACGTTCGGTACCCTGTCTCGCTCAACGCTGTTATTTTTTACTGCTTGTTCCCTTAAAATTTAAAATGAGCAAATGCTTTGTTGGATTCAGCCATCTTATGAGTATCATCTTTCTTCTTGATGACCCCGCCTTCGTTCTTATATGCCGAGGTGATCTCGTCAGCGAGTTTAGTACTCATCGGTTTCCCTTTTTTGGCCCGGGCAAAATCACGCATCCAGCGTAACGCGATAAAAATACCCCGGTCTTTCGGCACTTCTATCGGCACCTGGTACGTAGCCCCCCCGATCCGGCGCGGTTTTACCGCAACCCGGGGACGAGCATTCTCCAGTGCTGAAAAAAACACTTTTTCCGGGTCTTCTTTGAACCGCTCGTGCACAGCGTCAAACGCATCGTAGATGATCTTCTGAGCGATAGACTTTTTCCCGTCAAGCATGATGATATTGATGAACCGGCCGATAGTGGTCGAATCGTATTTAGGATCAGCTAATGGTTCGCGTTTTGGCGCTCGTCGCCTTCTCATGGTACCTCCTTTTAAACACAGATGATCGCAGATTCCCAATATACAGATGAACACAGATATCTGTGACCTGCTGTATGTTCCTTCTGCGTTTTTCTGCGGATCTTCATTCGATTATCCTTTTTTAGGTCGTTTTGCCCCGTATTTTGAACGGGACCGTTTACGGTTCTGCACCCCTTGGGTATCCAGTGATCCCCGTACAATATGGTAACGTACTCCCGGCAGATCTTTTACCCGTCCGCCCCTTACCACCACTATAGAATGTTCCTGCAGATTATGTCCTTCACCGGGAATATACGCGGTAACTTCAGCCGCATTGGTAAGCCGGACACGCGCTACTTTACGTAATGCCGAGTTCGGTTTTTTCGGGGTCATGGTCCTTACCTGGATACATACTCCCCGTTTCTGAGGACAAGATTTAAGCGCGGGAGATTTAGTCCGTTTGATCTTAGGTTCCCGCTTTTTACGAATCAATTGCGCTATTGTTGGCATTTTTTCACCTCAACACTCCTATATTCCTTTAAACCCGTACCTGCCGGGACCAGATGCCCGACAATCACATTTTCCTTTAACCCTTTCAGAGGATCTATTTTACCGCTGGCACTCGCTTCCGTCAGCACCCGGGTCGTTTCCTGAAAGCTCGCCGCCGAGATAAAACTGTCGGTACTGAGCGAAGCTTTAGTAATACCCAGAAGTAGCGGAGACGCGGTTGCCGGTTTTCCGTTTTTCTTCAGCATCTTTTCGTTCTCTTTTTTAAAAACCCATTTATCCACATTCTCTCCAGGCAAAAATGAAGTATCCCCGGCCTCCACGATATGCACTTTTTTCAGCATTTCCCGGATAATCGTTTCGATATGTTTATCATTGATCCGGACCCCCTGGAGACGGTACACTTCCTGGATCTCGTTGACTAAATATTCCTGTAACACTTTATCGCCGCACACCCGTAAGATATCCTGTAACACGATAGGCCCTTCGGTCAACTGCTGACCGGCTACCACTTTATCTCCTTTATACACGATCGGATGTGTCCCGATAGGTAACGTATAATCTTTCTTCATCCCGGTAGGGCTGCGTACGATGATCTTCCGTTCGCCTTTTTCTTCGCTGAACTCGACAAACCCTTCGATTTCACTGATGATCGCCGGGTTTTTCGGACGCCGGGCTTCGAACAATTCGGCGACTCTCGGTAATCCACCGGTAATATCACGGGTCTTTGCGACTAACCGGGGAGTTTTGGCAACGATATCTCCGGCTTCCAAAGGCGCTTTTTCTTCAACCATGATATGCGCGCCGGTAGGTAAAGGATATATCCCTAACACTTCATCAGTCTCCGACAAGATCAGGATCTGAGGGTGATAATCACCTTTAAATTCTACGACGACTCTTTCTTTACGGCCGGTAGTAAGGTTCATTTCTTCCTGGATCGTTACTCCATCGATGATATCTTCATATTTTACTTTACCGGCGACTTCAGTAAGGATCGGTGATGAATAAGGGTCCCACCGGACAAATATCTTATCTTTTTCCACCTGCCCGTTATCTTCGACATATATGAAGGAGCCTTGAGGGACCGGGTTACGCTGCAATTCAATACCCCGGTCATCGACGATACTGATCATACCGTTACGGTTCAGGACTACGAACATTTTATTTTTCGCGGCAGTTTTCAATGAATGGTATCTCACTCCCCCGGACTCTTTTGCCTTGATGAATGAACGTTCAGCGACACGGGATGCGGTTCCGCCGATATGGAACGTACGCATAGTAAGCTGAGTACCCGGTTCACCGATAGATTGCGCGGCGATTACTCCTACCGCTTCCCCTATTTCGACCATTTTCCCGGAAGCGAGATTCCTTCCGTAACATTTCGCGCATACGCCGCGTTCGGCCTCACAGGTAAGTACGCTGCGAATACGGATCTTTTCAAGCCCTAACCGTTCTATCTTTTCAGCGATCTCATCGGTAATGATCTCACCGGTCTTCAAGATCTCTTCGTCGCTGACAATATCTACAATATTATCCAATCCCACTCTGCCCACAATACGTTCAGGAAGCGGAACGACTACTTCATCGCCTTCGACGATCTCCGAAACCGTAATCCCGTTTACCGTCCCGCAATCCGGCTGGATAATGATGACTTCCTGAGCTACATCGACCAGACGGCGGGTAAGATACCCGGCATCCGCCGTTTTGAGCGCTGTATCGGCAAGCCCTTTACGGGCACCGTGAGTAGAAATAAAAAATTCAAGCACAGTAAGGCCTTCCCGGAAACTGGACGTAATCGGGTTTTCGATGATCTCACCGGAAGGTTTCGCCATAAGGCCGCGCATCCCCGCAAGCTGGCGGATCTGAAGTTTAGAACCACGCGCGCCGGAATCAGCCATCATAAATATAGGATTAAAATGGTCAAGACTCCGAAATACCATATCGGAAACTCGATCAGTCGTTTTAGTCCAGATGTCTATGATTTTATTGTGTCGTTCCCGTTCGGTAATAATACCCTTTTTATATTGGTCCTGTACCCGGGAGACTTCTTCGGTCGCTTCCTGGATACATTCCTGTTTTTGTTCAGGGATCGTCAGGTCATTAATTCCCATACTCACTCCGCCCAGAGTCGCATATTCAAACCCGATATCTTTCAAGTCATCTACCAGGACAATAGTCCGGTGATGGCCGAACCGATGGTAACAATCGGTAATGATCTGGGAAACATTCTTTTTTCCCAATATTTCGTTCATGAACCCATATCCTTCGGGCAATATCTGGTTAAAAATGATCCGGCCAACAGTGGTATCGATAAGTTTAGTCTCACCGTTCTCTTTTATCCGTACTTTTACTTTTGCGTGTAACTCTACCTCTTCGTCCTGATACGCCGTTACCGCTTCTTCCGCGGAAGAGAAGATCAGCCCCTGTCCGATCGCGTCATTTTTTTCGACAGTCAAGAACCGGCAACCAAGAATAATATCCTGGCTGGGAGTGATGATCGGGCGGCCGTCAGCCGGGGAGAATACATTGTTTACCGAAAGCATGATCAATTTTGCTTCCGACTGAGCTTCTAAAGAAAGCGGGACATGTACTGCCATCTGGTCACCGTCAAAATCAGCGTTAAATGCCGCGCAGACCAGCGGATGCAGACGGATCGCTTTACCTTCCACAAGTGTCGGATAAAATGCCTGGACACTCAACCGGTGTAAGGTAGGCGCGCGATTCAGTAATACCGGATGCCCCTGGATGACTTCTTCCAGGATATCCCAGACTTCGACCCGGGCCCGTTCTACCATCCGGCGGGCGCCTTTAATGGTATGCACAAACCCCTTTTCGCGTAATTTTTTAATAATAAACGGTTCAAATAATTCTAAAGCCATCTGTTTAGGAAGGCCGCATTGATGCAATTTAAGTTCCGGACCGACCACGATGACGCTCCGGCCGGAATAATCTACGCGTTTACCTAAAAGATTCTGACGAAACCGTCCCTGTTTCCCTTTCAACATATCCGAAAGGCTTTTTAACGGACGGTTCTGATGTCCCATGACCGGACGGCCATGCCGGCCGTTTTCCAGAAGAGCGTCAACCGCTTCCTGGAGCATCCGTTTTTCGTTACGGATGATGATCTCCGGAGCACCCAGAGTGATGAGTTTACGTAAACGATTATTACGGTTGATTACCCTCCGGTAGAGATCGTTTAGATCGGAAGAAGCAAACCGTCCGCCTTCCAGAGGAACAAGCGGCCTTAAATCCGGAGGGATCACCGGAACGACTTCCAGGACCATCCATTCGGCATTGTTGCCCGACCGGTTAAAATCTTCGATGATCTTGAGCCGGCGAAGTAGTTTTTTATTTAAAGAAGCGGTCTTACTGTTTTCAATATCCTTACGGATAGTCTTTCCTAACTTAGTCAGATCAAGAGAACTGAGCAATTCCCGGATAGCATCGGCACCGATCTTTGTCTTAAAATTACCTTTTCCGTATTCCCCCAACGCTTTTTGATACTCGTCTTCAGACAAAAGCTGCCCCTGCTTTAAAGGAGTCTCACCGGGATCGATCACGATATGTTCTTCATAATAAATGACTTTTTCCAATTCTTTAATACTGAGATCGAGAAGGGCTCCGATGCGGGAAGGCAGGACTTTAAAAAACCAGATATGCGTACAGGGAGCGGCAAGGTCGATATGGGCCATTCTTTGTCGGCGGATCGAAGAATGCATGACTTCGACACCGCAACGATCGCATTTCATGCCTTTGAACTTGATCCCTTTCAGTTTTCCGCAATGACATTCCCAATCTTTTACCGGCCCGAAAATGCGTTCGCAGAAAAGCCCGTCTTTTTCCGGTTTTAATGTACGATAATTCAGGGTCTCCGCTTTCTTTACTTCACCGCTGGACCAACTGCGAATGATCTGCGGAGAAGCTAAACGAACCGTTATCTTATCAAAAAAGGTTGCCTCTTCAATCATACTTTAGACTCCTTTTCTGCACGGATATCCAGACACAACCCCTGCAGTTCTCTCATCAACACATTAAACGATTCCGGGACCGAAGGCCTGAACTTTTGTTCACCGCGGACTATTGCTTCATATATCCTTGTCCTCCCTTCGACATCATCACTTTTCACGGTAAGCATTTCCTGTAACGTAAATGCCGCCCCATAGGCTTCCAGTGCCCACACTTCCATCTCTCCGAACCGCTGGCCGCCGAACTGGGCTTTTCCGCCTAACGGCTGCTGGGTGATCAATGAATAGGGGCCGATCGCCCGGGCATGGATCTTATCGTCAACCATATGGACAAGTTTCATCACATACATATATCCGATAGAAACTTTCTGTTCAAACGGCCGGCCGCTGAAGCCGTCATACAGGGTCACTTTTTCCGACCCGGCCATATTTGCTTCCTGCAAAGTCTCTTCCGTCCTGGTCTCGGTCGTATCTTCAAAAATAGGCGCGGCAACCTGGATATTCAACCGTTTACAGGCAAGACCCAGATGAGTTTCAAGTAACTGTCCGACATTCATTCGTGAAGGTACCCCCAGAGGATTCAACACCACGTCTACCGGATACCCGTCTTCCATAAACGGCATATCTTCTTCGGGAAGGATCTTGGCGATGACACCTTTATTCCCGTGCCGTCCGGAAAGTTTATCGCCGACCTGGATCTTACGTTTCATCGCTACATGAACGACGATCCGTTTAAGCACTCCCGCCGGCAGTTCATCTCCTTTACGGATCTTCGATATTTCTAATTCTTTTTCTATTTCCAATTCCTGAAGCCGTTCTTCGTAGATATTTGCGATCGAGCGGGCCTCTTCATCATCTTCGATATCTTTAGCTACGATCTTGTCTTCATTTTTACCCAGTACCGCGGCTAACCGTTTTTTCTTTTCACGTTCGAGAATCTCACGTTCTTCATCATAATATCTTTCGATTTCCTTGAGTTTCCTGAGCTCTTCGGTCTTCTCTTTCTTGGATTTTCTTCCTTTATCTTTACGCTGGAACACTTCAACGTTAATGATCACTCCGTTTACCCCCGGCGGGACCCGTAAAGAAGTATCTTTCACATCCGCGGCTTTCTCACCGAAAATCGCCCGCAGGAGGCGTTCTTCCGGAGAAAGCTCTTTTTCGGTCTTAGGAGTGACTCTCCCGACAAGGATATCGTCAGGGATCACTTCCGCCCCTATTCTGATCACTCCTTCTTCATCGAGATTACGCAACGCCTCTTCGCTGACGTTAGGGATATCCCGGGTGACTTCTTCGTTTCCTAATCTTGTTTCCCGAGCTTCTACTTCAAACTTTTCGACATGGACACTGGTCAGGATATCTTCTTTTACCAGGCGTTCGTTGATCACGATCGCGTCTTCAAAGTTATATCCGCGCCAGGACATAAACGCGACCAGAAGATTACGCCCCAAGGCTAACTCGCCTTTATTCGTAGCCATACCGTCGGCGATGATCTGTCCTTTTTTCACATTCATACCGCGATGGACTAACGGCCGCTGGTTAATACTGGTATCGGCATTGGAGCGCTGAAATTTTTTCATATGATAGACAAGTTTCCCGATACGGATATGGGTCCCGTCTACTTCTTCGACTTCTCCGGCTTCTTTAGCGATCACTACCGCTCCGGACTCCCGAGCCACTATCTCTTCCATACCGGTTGCGACTAAAGGCGCTTCCGGATACAGCAGCGGTGTCGCCTGGCGTTGCATGTTCGCTCCCATAAGCGCGCGATTGGCATCGTCATGCTCAAGGAAAGGGACAAGCGCCGCGGCAATCGACACGATCTGTTTAAACGAAATATCCATGTATTCTATCTGGTTAGGGTTTACCTCGGGATATTTACCTTTATAACGGCAATAGATAGTCTTATCGAGGATCTTCCCATTTTCGTCTACGTTAGGAGTGACTTGGGCGATCATTCTCACCTCTTCTTCATTCGAAGTGAGATAATCGATCTTATTGGTGAGTACGCCGTCTTCTACCTTACGGTAAGGGGTAATAAGAAATCCCAGCGGATTGATCTTTACATAGGTCGTCAATGAAACCAATAAACCGATGTTCGGGCCTTCCGGTGTCTCAATAGGACATATCCGGCCGTAATGAGAAGGATGGACGTCACGGACTTCGAATCCTGCTCTTTCGCGGGAGAGGCCTCCCGGCCCCATCGCCGACAATCTCCGTTTATGGGTCATCTCCGCAATAGGATTGGTCTGATCAAGAAACTGAGATAACGGGCTACGGGCAAAGAAATCGTGGATCTGCACCGAAAATGCCCGGGAATTGATCAGATGTTGAATAGAGAAATCGCTTCCGGATACCAGAGAACATCTTTCCACAAACGTCCTTTCTACACGAAAAAGGCCGATACGCACCTGATGCTGAAGCAATTCCCCGATCAGTTTTACCCGGCGGTTCGCCAGATGATCGATATCATCGACCTCGGCTTCACCGGCTTTCACCTGAAGAAGTTTCTTCATGATCTCAACGACCGTTTCCAGATCCAACGCCCGTTTACTCAGAGATAAATTCAAATTTAATTTTTTATTGATCAAATACCGTCCTACCCGGGCCAGATCGTACCGTTTATGGTCGAGAAACATCCGTTTAAACACTTCCTGAGCGGCTTCCAGGGTAATCGGCTCGGTAGGCCGCATTTTTTTATAAAAATCTAGGAAAGCTTCTTCCCTGTTTTTCGTATTATCTTTTTTAACGGTATTTACGATCTCAGGGTAAGGTTTATCGGAAAAATATTTATAAATATCATCATTTGTAGAAAGCCCAAGAAGTCTTAATACTTGTGTCGCAGGAAAGGTTTTTCGGCGGTCGACGATCGCGGAAATAGTATCATTTACGTCACACCGAAATTCCAGCCAATATCCGCGGTAAGGGATAATCCGGGCGTAATAGACGCGTTTGCCCGTAGGGTGAGGTTCTTCTTCAAAAAACACCCCGGGTGAACGCTGCAACTGGTTGACGATCGCCCGTTCGTCACCATTGATAATAAAGGAAGCGACATCGGTGATCAACGGAATATCGCCGAGATAGATCTCCTGTTCTTTAATAATATTGGAAGGGCCGATCAAACGTAACACTACTCTTAACGGGGCGGCATAGGTTTGAGACCGGCGTTTACATTCTTCGGGAGTATAACGAGGGCGGCTCAATGAATAGGATACAAATTCAAGTCGATATTGCCGGTCGGGAGATTCCATAGGAAACACTTCGTTGAAAATCTCCTGCAATCCCACCATACGACGTTTCTCCGGGACGATATTCATCTGCAGGAACTCTTTATATGCGTTTAATTGATGCTCCAAGAGACCCGGCATCTGGTATTCTTTTTTGATTTTAGAGAAATTTATTCTTTTCGACCAGGGCATTTACACCTTCCTTATGTTGATTCCGGTGATTAAATAAGGATTACGGTGATTTTTCACCATCACTGTAATCAGTCCTGTAATCCCTGACATATTATTTCAGCTCGACTTGAGCGCCGGCAGCTTCTAACTTCTTTTTAATCTCTTCAGCTTCTTCTTTAGTGACTCCTTCTTTTACCGCTTTCGGCGCCGAATCGACCAGGTCTTTCGCTTCTTTCAAACCCAACTCGGTAATAGCGCGGATCTCTTTAATCACCGCGATCTTATTGGCGCCGGCCGCTTTCAATTCAACCGTAAAGGCAGTCTTTTCCTCGACTTCTTCGGCAGGAGCAGCGGCGACCCCGGCGACTGCGCCGGCCATCATCGGAGCACTGGCGGTTACGCCGAACTTTTCTTCGCACTGTTTTACGAGTTCCGAAAGTTCTAACACTGTCAATCCTTCAATTACTTTCAATACATCTTCTACTTTTGACATAGGTCCCTCCTTTAATGAGCAGACAACTTACGGAACGACGTGGACACAAGTTGTAGTCCGTAAGGAGGTCTGCGAATTAAACCCTTGACATTTTTCTTGAGAAAATGAACCCATCATTTTCTCTATAGTTTCCATTCTTGTCTTGCCGCTTTTAAACTGCATCTCTCTTTTAAAAACGGCTGAACGAGAACTAAACTTTTCAAAATAAACCAAACGTAGAGGCCGTTTGTTTTTAGTTGAGAAAACTTGTCCCTTAAAATGGGAAAGAACACGTTTTTTCAGATCGTTGGTATGGCCATAATATTTAGTGCCATCGCTGCATTGTAAAATATAAAAATAGTACTCCCTATTCATAGAAAAATGTCAAGGGTCGAATTCCACTACAGATTTTTATTCGCTGATCCTCTAAAAATCTAAGTGTCATTTGACTCTTTTTTCTTTTTAATCTCATTTATAACCCATAAAAACTTCACGATTACCTGATTCATAGAAGAAACGAATCCCGTGAGAGGCGCGGCAATGGTCGAAACTGCCATCCCCAGCAACACTTCCCGGGAAGGAAGCTTCGCGAGCGATTGGATATCTTTTTTAGTCAACGTATCTTCTTTTAAATAACCGCCTTTCACATCGATCACGCCTTCGTTTTCGGCGGCAAAATCAACGAGCAATTTACAGGCTTTTACCACATCCTCATCATAGATAAAAACGACTCCCCGGGTATCGTCAAATAATTCAGGAGCACCGTCCTTACTGACCGACTCAAAAGCGCGATGGATCAATGACTTTTTAGCAACAAAAATTTTAGCGTTCAGTTTACTTAAACTATTGCGTAATGTATTAAACGGGAATGCTTTCAATTTTTCGAAACTTACGAATACGCACCCGTTCGCCCGCCCGTAATTATTCTGGACAGTTTCGATGATCTTCTCTCGGTATAATAAACCTACTTTTTTCATGACTCTACACCTGGACTTTTACACTGGGACTCATCGTTAAAGAAAGATACACATTTCCCATAAAATCGCCTTTGACGCTTGAAGGCCTTGCCGCTTTTAACGCATCAAGGAAAGCTATGACGTTTTCTTTAAGCGCCTTAGCCGAAAACGACACTTTACCGACACCGACATGAATACATCCGGCTTTATCCATACGGAAGTCTATTTTTCCTTTTTTCGCTTCGTTCACCGCGAACGCGACATTATCGGTAACCGTACCGGTCTTAGTCGAAGGCATAAGCCCTCTCGGCCCCAGTACTCGTCCCAGACGGCTCACTACCGGCATCGATTTCGGCGTGGCGATACAATAATCGAAATCCAGCCAGTTCTCTTTTGTGATCTTATCGGCAATATCCTGTCCGCCGACAAAATCAGCTCCGGCATCTTTGGCGTCTTTTTCTTTTTCCGGTTCACAAAATACGAGAATACGTATTTTTTTACCGGTCCCATGCGGCAATACTACCGCCCCCCGGACGATCTGATCGGATTTAGAAGCATCCACATTCAACTTACAGGCGATCTCTAACGTCTGGTCAAATTTCGGTTGCGGGGTCTCAAGCAGGACCGCCAAAGCTTCTTCCAGAGAGTACACTTTATTAGGATCAACCAATTTTGTAGCCGCTTCGAACCGTTTGCCCTGTTTCATGGTCAACTCTCTTTCACCTTGATACCGCAACTACGGGCAGTACCCGCGATGATCTTCACCGCCTGATCGATATCAATACAATTTAAATCTTCCATTTTCTGTTTCGCGATCTCAACGACCTGATCTCGGGTGACTTCCCCGATTATTTCCGTCCCGGTCTTTCCGCTGGCTTTGGCCAGATTTGCCGCCCGTTTCAGAAGAACCGATGCCGGCGGGCTTTTAATGATAAAATCAAACGACCGGTCTTCATAGACGCTGATGATTACCGGCAGAATAAGCCCTTCTCTTTGTTTTGTCCGTTCATTGAACGATTTACAGAATTGCATGATATTTACCCCATGCTGGCCTAACGCCGGGCCGACCGGAGGTGCAGGGTTTGCTTGTCCGGCAGGTATCTGCAATTTTATCTGTCCGACTGGTTTTTTTCCTTTTTTCTTTTTCGCCATCTTTTTCTCCGTACATTCTGTAATAAATCCGAAACACGAAATCCGAAATCCTAAACAAATTCTAAACCATTAAAACGTTTGGAACATTCGAATTTGTTTCGATATTCGGATTTAGAATTTCGAATTTTAAAAGAACTTATATTTTTTCTACTTGCCAAAACTCTAACTCGACCGGCGTCGTCCTGCCGAAAATAGATACCGATACTTTCAACTTTCCTTTCTCGGTATTGACTTCTTCGACTAGCCCGGTAAAATTCACAAACGGCCCCTCGATGACTCTCACGCTTTCCCCCTGTTCAAAGAGGACTTTAGGAGCCGGCTTCGCCTTACTTTCTTCGGCTTTTACCAATATTTTATCGACTTCATCCTGGGGGATCGGCAAAGGCCTCCTTCCCTGGCCGATAAAATTAGCGATTCCCGGTGTGCGTTTTACGAATAACCACACCTCATCGTTCATTTCCATAAAAACAAGTATGTATCCGGGAAGGAATTTCCGTTCTAAAACCCGTTTTTTACCCAAACGTACTTCGGTTATCTGTTCTTTGGGGATGATCACCTTTTCAATGAGTTCCTGCATGTTGAACGCATTGATCCTCGACTCAAGGTTTGCTTTTGCTTTTTCTTCGGCACCACTTAACGTATGGACAATATACCAGTTCTTCATTTAGGTCGTGTCTATCGCAAAAACATCTGAATTAATTTTGAAAAGAGCACATCGAGAAGAGCAATATAGGTCGTCAACAATGCCGCGGCGATAATCACCACGATTGTCGCGTTCATTAACTCCGGTTTCGAAGGCCAATTCACCTTTTTGATTTCCGCGCGGACTTCGTTAAAAAATTGAGGAATTTTTGCTATTTTTCCAAACATATCGATTTAGTTTTTACACAGGCCCGGGGCGAGTTGAACGCCCAACCCCTGGTTTTGGAGACCAGTGCTCTAGCCAATTGAGCTACAGGCCTAGCACTTATTTCAATTACGCCTTTGTTTCTTTATGGTCAAGGTGCTGACGGCAAAACCGGCAGAACTTCTTGAGAGTAAACTTTTCCGGATGTTTACGCTTATTTTTGGTGGTGTAATAGTTTTTTCTTTTACATGTTGTACAGGAAAGTGCGACTAACTCTCTCATTGTATATAATTATTATTTTTATATACCAAAAAAATTAAAGAACCCCATCTCCACTTTTTGTGTGGTGTTTTGAAGTCTGATTTTTCCCAGCCCACGACCAGGATTTATTTCCTTGACCATCCCGCCTTATTTCCCAGCCTGGAATGGGAATTGAACCCATGACCTCTTCCTTACCAAGGAAGTGCTCTACCCCTGAGCTATCCAGGCGAACGGCGGGATGCTCTACCGCCTGAGCTACGTGGGCAGCGTAAGCATGACCTTTATGATACTATACGTTTTTTCTTTGTCAAGAATAAATTTAAAAAAATAGGGCCGAAAACAAAATGTAGTTCTTTTTGAGGTAAAATAAGCCTTACCTCCTTCAGCCGGCAGGAGGTTTTGAAGGGATTTTCAGAAACCCGTCAAGCAGGGTTTGAGCGCATTTGCCGACATGTTCAGCTATGATCAAGTCGGCAATCTCGTCTAACACGGTCGGTTGAGGGTTAATTGTCACTATTTGCGCGCCGTTTTCTTTAGCATAATAAGGAAACGAAACCGCAGGATGTACCGTCCCGCTGGTACCGATACAAAGCAGCGTCTCGGCATTCTCAATATATTGTTCGGCTTTTTCGATCTCATCCTGAGGCAGCATCTGGCCGAACAGTATGACGCTGGATTTCAACCGGCTGCCGCATACCGGACAAAGCCCCATCATATCTTTGATCACATGCACTATTTCCCGGGAACTTTTAGCTATTTGTAACCGCAATAAAGCCCCCTGTAACTGAGTTTTGGTAAGTGTTACTTCTTCCAGGCATTGCGGACAATAGAACCGATAAATATTCCCGTGCAATTCGGCTATATTGATGCTCCCGGCCTGATGATGCAGGCCATCGATATTCTGGGTGATCGTACCTAAAAGATACCCTTCACGTTCAAGTCGGCTAAGCAATATATGCGCAGGGTTCACCTTGGCCCGGACAATGATACCCAGAACATCCAGAAGAAATTCTTTTAACGCGACCGGGTCTTCTTTTAAAAGCCGGTCGATACCGGATTGTGAAACGTATTTTTGCGGGTCATATTTTTCCCACAATCCGTCTTCACCGCGAAACGCCGGGATACCGCTTTCACAGGATAATCCGGCCCCGCAAAAAGCGACGACATTTCCGTTTTGGATCAAACGAACGATCTCATTCATATTTTTACGATAAACGAAAGAGTCCGGTTCAAAGTCTTATCCCGACGGTAAGAAGGCAACCCGTATGTCGAACAATGGTTACACACATCCAGATCAAAAAAGTTGTGATCGGTAACCCCTATCCCGCGCATCTCTTTGCGTATAAACGCGATCGGGTCAAATTTTATCCCCTGGTCATCCTGAAAAAGATAAGGCTTAACACGGGCATATCCCCGGAATTCTTCGCCGACCCGGTAACAACACCGCCTCAGACCACATGCGGCAATCAGCTTAAATGAATCGCTCAATACCGGCATATTATGTAATATTCCCGATTCTGCCGACCGCCACCCCATATGTATCGCACTGATCAACCCGCCTTTTTCATCCAGGCCCAATAACGGCAGACAATCGGCAGTTTTAACGACAAGCACCAGATTCTTCCGGAACGTAAACAACCCGTCCCCTTCATATATACCCGGGCTATCGATCTGTTCTACTCCGGATGAATGGATCTGATTCAGATAGGCGACGTCCAAAGGGAGATCGATAAAAGAAAGGGCTTTATAGATATCGTCGGGAAGGTTGCCGGCTAAACTGTGTTTAGTAAACCCGGCGATCACGGGTTTTTTAGTAAACCCTTCGACAAGATAGCAATGTTCTTTTTCGATAAGAGGCAAACAGTCAACGCGCATCTTTTCTATCAAATCAAAATAACCAATAACCAAGATACAAGATACAAACGAATACGTTCAATTTTTGTTTAGTTATTGGAATTTGGTGATTGGTCATTATTTGGTTACTGTTTCTTGGGATTTGGTTATTTATCCTACAGAGTTGATTTCGATCACTTTATCCCGTTGTTTTTCACCGCTGATAATACTGATCTTATATTTCCTGGTCTGATAATGCTTCGCCAGGATTTGGATCAACTTTTTATTCGCCCGGCCGTCCTGGGCCGGTTCGCACACATACACTTTTAATCCGCCGGCAAATTCTTCAACCCGTTCTTTTTTCGCGCGAGGGATCACTCGTACCTTAACTAACATTGTTTACGTCACACGACACATAGTCACAGGTCACACGTGAAAAACATTAAAAGAAAAATGTTTTACCAGATACCGAAGACCAGAGACTAGAGACTTCTTTTTACGAGTCGGAATCAGCGACGGAAATACTTTCAATGACCGGTTCGTCACCGGAAGCATGTACCGGTAATTCCTGAACGTTTTTCAGTTTGGTCTGGATAGTACGGGTCTTACTGGAGGCGTCATCGATCGAATTAGTAGCTTCCTGTAATTTCTTTTTTGTCTTCTCCAGGATCTCGCCGAACTTACTGAACTCATTTTTGACCATCCCTAACAACTGCCAGACCTGACTTGACCGTTTCTGTATTGCCAGGGTCTTAAACCCCATCTGTAAACTGTTCAAAAATACCGCAAGCGTAGTGGGTGAAGTAATCGTGACCCGGTAATTACGCTGGATATCATCGATGAGGCCGGGCCGCCTTACCACTTCGGCAAATAACCCTTCGATAGGCAGAAACATTATCGCGAAATCGGTAGTATGCGGCGGATCGATATATTTCTCTTTAATACTTTTTGCTTCGGCTTTTATGCGTAGTTCTAACTGCCGGGCGGCTTTCTCGGCGGCATCGGCATTCGCCGATTCCTGGGCCTGCTGTAATTGTTGATAATCTTCCTGAGGGAACTTGGCGTCAATAGGCAGCCAGAGAGGTTTATTTGAATCATGATCCTGTCCGGGCAATTTAATGGCAAATTCGACCCGGTCCCGGCTACCCGGTTTTGTGGCCACGTTCGTTTCATACTGTTGCGGAGTCAACATCTGTTCCAGAAGGCTACCCAGCTGGATCTCCCCCCAGGTCCCTCTAGTCTTTACGTTAGTAAGGACTTTTTTGAGGTCACCGACACTGGACGCCAGGTTTTGCATCTCGCCTAACCCTTTATGGACTGATTCGAGTTGCGAAGAGACCAGTTTAAACTGTTCGCCTAACCGTTTCTCCAGAGTCGCGTGCAGTTTTTCATCGACTACCGACCTCATTTGATCGAGTTTCTGGCTGTTCTCATTTTGAAGATCCTTGATCGAATTATGGATAGTCTCCCTCATCTTTTCGATCTTCTGTTCGTTGCCCTGAGTAAGCAATGAAAGTATATCGATGATCTCTTTACGCGACTGCTGGCCGGTATCAGAAATTTCTTTCCTGTTCCGGGTGATCTCATCTTTCACTAACCGTTCCAGGCGTTCCTGACTTTTTTCGAGTTCTTCAAGATAGATTTTTGAATCCGGTCGCCGGCGCACCCCAAAGATCAACAATATTGTCAGGAGAATACCATTCGCTATAAGCGCGATGATAATGTAAAGTGACATACTTACCGTTTCCTTTTCAGCGGTAAAAGTTTTTTGATACGGTTGAAAATATCTTTTGCTTCCGGCATCCTTCCCTGGCCATACACACCGCACGCCAGTTCGCCGCGGCCAGGATCGAGTATTTCATATTTCTTTAATCCGGTCAGTTTCTTTACGTTCTGTTGAATAATCGGATTCTTCCACATATTCTCGTTCATTGCCGGCGCGAATACCACTTTCGTTTTTTCATCTAACGCGCAGACTACCGTCGTAAGCAGGTTATCGCAGATACCTTGAGCTATTTTAGAGAGAGTATTGGCTGATGCCGGAGCGATCACGCAAAAATCCGTCCATTGGCTTAACGAAATGTGTTGCACCCTTTTTTTCTCTTCTTTTTTTTCCGGTGACTGGTGACTGGCAACCGTTGACTCTTCGTCTTTCTGAAACTGCCACATATCAAGATATACGGGATTCTCCGAAAGAGTCTGGAACGTCAAAGGCGTCACGAAACGAGTCGCCGCATCCGTCATCACGACTTTCACCGGATAACCTTCTTTTTTTAAAATACGGACAAGTTCGCACGCTTTATACGCGGCAATACCGCCGCACACTCCGATCAAAATATTGTTTTTTTTCGATGTTTTTTGCATAAAATATCTGCTTAAGAATAACTAATTGTATCACCAATTATAAAGACAGTCTATCCTTGTATTATTCGTAAAATAGCTTTAACACAAAGGCATTTCACCCGAGACATATTTCACCACAGAGCTCACGGAGTTACACAGAGAAGATACGAAGATATTTGGTTTCACGCTTTTATTTCATAAAAGCGTATTCCTTTGTAAAAACAAAGAAAACCGGAAAATATTTTGCCTGTTTTCTCCCGTTTTTACAAAGATGCCCCATCGAAAATCGATGGGGAGAAACCAAATATCTTCTCATTGAAACGTCTCATTCTTACTCCGTGCCCTCGGTGTCCTCTGTGGTTGGAATATATCCTTTTTGTCAACACATCTTCTGAATATATATTTTCTGAAAATTGCGATTTGGTGCTTGGGAATTTTACTACGTGTGACTATGTGGCCTGCCCGCTCTTGACTTACAGGAGGGCCAGCCTGCCCCACGCGGTGCGGGACTGACAGGCAGGCGGGCGTGTGTCGTGTGCTTTTTTCTATACGCTATTACTTTTGAGGTTTAGGAATCTCTATCCTTATGGTCGTCCCTTTGGTATATTCGCTTTCGAGTTTAATCGAACCGGTATGGTTTTCTTCGATGATCCTGCGGGCGACATACATCCCTATCCCGCTCCCGGATTTATAAGAAGATTTTGTCGTAAAAAACGGCGCGAACACTTTCGGTTTATCTTCTTCTTTGATCCCGATACCGTTATCGGTAATAGTGATCAGGTAATGGTCGTTCATATCTTCGACTTTTATCGTGATCTTCGCCTGATACTCTTCTTTTTCCGTATTGGTAAGAGTCTGTGTCAACTCTTCAGTCGCCTCATACGCGTTATCGAGCAGATTATATATCACTTCGTTCAGTTGCGCTTTTATCCCCCAGATCGTCTCGATCGATTCCGGCAATATCTCGATAGGGACGGTATCTTTTTCATGTTTGATGAGTAACAGGCTCATGATCGTCTCGATCATCTCCGAAAAAGCAAAATAACCGAAAAAAGTATCCTTTTCCGTGGTACGGGTAAAATTGAGGATACCTTTAACGATATCGTCGGTACGTTTCACGTTATCGATGATAGAGGTGGCTATTTTGGTAAGATAATCGAAGATCTCTCGGCACTTTTCGTCATCGGCGATATGCTGATTTTGCGAAAGGAAATCGTTGATCGCCAATTTCAATTCTCCGCTGGCTAATGAAAAATGGTTAAGACGGTTTTTGATCTGGTGCGCGACTCCGTCAGCCAGTCCGCCGATCGACGCGAGTTTTTCAGCCTGGAACAGTTCCTGCTGTACGGTACGAAACTCTTCAAAAAACATACAGTTCTCAATAGCCAACGCTCCCTGATGAGAAAGGATCCTGAACACGTTGATATCATCTGGAGTATAGGGCGACCGGTCGAGTTTCGCGCCTAATACCATAAACCCTAATATCTCATCGTTCACGATCGAAGGAACGATCAGATCGAACTCTTCGCCAATATCCTGAAAAAAAGTCTTTCGCAACTTAAACGGCACCTCTTCCGGCAAAAACGGATTCTGATACCGCCGCATATAATTGATCAACGGAGAATCTTCTTCTATATTAAGATTAAACGAAGTATCCCCGGAATCGCGTTTAGCGCTCATCACATACGTTTTATTATCTTTATCGTGAAAATAAATCGCCGCGTACCGGATATTGACCGCTCGTTTGATGATATATACGATCAATTTCAACAACCGGCTCAGATTATGTTCTTGGACCATCCCGCTTGCCGCCTGAAGAAGTATCTTCTGATAATGTCGTTGCTGGGCAAGTAATATATTTTCCGCTTTAACACTGAAATAACGGTATATAAACGGCGCCGGTAAAGAAAACATGATCGCCGCCGATGTCGAAAGGATCCACGATTCGGTTCTATATCCTATATAAAATGGAATCCCCAAAAGGGAGCTATATACAACCAGGCTGATTCCGGCACGGGTAATCGCTACCCGGATATCCATGAGTCGGTAGCGAACAATGGTAAAACCAATGATAAGTGGATAAAGAATAATTAAGAAACTGTAATAAGGATAGATGTCAATCCTAAAGGTAGGCAAAAATAGGCCTTCTGTCCCCGGCCAAGAAAGCATCGAAGTTATAATGAAATATTTTAATTGATTCCGCTGGATTCCAGTAACATACTTGTATCCTACAATCATCCTATAGAAAGCAAGGCCTAAAATACCTACATAAAACAACAAATAAAATGAGAGAAAAATTTTACTTTGATGTTGATGCCAATCAACCCAGTAGAATTGATTGAAAACCCAACGTAAATCTCCATAAAAAACGTCTCTGCGGAATATACTGATTAACCCAAAAATTCCAGCCAACACATATTGCACTGAAATGATGTATTTATCTTTTCGCTTTAAGAATTCCGAAACAAAATGGTAATAAAAAACTGGAGTGAAAATCGCACCGAGGAACCCAATCTGCCACCACAAAAAAGCGACTTCCTTTACAGTGGTCGTGGAAAACTTAAACGCACCAATTCCCCACAATCCTACAGCAAAACAAAAAGAAGCCCATATGAGATTCAGCTTCTTGCGTTGTCCTCTGGCAAGGACAAAAAATCCTATCGAAAAGCTGGAAACACAAATCAAAATAGATGAGAACGCAAACCAATTCATATTAATTCATTTCAAAATAAAATAGTTCCAAGGCCATTGAACTTTCAATTTATTCATTACTAACCTTGCTGCATTTCTCCCTAAATTAGCAACCCCCGATATCCCCCCTTCTCCGCCTACACCCGATGTACACCAATGCCCGGCTAAGAATAATCCGGCGACCGATGACACCTGAGGAACCAGATTGCTTTTTATTTGAGACGGCGTAGATGCCCATCCGTAAATTGCGCCACCTCGATTTGCTGTGTATCGCTCGAATGTGCATGGTGAAGCACCAAATTTCATTATAACATCTTCGTCCCTAAGTGCAGGGGTAAACTGTTTTAAAATAGAAAATAACTTTTCTAATGTACTCTCTTTTTGTTCTCTCCAAAATTCTTCAGACTCATAAGGAGCATTAATAAGTACCTCGATAACATGTTTGTCTGTAATCAAAAGATCGTGCAACGAAGGGAAACAAATCATCGCAAACGGAAGTTCATTTTGCATTATCGTTCTGCGAAGCGATGAAAGAGCTTCCCCTACTTTATAAGTGTTAGAATACCATATATTACATTGTTCTTTAACGATCTTCCTTAAATTATTTTTCACAGCTACATATAGTGCAACAACTGACGATGAAGGCAGAAGCCTATCCACCACATTAAACTCCTTCACATCAGATAGACAAAGTAAATCTTTGAAAAGAGTTGTTGCATCGCAATTGGCGACAATACACTGGGATAATATTCGCTTTTTTTGATCAAAAATGACTCCCTGGACTTGATTGTTTTGAGTAAGAATTTTTTCAACTCGTTTGCCAAAAATAATTTCTCCACCATTCTCTTCAAATAACTGCAATAATCCATCAGGCAAAGCTTGCATTCCCCCTTGAGGATAATATCCGGGGTCAAGGATGAATTCACGTAGAAAAATAATAGACGTTAAAGCTGAAGCCTTATCTGCAGGCGATCCGATGTTTCCCATGAGAACGGATAATGCCGACTTAAGATGTTCCTCGGTAAAATATTCATTTAAAATATCGGAGAAGGTTAACTTTTTTATTTTAGAATAGATCGAAACAAAATCTGTTTTTAAAATGAAATCGAAAAAATTACGAATAGCTTTTTTCTCATCAGGGAAACTTCGTTCGAACTCTTGGATAGTATCTTCGGGCACAGCCCGAATATATATACTCTCCTGGGGCATAATAATTTTATCCGTAGGGTCAAACTGATGAAAAGTCAGAAATTTCTGTAAATCTAATTCATTTAATACTTTTCCTAAAACACCTCGTTTGACTGCTCCCAAATAATGGACCCCAACATCGAATCTATATCCCCGCCGGGAAAACGATGTGCAGTACCCGCCGGGAATATTTTGCTGTTCGATGATGAGGATTTTTAATCCTGCTTTTGCCAAATAACAACCACATACTAATCCACCGATTCCTGCACCAATGATAACTACATCGTACCTCTCGTTCATTGTCTTTCTAATTCGACAGTTTCCTTACTCTTTGTGAATAGGCTACTTACAAACCAGCGGGATAACGCTAATAAGGTAAGAATCGGCGGTAATCCGAACGCGTGAGGGAATACGCTGGTATCACATACAAAAAGGTCTTTTATCTCCGTTTCTAAACGGTTATCTACTACCCGGCCGATTCCGGCGGTCCCTCCGGGATGCGCGCCCCGCGGTCGAGTCACAAAAATATTTTTAGGTTCTATCCCCATTCCCAGTAATATCTCCCGGGCATACGTATTCCCGGTTTTAAACCGTTCGGCATCTTCAGTTAATACGGTTTTATCAATCGTCCCGTTCGCATAGACTTTACCTTGATCGGTATCTTTTATCTTCGTCATCACCCCGACAAGACGTTTATAACGTGCGAGATATTTATATTCTCGAGGCGATAGGGTCGAGACCAACCCTACTATATTATCAATAAAAGAGGTCAAAATAAATCCCTGTTCCTGATAAAATTTGTCTGAGATTATGTTCATCGTTACTTCATGGAACTGAGTCGACCCGGGCAAGATACCGTAGGTCACATTTAAAAGGTCGACAAACAAATGTTCACCGGCATGGTCGATACCGGAATTTTGAAGGATCACCGGTGTCCCCAACCCTCCGGCCGAAAGGATAACCCGGTCGGCATACCACCGTTGTTTTCTCATAAGACGCCGGCCTTCGACTCCGACACAACGGTTATTTTGTACAATCACATTTTTTACGGCCACTCCGGTAAAGATCGTACAAAAATCCGGGTCTATATCTTTTAAAAAATCAAGGCTGCTCCATTTCGCTCCATATTTACATCCTAAAATACAGTTCCCGCAGGAACAGCAACGAGAATGGGCCTCAGGGGTACCGAATTTCGGCATCGGTACCATATCCAATCCTAACCGGTTAGCCGAAACTATTATCTTTCTGGTTGTTTTCCCAATAGGAAAATCGCGGGTATTCACATTTAATTCACTACTTATTTGATCTACCGCATCAGATAAATTAATTCCTAACTGTTTAAAACAGTCTACCCCACTGGGAACGGCATTGCCCCCATTAGCCAAACTGGTACCCCCCAGATTAATCGTACGGTTGATGATAATACCCTGCCGGCTTTTGGGTCCTACCGCGGCATGATCATAATAAAACCCGGCATAATAAGTATGCCCTATAAATCTATGATGATACCCTTTTTCAAGGACAAGTACTCTCTGCTTCCGCAAGCAAAGTTCTTTTGCTAACGCTAACCCGGCGGTCCCTCCTCCTACGATAATATAATCGAATTTATTTTTATTCATTTAAGTTTTCCCAAACTCACCTTTGAGGTGATTTTGGTTTTATAAAATTACTTGTTATTACATATTGGATAAGCCTTGCCAGCATTTCGTCGTCTATTTCCGGGAAAGAGTAATCTATCTTCTTTAATGCTTCTCCGGTATAGTCCGAACTCAATTGAGGATCCGAGATAAAATATAAAGAATTCATATTAATGATCGCTTTCTGTACCGGAGTAAGCGGGCTGGCATCAAATTCCGGCCAGGTACATAATCGCGGTTTTTTAAATCCGATCAGTTGACTTGCAATCTCAAGGAATTTTTTTAGAAAAACCGGGGTTTGAGGGAAAAGATGGTACGTACCGTTTAAAACAGTAGTAGAATCCAAAATAGCGTATAAAGATCCGGCGACCGCATCGACGGTCACCATATTGACCGGGCGGTCTCCGGTTATAGGAAAAATATCGAATACTTCCCGGTTCCATAACTGAAGTATCTGGTAAAGATGTTGAAACCGAAAAGTCTTACCGGTAGCCGATTCACCCACAACGAATGCCGGCCGGAATATATCGACCCATAATCCTTGTTCACGGTATTCCCTGACGATCTTTTCCGCCTGGAATTTACTCTTTTCATAATTCGTGTTAAATTCCTGGCCTACATCAAAATCGTTTTCAGAAAACGTATCACTATGTTTACCGCAGATAAACGCGGTACTGAGATGGTTGCATTTAACCGATTTCCCCTGTGTTTGACAACGTAGGGCAATATCTAATACTTGCTGGGTACCAAATACATTTATCTGATAAATCTGTTCCCAGGATAAATGGAATTCGATTGCCGCGGCACAATGGACGATCTCATCGACAGCAGGTATTAAGGCCTCTAACGCCGAAGACGATAACCCACACTCAGCGCTGGTAATATCGCCCTCCCATACAAACAGATTTTTATTCAGTTCGACATGAGAGTCGTCTCCCCAAAAATGAAGCGCATCCAGGACCCGTTCTTCGGCTTTTCGGCCTTTTCCCGAACGCGCCACGACATGGACAATACATCCATTGGCAAGAAGGGTTTTTAACAGGTAAGAACCGATAAGCCCGGTAGCCCCGGTTAAAAAAAACACTTTATTTTTAACCATATTTTATACAGATAATCACAGGCATCTTCGCTCCGCGGGTATCCCTGCCCGCCCTCCCGTTAGTCGGGAGCCAGCCTGCCCCACGCTGTGCGGGGCTGACAGGCAGGCGTGGCGCCTAGTTATCCGCGCCTATCCGCCTCTATTTTTCCCAATACCACACAACAATTGTTTCCGCCAAAAGCGATCCCGTTATTCAAGACTTTTGTTAATTCCATCTTACGGGATTTATTCGGCACACAATCAATATCACATTCCGGATCGGGAGTCTGGTAATTCATCGTGGGCGGAACGACCTGGTGTTCTAACGCCATACAACAGGTGATCGATTCGATCGCCGATGCCGCGCCCATGGTATGGCCTAACATCGATTTTATCGAGCTTACCGGTACCCGCCGGTTCTCAAAGACTTCGTTAATCGCGGCAGATTCATTTTTATCATTGGCCTGGGTCCCGGTACCATGGGCACTTATATAATCGATATCTTTAGGCGAAAGGCCGCTATTTATAAGCGCTTTACTCATCGCTTTACGTACCCCTTCTTTTTTCGGGATCGTCATATGATGCGCGTCACAGGAAAGCCCGTATCCCAGCACTTCGGCATACATATGCGCATGACGCGCCCGGGCATGCTCCAACGATTCTAATATCAAGATCCCCGCGCCTTCACCGAGGATCATCCCTTTCCTCTCCTTATCAAACGGAGTACATACATCCAGGCCCATCGCATAGAGCCGCTGGAACCCCTGAAAAGCGACCCGGGATAACGCTTCGGCTCCGCCTACGATCGCGTAATCGATTTTACCCTGCCGGATCAGATCGTAACCATAACTCAGCGCATAATTACCCGCAGCGCAGGCATTGGGAATCAAAACATTTTCACCTTTTATTTTTAAGAAATGGCCGACATTACGCGGAATAGACGGTGCAAATGAATTCACTATCAATTTTGAGGTGATTTTATCCCATTCTTTTTTTATAAACATACCTCCGGAAAAATCAATGACACTTGCCTCAGCCATCGTTGTCCCTATAATGATCGCGTTCTTATTTTTTTGAATGGACTTTTGTGTAAGAGAAGCGTCTTTCAGGGCGAATTCGGTCGCGGCAATAGCAAACTGAGACGCACGCCCGACAAAAGGGATCATTTCCGGAGAGATAAATCTTTCAGCCGAGAAATCTTTAACTTCACCGCCATAGTGCCGATTGAACGTTGAGGTATCAAAAAGCGTGACTTTATCCACCCCTGATGTACCCTTGATCAAGTTGGCCCAAAACAGTTTCTTCCCCGTACCAATAGGCGAGATCACACCCAAGCCGGTCACAACTACCTGCCTATTCATCGTCCACCTTTACCCCGAAAGTGATCTTTGCTTGAGTAACGGTTTTGCCATCTACCTTGGCAGTGGCCGAGACAATACCGGCGGTATCTAATACTTTTAGTTTACGCACTTCAATGATAAGCTGATCCCCTGCTTTGACCGGTGCAATAAATTTGGCTTCGACTTTTCCAAGATAATAATCGGGTTTTTTTTGTGCGATATGAGGTTTTATTACACTAAAAAAAAGAATACTCGCTTGAGCCATCGCTTCAATGATCAATACCCCGGGCATGATCGGTTTTTCGGGGAAATGCCCCTGAAAGAAATAATCGTTGATCGTAACGTTCTTAACGCATACGATCTTCCCTTGGAGTTCATTGACCTCAAGGACTTTATCTATAAAAAGGAAAGGATATCTTTGCGGCAGGATCTCTGAGATACGCTGTATATCCCAACTTTCATGCATGTTACTTCTTCAGCAGGGTTTCAAGTAATTGATAAACGTTTTGCAGGGAACGCAACGTCGGTATATCTTCTTCCGGAATGACTACTTTATATTTTTTTTCAATGGCCGCCGCGATCTCCAGCGCCATCATACTGTCAATCCCCATCTCGGCGAACTCGACATCATCCTTGAGCTCGATAGCATCGACTTCAGCGATCTCCGCGGTTATTTGTTTTATTTCTTCCTGAATTTTCGCAAAATCAGTCGCCATAGGGTTTCACCTCGATCAAAGATAAAATTGCCCGATCATATTGCTAATCCACCGTCTATCTTAATTATGTCCCCTATAATGTAGCGTCCCTTATCCGATGCTAAATACACACATAACTGGGCAATTTCTTCGGGCTGGCCAATTCTTCCGACCGGAATATTTTTGGTGATCTCTTCTTTGATATTCTCCGGAATACCGTTAAGCATTTCGGTATCGATATATCCGGGACATACCGCGTTTACCCGCACATTATACGCGGCGACTTCTTTAGCTAACGCTTTGGTAAAACCGATAATACCGGCTTTTGCCGCGCTATAATTCGTCTGTCTCGGTATCCCGACAATACCGCTTACCGAGCTTATATTTATTATACAACCATTTTTCTGTTTTAAAAAGCTGGTAATTACTGCCCGGGTCATATTAAACGTACCGGTAAGATTAGTATCGATCACCTCTTTCCAGTCATCCGGGGACATCATCATGAGCGCGCGGTCTTTTACAATACCGGCGTTATTGATCAGAACGCCTACCTGAGTGAAGTGGCTACAAACCTCTTTTATCACATTACGGCACCGGTCGTATTCCCGTATATCAGCCTGCAGGCTCAACGATTGAACGCCCAACTCATCCAGCTCTTTTTTCAAAGAATCGGCTTTTTCTTTATTTTTATGATAAGTAAACGCGATATTCGCCCCTTCCCGGGCAAAGGCAAGACAACAGGCTCTTCCTATCCCCCGGGATCCCCCGGTCACTACCACAGTTTTTTTGCTAAATCCTTTTCCGCTCATTGACAATCCTCATATTTTTCTATAATACACGCGCTATTATACCCGCCCGGGCCGAATGAAGTGACGAGCGCCCGTTTCACTTCTTTATTTTGAGCGATATTGGGTACGCAATCAATATCACAATCCGGGTCTTTTTCTTTATAATTGATCGTCGGAGGGATTTTCCCGCGATGCATGGCCCCGATACAGGAAGCGATCTGCAATCCTCCGGCAGAAGAAAATGTCTCGCCGATCATCGATTTGATGGAACTTACCGGTGTTTTTTTCAACTGCGCGCCGAATATCCTTTTTAATACCATAACTTCGATCTTATCGAGATCTTGAGCGGAATTGGCGCAACTGGAAATATAATCTATCTCTTTCGGCATGAACCCGGATTGATCGAACGCGTTACGGATAGCCTGCTCCAACCCTTCTCCTTTAGGATGGATCTTGCCGAAATGGAATCCGTCGAAAAAAGTACCGATACCCCTCACCTTCGCTAAAATCGTACTTCTCCGACGCACCGCATCAGTCTGCTTTTCAAGAGCAAACATTATCGCCGCTTCGCCCAAAATTGGGCCGTTACGCCGTTTATCAAACGGACAACTTACTGTCGGACCATGGGTTCCGGCTACATATCCCAACTTGTTAAATCCGAACATTACCGAAGGACTAAGCGCATCTACCGCTCCCAGCAATATAATATCCATGTCCTGATTCGCAAAAATACTCGATGCATATTTTAAGGCTTCTATATTTGAAGTGTATCCCGTACTTATCGTTGCATTAAACCCCTGAATATTAAACCGGATCGATACCTGCGAAGATGCCGCGTTGATCACCGTTGAAGGAAATAAGGCGGGATTAGCGAATTTTAATCCGGATTGGAACACTTCCCGGTCAAATTCGATGATCGACCAGAAATGGGAAAATGTAGTTCCCGTACAAATCCCTATTTTATCGGTATTCTCGTCAGTCACGATAAAACCGGTATCATCAAGCGCCTGTTTAGTCGCCGCCAGTAAAAACAGGGTACTGTTATCGAGATTTCTTAATCCTTTTGCTCCTAATACCGCTTTCGCGTCAAAATCAGTTACCTGAGCTCCGATTTTCAAGTCGCATTGGTCGATCTCCAGTGAGGTGATCTCCCTGACCGCGTTTTTGCCAGCTTCAAGTGATTGCCAAAACGTATTTTTGTCGACCCCGTTAGGAGCTACTACTCCGATTCCCGTTATAACTAATTCTGGCGCATTCATTTATGATTATTATACCCTGAGAACCGCTCTTTGCCAAGAATTTTGATCTCAGATTCTCTATGAGAATCTGACCTATAGGCCGCCCTTAAAAGAAGAGGCGGGATCAATCCCGCCCTCATTTCATAAAAAACAGCAAATGAGGGCGGCCATCATTAAATATTTATATTAAAGTAGGCAAAATGCTTATCAGGCATTTTGGATTGAAAAATTTACAGTTTTCCTATTTTATAACCTATCTTTTGTTTTAACCCGATTTTCTCAGCGAAACCAGTCGGGAACCTCAGGACCGCACATGAAAATAAGCCTGAAATTATTGACTACTTTTAGATCCATATCCGGTCAGGATTTTGTAAACGTTTCCGGAAAAAACAACTATTTGCCTTTATTTGTATACGTCATATGTGGTATATATTAATAAGAACTCTGCTATCTTTCGTATTTTGTATTAAGGGTCCCTTCGGGGACTCAATAGCCACGGGCCCTCTCCCTTTTATTGGGGAGAGGGTTACTTTTTATACAGCGTATAGCGATAAGCGGTTAGCGGATAGACTGAAGAAATTAACAATTAGCAATTAACAGTTAGCAATGAGAAAAACGATAGAAAGGTTATTGGCAAAGATTTAAATTGATAATTGCTAAATGCTAAATTTGCATTGAACATTTATATTAGACGTGTGTCTATGTGACCTGTACGCTGGGAGTAATATTTAAGGATGGTGGGAACGAGAGCAGTTTTTGAGACGATAGGTGTAGTTGTCCCGGTAGGATCCAGTATCAAAGCCTTATATCCCCGTGTAAGGTCGATATAGGCGTTTGCTACGATCAGGTCACAACGGTTTTGTCTAAGGCTGCGTAAAGCTTTCTTTTTAAGCTCCTGGCGGCCATATTCTAATTTAAACTGGACCAGAAACGATTTGGGCGATTTTTTACGGATCAAACTGATCAGTTTTTCAGTCGGGACAAGTTTCAATATCCAGGATGTTCTTTTAGAAGGGAATTTCCCTTTAACCGGCTTTTTCAGTTGATAATCACTTACCGCCGCCGAATGGATAATAATATCGTAATAATCCTTTTTCAAAAGAGTTTCTAATAGCCTTTTTAACCCGGAAAAATACTGAAAAGGAAACCGGGTAATACCATCAGGAAACTTTTCGATACAGTGGGGGTTTATTAATAAGGTCACATCCCACCCTTTATTGCGGAAATCTCGAGCTACCCCTAACGCGGTCTTTCCCGTAAAGATATTAGTAAAGATCCTTACTTCATCGATCTTTATCCAGGTAGCCCCGCCGGTAATGAGTACTTTCTTTTTCATAATCAGGTCACACGACACGCGTCACATAGTCACAGGTCATAGTAAATAATCCTGTTTTATTTTTCTTAGTGATTTGAAGATGTTCTTTTTCACGTAAGGACATCTTTCTTGTAACGATTCGATAGTCTCCCGGACCGCCTGCCGGCGGGATGTATCGCCGATAGGGCATTCGTAATGCAGATCGGGGAAATCGAATTGATTGAAAAACCGGACGATCTCTTTTTTCTCCAGATAACATAACGGCCGGATCATCGTAAGCTTACCGCCGAACAGGTCCAGATACGGATTCATCGCGCTTATTTCGCCGTAATAGACCATATTCATCATGATCGTCTCGGTAATATCGTCAAGATTATGTCCCATGACGATCTTATTGCATCCGTGTTTTTGCGCGGTCTCAAAAAGGAGTTTACGGCGGTTCCACGAACACCAGAAACAGCCTACTTTTTCTTTTTGAGGGTCTAAATCCAACCGGCAGATCTCATAAGGAATACCTTCACTCTCAAAATGTTCTTTCATCTTTTCGCGGTCGATTTTAATGAAACTGGTATCGACAAAACAAGCCATAATCTCAAAAGGAATAGGAATACGCGCCCGACGTATCAACAGCAGCCGTAACAGGGACAACGAATCTTTCCCTCCGGAAACCGCGACCATCACCTTATCGTGAGCTTTCAGCATTTGATAATCGAAAATGGCCTTTCCCATCTGTTTATACACATGCTTAATGATCCCGCGTAGCTTTATTTTCGCCGGATGGTTCTTCCTTTGTTCGATCGGGTCAATTTCGGTTATACGCATCGGATATGTATTTTGGTACCGACATGGGCTTTAAAATAATCCCGGGCACTGGCGTTTTTAAGCGAGACTTCCAGTAAAGAAAACCCGCCTTCAATAAAAAAAGGGGTACCGGCAGTGTGTTCAGCGTAATAATCGGCCAATAAAGAGAACTTTTTTTTATTGATACGGGCAACAAACTTCTTTTTATCCATACAATCCAAAAACCTCCGTTTTTCAAGGTTGGTCACCAGGTTGCCGAACCGGTCGATATATAACACTTCGGCTTCGATCGTCTTTTTCGATAATTTCGCCTGCGGGAACAATATTTTTTGTAAAGGCCCGATCCGCGGGCCTAATCTATTTATTGCCCCTCCTTTTGCTAAATACGCGCTTACCGGAGCGAAAATATCCCGGCCGTGGAACGTTCGGGATACGTTTTTAAGAAAATACCGGGAATTGGTAAGGGCTCTCGCCTCCACGATCTCATCGGCATATACCGCCATACTTAACACCCCGTTATCGGGTCCGACAAAATAATAATTTCGGGTCTTAATCGCGACCGGTAACCGTCCCGAACCTACCTCAGGGTCTACTACGGCCAGAAAGACGGTCTTTTTCGGAAAAAAAGAATAACTTTTATACAGGACAAATGCGGCCTGACGCAGGTTACCAGGTTCGATCTCATGGACAATATCGATGATATTCGCTTTCGGGTCCACGTCAAGCATCACCGCTTTCATTATCCCGACATAATGGTCCTGACTGCCGAAATCCGTAATAACTCCGATCGTCCCCATCCCTCTCTCCCTTCCTAACTATACAAATAAGGTGTCACCTGTTTTGTATAGTTAGGATTTACACTCACATGAGCAGGCTGCTCATCCTCCCCTGGTATTGTTCGGTATGTTTTATGATCTGGTTCATCATTTTGATCACGCGATGAGGATGCACTCCCACCGCGGTCTCCTGAGATACTAAAAGGTACTGGGCTCCGTCTAATATGGCATTGGCCACGTCACTTACTTCCGCGCGGGTCGGAGTGATCTCGGTAGTCATACTATCGAGCATTTGGGTCGCGACTACCGCCGGTTTATGCGCCAACAGACATTTTTTGATGATCTCTTTCTGAATGACCGGAACTTTATAAATCGGCATAGTGATCCCCAGGTCGCCCCGGGCGATGATGATCCCGTCAGCTTCATCGATAATCTCATCGATATTTTCCAGCGCCATCCGGTTCTCTATTTTCGCAAACACTTTTGGCTCAAACCTTTTGGGAAACAATGATTTAAGCCCTTTTAAGTCCGCGGCATTACGGACAAATGATTGAGCGACATATTCTACATCATGCGCGATACCGACTTTAATGTCTTTTTTATCTTTTTCCGTGATCGCGTCGAATTTAAGGGGCGCGCCCAGGATATTCATGCCTTTCTTCTCTTTCAACACACCGCCACGCACAACTTTTGTCTTTAATGTATTGTTCTCGCATCCTTTTACGAGAAGAATAATCTTTCCGTCATCGATATATATCGTATTTCCCGGTTTTATATCTTTACATCCGCGATGATAATCAAACGGTACAAGATGCCCTTCCCCCACGGTATCTTCACCGGTAAGATATACCGAGGCGTTCTTTCTAAGCATCAACGACTCTTTCAGCCTGCCGATCCGTACGCGATATCCTTCCAGATCCTGCATGACCTTTATCGACCGGCGCATCCTTTTGTTAATGGCCCGGATAGTACGGATATTGGCAATATGGCCGGCGTGAGTACCGTGAGAGAAATTGAGCCTGACCACGTCTAGCCCATACTCTACCATCTTACGTAACATCGAAGCCTGACTCGACGTCGGCCCCAACGTAGCGATGATCTTCGTTTTAACCATAGATATCCCTCCTACGGGTCGAAGAAAGGACAAGCATCCGTATCTGTTCTTCATTCTTTGCCCGCATAAAGTTTTTATAAAAATTATGTTCCCGGACTATCTGAGCGATAGCCATGAGCGTCCTGAGGTGAAAATTGCGTTCGTCTTTACTGCCGATCAATACAAAAGCTACGTGCACATCTTCCTGGCCTGGAAACACGATGCCTTCTTTGGAACGGGCGACCACTATATCGAATTTATGTTCTCCTTCGATCACGATATGCGGGATCGCCAATCCTTTTTCGATAACGGTAGTCGATTGAGCTTCTCTTTTTATCAACAGGTCTTTTATCCTAGCCTTATCCAGGTTAAGGTCTTGGGCAATCACATCAGCTACATGAGAAAAAAACACTTCCCGGTGTATTCGCCCGGTGAGGTCAATCACCCGACAACTCTCAATAAGATGGTCAAACCGATCTTTGACAATATTATCGCGTTTATGAAGGATCTCTTTCAGTTCTTCTTCCAGCGAGGTATCCACCAGCTCTTTAGCCGTGATCCGTTCCACAAGATGCATGAGCGCCGACTGGCGGGTAAATTTACGCGCCGATATAAAAAACCATACCAGGCTTACCGCGATAAAACTCAGACTGATCGCAAGCGGGATGATCCCCATCTCCACGATCAAAAAACCATAAACGATGAGTGCAAAGATCTGCATCCAGGGATAGGCCGGAGACTTGAATAACGGACGGTAATTTATGATCTTACTTTCCCGCATGATAATGACCGAAAGGTTTTCGAACATAAACAGCATCAGCATCAAAGTCGAAGCTGTTTTCACCAATACCTCAAGATCAAGGAAAAGGATCAACAAAAGCATGAAAGCTCCAGTAGTCAGGATCGCCGCATAAGGAGTACGGAACCTCAGCGACACCCGAGAAAACCCTCCGGGAAGAAGCCCGTCTTTGCCCATCGCAAAAGGGATCCGTGAAGAAGAAAGGATACCGGCGTTTGCGGTAGTAAAAAACGCTATTAACGCGGCAATAGAAAGGGCCATTCTAAATCCGGAACCTCCGATGACCATCGCCCCGTAACTAAGCGGAGTCAACGTGTTTCCCATATCATGAGGACTTAAGATCCCGATGGTAACGGCGACACATAACACATAGAGGAGTTGGACCACGATGAACGCAAGAAACATTCCCCGCGGAATATTCTTTGAAGGCTGGTAGGTATCTTCGGCGATGGATGCAACTTTCGTCAACCCCCCATAAGAGATAAACACCATCCCTACTACCCCCAGGAATGTTTTCATACTTTCCGGAAAAAAAGGCAAAAGACGGTCGGGCGAAACACTTCTCATACCCATGACTACATACGCCGAACAGATGACCAGCAGAAAAAGAACCATAATGTTCTGGACCCTCGAACTGAGATGCACACTGAAAAGATTGATCAACACGAAAAAGACGCAAAATCCGGCCGCAATCAGTTTCGCGTATAGATAAAACTGAGGGTCACTGATCGGTTCGATAAAATAGCTCATGAACACACCGATTCCGACAAGCGCAAACGCACTTTTCAGGCTTAAAGAAAACCAGCTGGCTAACCCGCCGAAAATCCCTAAAAACGGGCCGAAACTGCGTTCGATAAAGAAATAAGTCCCTCCCGCTTTAGGCATCGCCGAAAGCAATTCCGATTTACTGTACATAGACGGGATCATCAAAAGGCCGGCAACAAAATAGGCAAGCACGATCGAAGGACCGCTATATCGATAGGCCAGCGCCGGAAGTACGAACAGGCCGGAAGAAATCATCGCACCGGCCGCGATACAAAAAATATCCCAGAGATTAAGGTTACGACGCAGGTTCATTATCTGTCGCTTTGCGGATGACAGTGATTAAAAAATGATTACAGTGATTAAAGAAATTGAGTATTTATAACGATTTTACACTCTTTAAAAGCACCTCATTATACCAAAAATAATCTGGATTTACACCGAATTCTCTTCTCTACCGGGGAAGCGTACCGGAAGCTTTACGAAGATTATATTCGACGTACCCAGCAAGCACTTCCTGTACTTTGGTTGTCGGGGGGACTACAAAATAGTGGGAAATAACGGCATGAGCAATCTCATGGCCTAACATCCCTAAACTGAGGTCTTTTTCGGATATATAGATCGTGTTCTTTTCATGAATATAAAATGACCGTTCGGGAAAATCCTGGCCGAAATAAGCATAAAACATCGTACTCACCTCGGCCTGGTTAGAGACAAACACGATTTTACCGTGATAACTGGAAAGCCGAATACCCAGGATATCGGATACCTCCTGATATATCCCATCGAGCGTATGCGCAAGAATCGAAGCCGGATTAAACGTATCGCCGCCTTGGCCCCCCAAAGCATCGAACCGGGCGAATTCCTGGTAATTCAGCCGGTTCAGCATACCGGAAAGGTCTGCTCCACTACGGGCGTACACGGTAAAATATTTCCCTTTAGACAGTAAAGAATATTCGGCCGCAACGCACCGGCTACCTATGAATAGGATGATTACGCCCAAGACCAGGCTGAGAACTCTTCTTTGAACGCATTTCATTATACTTTAAAACTATCCATAGCTCCTTCGACTTCACTCATAAGCTGCCAAAAACGGGTTTTATCTTCCGGTGAGAACACCGATTCTTTTTCAATAAAAAACCTTTTCAGGTTCTCTTTTTTATCTTTCATGACCTGATGTTTTTCCCGTAAACTTCCGCACATATCTCTCAGGCTTTTCGCGAAATCCTGAAGTTGGTCGTCGGACCGTATAGAAAAATTCCTCATGAGATCGCCCTGTTTAAGCCCGTCGATCTCCCGTTTTAAACGAAACAGGGGCCCGGCGATCTTATGCGAAGCAAACAGAGTCAAAAAAAGCACCGCGACCGCGGCAAAAAAAGTAGCCGTCAAAATGGTACTTATCAATATCGGAAGGATGAATTCCGATGTCCGTTTCACCATGACCCTGGTGTTTTCTATGGCTACGGTCGTCGAGTTATAGGAAAGGAAAAACAACAATATCCCACTCAACACCGACGCCGCCAGGACGATAAGACAAAACCTCATTATAAACTTACTTTGAAACGGTTTATCGATAAAATACTGTTTACGTTTAAATAACTGCGCCATTATCCGCCTCCTTTTTTTCTAGGTTATTCTTCCGGTTCTATTCCCAACGCTTTATAATCCACTTTAATCGTTTTACCGTCTTTCAGAGAAGAGATCCACTGAACCAACGCCTGGTTCTGTTTCGCTTTCAACAGAGACCATTTGATCTGGCTGTACACTTCCGAAAACTCTTTACCGGGATACATCTTCTCTTTATGCTTATCGTAAATCGCCTGGACATCTTGCTCGCTTACATCCACCTGAGCGGCCAGTTCTTTCATCTTTCGGGCCAGAGTCATCTTAAGCAGGGTTTGTTCCCAGAAAATCTGCACATCCTGCAGAAAATCAGGATCTTTATCCAGCCCCATTTTTTCGGATTCGCTCAATATGAGTTTACGGGCGACATATCTATCGAGAAACGCTTTTCGCGGCGGCATTTCTTCAGGGACAAATTGTAACGCTTCATACGCGTTCTCAAATTCCTGCTGAGTGACCGCAATATCCCCGATACGCAACACGATTTTTTCTTCTTTTGACCGGCTGCACCCGAGAACCAATAAAATAACGCACAAAAGGATACCTGTTTTTCTCATACCTTTTCCTCCTCTTTTATACTTCAAAATATTTTTTAAAAAAGCACAAAACATTCTACCACAGAGCTCACAGAGTTTCACAGAGATAATATCCTCACTCTTTCGATATTTAGACTTTTCATCTTTTCTCGGTGCTTTCTGTGTCCTCAGTGGTAAATAATGGTTTTCTTTTTATTATACTATCAGGAATGGGTTCTTAGAAATAAAAAAACAGGAGATCTAAGCGATCTCCTGCCTCGCTCCCTGTCTTATGACAGGGGAGGGGATTACCCGAAACCACTAAAAGTGGGAAGGAAGACGATTATTATAGTATTATGAGAATCCGTGGCGTCTTTAAGTAACCATACGAATATACCATTTTAGGAACAACCATTTCAAGAAAATCTCCCGGGAAATCCGTAAACGATTACAAATGATAGAAGCGGAATCACGCGGATATACCGCGAAAGTGACCTTTGGCAACCACCCTTCCGGCAACACCGGATGTTGCCGGAAGGGTAAACGGGATGAGGGTTGTAAATATTAGCTAAATAGGATCAGTCTTTTGGCAACCTACGAAGTTGCCAAAAGGTACATATCTGCATAGAGGCTGGCTATATCGTGTGCGGAATAAAAAAAGAATAGGGGGAATAAAAAAAACCGGGGAACTCGTAAAAGTTCCCCGGTTTCTCAATAGTCTGTTTATCGATTATTCTGTAATCCCGTAATAAGATGAAGCTTTCTTTTTCAAATCGATATTATCGTTGATAAAATCATAGGCGCCCACATCCAGGTCTATTCCGTCAAACGCGGCCATATCCATCGGTGTTAACGGATGATAGGCATAAAAAGTGCTTGGGGTTACCGGCAAGAAGGAAACGATTCTATGGGTGTTTAGAATTTCATAATATGCCCGCAAATTCTTAGCAAATAAATCAGTAAAAGAGGGATTCTGCCCGGTCGGTACCGGACGAGGCCAGATCTGAGCCATACCCTGATTACGGGCTGCCGGACCATACAACGAAGAACAACACTGAGCGTCAGTATCTTCATAGAACACATATCCCGACGGATATAACGGATCATCGTTGGTGGGATATAACGCCGGCGACGGATACACACCGGAAACCGCAGTGACTCCGGGACGGACAATCCCTTTAATCATCCCGCTTACCCCCAGAGGACCATTCCCGTCTCCGGTATCGATTTTAAAAGTATCCGCGGTACTGCCGCCGATATTCAAAGTCAATCCTACCGGTTGTTTACCCCATGGTGTCGATACCATAGGCGGCGAATAATCTTCGGGTAGTGCCGAATGTGATTCCGGTACTACTTGAATACACACTTCTAAAGGATTATATACTTGAGGTGAACCGGGGATTCCTACCCCGATCGTCCCTTCCGGTGTCGAAAAATATGAAGCGCCGCCGGCGATCACGTTGGGGCCTGCCGGCAGATCGGACGAACCAAACATAACCGGTGAAAAATAGTCAGGCATATCAGCCCCTTCCTGAGCATACTGGCTCCATCCTTCCATCAAGAATCCTCGCAGAAGCGAAGGCATGCCAAATTCAGGAGTTTGAGACAACGAGTAAAATTCACCGCCAATATCTTCTGATTCCGGCAAATACACCGATGGGCACCACCCCTGTCCGGCGTATATCGATCCCTGCTGGCTTTCAAGGAACACTCCTCCGCGAGGCGATATGATCGAATTCACGATTATATCTTCACCGGCCGTAATATAGACAATACCGTTATGTGCGGCTACGGAAGCTCCGATTGCTGCGGTTTGTTCCCACTGTGGTTCAAGTTCACTGATATAGGCAGTATCCAACCCCTGTACACCAGGGTACGACAACTGTAATATCGGTAAATAAAGGCCAATTTCGATATCATCATACTCGTTAATATAGACATCTCCTTCACCCCACGAATACGCGCTCACGATATCGACAAAAGTGTTCACCGGATTTTCGGCAATCCCAATGTTCCCATACGCTAACATTCCCAGATAATGGGCATACACATCGCCTACTTCATCATATATTGAAGCGTCATTTATATTTCCCAATAACGCCGCGGCAAGCACCATATCGGCATCAAGATATCCTAACGTAACATCGCCGTGGAGCGCCCCTAAAAGGATCGCGCTGTCGTAAGAATATTGGGTCACGATATCGGTCGGCATATACCAACAAGATATCAGACTTTCTAATGCGGAAATAGCATCAAGATTTTCATTTCCCTGAGCCAGTACATTCTGAGCATATATATCCCCTGCCGCCAACATCGCGACACCGGCAAACGAATGTTCACTTATTGCCTGAACTGCACTTTCGGCGTTTATATTCCCGCCGGAAAGGAACAATATCGCGGCTAATCCGTCGCGGCTTAACGCTTCTATTACGTTATGTTGCAAATTCATATCGTCGCCGGATGATAATTTCACTATTGCCGGCCCCTGATCGATTTTCGCCCGAATAACGCTATCGGAAACGTTCATTTTGTTACCCGCGCGCATATCGACAAGCGCGGTTTCTAATCCGCCCCGGGCTTTTGCTACAATCTTACTATTTTTTATCATTATGTTACGGTCAGCCTCTACATTCACTTCAGCATGGCCATGATTTTTCACTATCGATTTGATCTTGCTGTTTTTGACTTTAATGTTTTTCCCGGCTGTTACATTCACTTCAGATCGGCCACAGGCTTTCACTTTAGCGATAACGTTACTGCTGCGGACAATAATATCTTTAACACAGCTGGCCAGCTTCACGCGGGATTCCCCTATAAATGTTTTCGCTTTCACAATAGTTCCGGCTAAAACCAGCCGGCCTTTTGCTTTAAGGTCGACGGCCGCCTGCCCCCAGCCTTTATTGAGAGATTTGACCGTACTGTTTTGGACTCTTATCTTCCCGTGTGAGTCCAGATCCACTAACGCAGAACTTTGCCCATAACGAGACATCGCTAAAAGTTTACTACGGTTTATGATCCTTATATCGCCGGTTTTCGAACGGGTATCCATTTCGATTTCCGAATGGCCCTGGCCGTTCACTAAAGCTTTTATTTCACTACGATCGACCGTAATATCACCGCCGGAGGCCACTTTTACTTTCGCCTGGCCGTTATGTTGAGTTTCGGCTATGATCTTACTGTGTTTTATCGTGGTTTTGCCGTACCCGGTATAAATACCGGCAGAAGCCCATCCGAACTTAGTCTTTGATTTTATAAAGCTGCAGATAACATCCGCCTTATTTCTGGCCCAGATCATGATGTTACTTGTACCGCTCCCGTTTACGTCGGAAGTAACCATACTCCTTTTTATTCCGACATTCGCTCCGGACAAAGAAACCGACGCCAAACCGTTATTTTTTCCCAGGACTTTAGCGATTATACCGGTATTCTGCACGTCTACATTGTATTCGGCAGCCAGATCGATCCGGGCCTGCCCGTAACCGGTCTGTACCGCTCGAACCGGCCCGCGGACAAACATATTTCCGTTATTTACCGTAAGTTTTACGACAGCCGGGTCGAATATTCCGTTTCCGCTGGCGGTCATATTATACACGTACGTATTCCCGCCGCTTACGATATCGATCGTACTGCCTAAAGCTTTTATATCGTGAAGCGTGATTCCGCTGAGTTCTTTCAGGTAAATACTCCCGTTATCCGAACGGGCCCAGAGATCTTTGACTTCCGTATTTAAATAGTTGAACCCGTTACCGATATTTTCGGCAGCCTGAAGTTTCAACGATCTGGTAACGATATTTAATGCCGGCCCGTTGACATCTCTGATCGAACCGGTTTGAGATGTGAGCGAAACAAACGCGGGATCGGATATATACCCGACATTCAGGTCGCCGACGGCCTTGATTTTGATATATAACGGTATACTGGTCGATATCGCTTCCCATACGGTTAGATCATCGATATCAAAAAGATCGATATATCCGCCGGAATACGCGTAAAGGTTATCGGCATCGATTTCCAAATACCCGATATTTCCAAAAGCGTTCAAGATAAGGGTTTCCGTTTCGATATCCAGGCCGGAATTCGCATCATTGATAGATCCTTGCGTATTCAAACTAAGAGTTTTTCCTCCTTGAGTCAGGACATCCACAACATCAATATTTCCCGTACCGGCATAAGGGGTTCCTCCCGGAATCGATACGGAAGGATTTTGAGAATTAAGTCCTATAGATATCTTTTCACTTACGATAGCGTCCAGATCAGCGTCGGTGAGGTCGAACGTATACGGATTAAGATCGTCAATACCGAGTTCTATCGTCCCGTTAAGGCCGTTATTCGTAGAAGGTATGATATAGACCGTACCGCCTGCGGCGTCGACCGTCGCGCTATGAGAACCATACGCTAACCGGACATCCGCTCCGCCTAATACAATACTCCCGCCGTGCGAATAAAGGCCGCCCATATCAAGAGGGTTCCAGGTAATACCTCCGTCATTATTCCGGTTATAATCCGAGAGAAGAGCGATATTCCCGCCGCCGGTCACAATCGAATCATTATCTAAATAGATATTACGTCCGGCTTCCATACGAAACGTTTCCGTATCGAAATTAGCCAGATTCAGCTCATTGTCCGTGACAAAATCAAGGATAGGGATAAATCCCCATTTCCAACCGACAATCTCGAGATGCCCGGTAAGGCCGAAATAGATGTCCCGGTCAGCCTGAAGAGTGATATTATACCCGTCCTGACTTTCCAGCCAGTATTCCGATACTCCTTCATAGGTATGGGAAGGGTCATAGCCATCCCCGGTCCAGCCGGAAAGGATATACAGGTCTAACGGATCGATCAGGAGTTCACCGGGTTTACCGTAAAGAGAAGACGCGTCGATATTTCCGTCGACAAATATTTTTATACCACAGATCTCAATATATCCGCCGTCAGCGCCGGGTTCTAACGCGCTCACATCGATAGTCCCGGTGGTCGACGCTAACGCATTCTCTCCGTCAGCATGAATATATACGTACCCTTTACTATTTTGAAGACTTTTCGCTTCAATAATACCTTCGTTATTCACCACTCGGTCAAAGATCCCGTCTAAGGCTTTCGCGGTAAGAATGATTTTCCCGCCGTCAGCTTTTATTGTCCCTGAGTTTTTCACGGCATCCGCTTTATTTTCCAGATTCTGAGTTGTCGCTTCATCGACTACGACTGAAATAAGTCCCCGTGGGTCCATATTTAACGTCACGGCTTCGCCGGACGCGAGCGCGACAGTACCTAAGTCCGCTTCGATCACCCCGGAATTCTGTACGGTCGAACCGAGTAACGCGACGTATCCTCCGGGTGAAGAAATATACCCCTGATTCACGACTGACCCACCGGTGCCGTAAAAGGTATACCGGCCGGCAAGGAAATCGCTATCGGATATATTAAGAGTGGACGCGACCATTCCGGCAGTATCCATGACTGAACCCTGTCCGAACAGTATCCCGTTAGGATTGACAAGAAATATTTTACCGTTGGCGGTAAGTTTTCCTAAAATCGCCGACGGTTCAATACCGACTACCCGGTTAAGAGCGACACTTGATGAAGACGGCTGATGAAAATTGACCGTTTCCGGATGAGCAATAGAAAAACTATTGTAATTGGCGATCATTTTCCCGGTAGCCTGGTTCACGTTCAACGTGCCCGGCTGAGACCGGTCGAATGTCGCGCTTCCCGCCACTACCTGCTCTCCCTGCGGCAACGGATAACTATGTAAAGGCAACAATACAAACGCGACGATAAGCATACAAGAAACAACTCTGGACCATTGTTCATTCTTAAAACAATACATCAAATATCCTCCTGTTTTTTACCGGCCGTCCAATTATATTTCGTGGATCATTCCTCTCGTTATTCATTTTTGGGGTCAAAAAAAATGCCGGATCACCTCATCTTGGCGACCCGGCTGCTCAACACTGATAAGGGCGATTTCCCTTAAAAGTGTTTGTTTTTATTGGTTCTAGTGTTGAGCCCGTGGCTTTCCGTCCTCCGGTTACCCGGAGTTTGGCTTTTTCCCGGTCAAATTGTCTATGAACAACGTGTATACCATATTTACGGATACCATTTCAAGGATACCTCTCAGAATAAAAATTGGCATGAAATAGGCCCTGTAAAGACTGGCCTTAACCGGTCGTTAAATAACGCCTATTTTTAAAGGGCAGGATTTTAAGAAGAAAAAAATCAACCGTTTTCCGCCTGCGCGGTGAATAGGGCAATAAGGGCTAACCCAAAACCACCCTCTGGCAACTTTGTAAGTTGCCAGAGGGGTAAACGGAATGAGGGTTGTAAATATTAGCTAAATAGGATCAGTCTTTTGGCAACCTACGAAGTTGCCAAAAGGTACATATCTGCATAGAGGCTAGATATATCATGTGCGGAATAAAAAAAGAATAGGGGGGAATAAAAAAAACCGGGGAACTCGTAAAAGTTCCCCGGTTTCTAAATAGTCTACTTATCGATTATTCTGTAATCCCGTAATAAGATGAAGCTTTCTTTTTCAAATCGATATTATCGTTGATAAAATCATAGGCGCC
>JAFGQU010000023.1 GCA_016935525.1 Candidatus Omnitrophota bacterium
CTATGGACTACGGACTGTGGACTATATACTATCGACCAACGACTGTCTCATTGGTGGAGGTGACGGGAATTGAACCCGTGTCCTCAAAGAATTGCTAAAGAGCATACTACGCTGCGTATCCGGTTGTTTATCTTTTCTTTACCAGCTCTAACCGGCAGGATCAGGTAAAGAGCAGTCTTCTGCGGTTTTCGTCACGTACACCAAAGACGAATGTACATGCTTAGCCTCTAAATGAGCCCTCTATTACCTCCGAGGCAAAGATAGAGAGAGCGCTACTTACGCAGGTAAGCAGCAGAGTTCCGCTTCATCAGCGGTAACATACGCGTTTGCGTTTATATTGTGAAGGCCTCTTACAGTTGGCCAACCCACTGACAACGCAGCCCTTTCCTCCTTCTCTAAGTCGAAACCGATCACCCCCAATTACCAATGAGCGGTACTAATGTACCATATCTAAAGGATATTTTCAATATATGGTACAAGTCACATGGTCACATAGACACACGTCACACGTGAAGAATACAGCCTTGTTGTACGTGTTGATTTTTCTCACGACGCCAGTATAATGAGAAATACTATGTTTACCGGGATAATCAAAGAAACCGCGAAAATAAAGAGAATCGACCGGAAATCCAGCCTTTGGCAGATATCCGTCGAGACCAGTCCCGCGTTCGCTCAAACTGCCGAAATATCCGATAGTGTGAGCGTCAACGGCGCCTGTCTTACCATCGTCGCGAAAAAGGCGAGTACCCTTACCTTTGAAGCCGTAAAACCTACGCTCGATACGACTAACCTTAAATACCTGAAAATCGGCTCGACCGTGAACCTCGAAGATGCCCTGAAAACCGGCGATAAAGTCGGCGGACATTTCGTGCTCGGACATGTCGATTGTCTCGGACAGGTGAAAAAAACAAAAAAGAGTGGTAACTTTTACGTATTTGAGATAAAATTTCCTATTACTTATCGTACATATGTCGTCCCGAAAGGGTCAATAGCGATCGAAGGGATAAGTTTGACGGTAAGTACCGTGACCAGCAGTTTGTTTACCGTAAACGTGATCCCGTACACCTTTGACCATACAACGTTGAACAAAAAGTTTCCCGGCGATTACGTGAATTTAGAGTTCGATTACCTTAAGAAATAGCGGTTAGACTAGAGACCAGAAACTAGAGACTTTGAAAAGCATTATCATTCCGGGAGGTGGCTCAGCTTGGCTAGAGCGCTACGTTCGGGACGTAGAGGCCGGGGGTTCAAATCCCCCCCTCCCGACTGACCATAGCCCTGACGGGCTGTTCTTGAGCATTCCCTTCATCCCTCAAAAATTCGTTCTGTTCCTCAATCAACCTCCTGTTGATTGTCTCGAGAGGCGTTTGTGGTCATTGTCGGGAAGTGATTCTAATGGTCTTCATAAAGGGGTTCCACCCCTCTCTGATGCTCGGCTTGTGAGATTTTCACAAGAAGAGTAGTCCACCTCGCTCTGTCACTCCCCGAAGATTCCCAGGGAAGATACGCCATGCTGTAATGCCTGACCAAATCTCTCGATACTCTATCCGCTTACCGCTAATCGCTATCCGCTACTCAATGGTCGTCAGTCTCTGGTCTTTGGCTATCATCTCTTGATTACCAAACTATAGACTACAGACCGTAGACTAAAGACTATCTTTCCTCTCACCGCTATACGCTATCCTTCATAAAACAATATCCTGCCCTCTGCCTTGATTTCGTATGTCTCAATATGTTACATATGTAAGGTTACACCTTTATACATAAAAGTGATGTAACCGCTACGGAACTAAACTCACAATCCGGCACTCTTCGAGAGAGAGAATAAGCGACCCAACGGGAGACCTTGGGGAGATACGTCGTATTCCTTTATACAAAAAAGGGATAACGAGACATCAATCCTCGTAAGAAACGTATACAAACCCTAAGGTAACCACGGTTGCTTTAGGGTTTTTGTTTTTTACAGGATCACGAGAGAAGGAGGGAAAAATGAAAAAACGAGATGTACTCTTCTGTATATCGGTTATTTTACTTTTTATCATTTCGTGTTTTTTTGCGTATCTGGCCCAGGCCGGGGTCATGAATATGGTGGAACCGGCATATACCGCTAAAGGGACCACCTCCATGGCGGCGACCGTAAAAGCCGATACGTCGGTATCTACCTGGACGAAACCGAACACTATCGCAAATACTCTGGCCGGGATAAGTCAACCGGCAAAAACAGATTCTGTCGACAGCGGGAAAGGCGATACGGGAAGCCAGGCTAAAGTACCGGCACCTCAAGGCGGCGGCGGAGATACCCCGAAAAACGTCGATCCCGGTAAACCGCAGGAACAACCCCAGCAAGGCGGCGGAACAAATCCTGTTCCTCCCAGCAGTGCACCTCAATCACAGGTAGTATTAATAGTCTATTTCGATCCATCACTGGACAATCCTCCCAATTCAGGGAACTATCAAGGAGGATCGTTCAGCGGAGGTATTCCCATCGGGCCTTATACAATCCTTACGGCCGGACATTCTGCCTCGATGATGCGGCCCGGAGATCCCCGTTCGGCTTATACGTACGGACCTTATTTCGGATCTAATTTAGGCAGCGGGATTGCTATGGACGGCGACGTCGATCATATCATTTATGCTCCCGGAAATTTAGATTTAGCTATCGTTGTATTTCGCAGTCCTATCTCCGGTGGTACACCGGTATCCATTGCTCCGGCGAATTCTCTTCAGCCGGGAGATACGGTACAGGTCTTCTTTGAACAGAATCTTGCTGCCGGATCGACTAATATTCAAGTCGATTCTTTAGGACAGGACTCCGCGCCGGCGTATCATGGCGGGATGACTTGGGATAATTACCCGAACGCGTCATTTAGTACCTGGCAGACACCTACGGCAGCGGGAGATTCCGGATTCCCAGTATTGAACCAGTCCGGACAGGTAGTAGGAGTAGTTCACGGAGAAATAAACTATCCTATAGGAGGTAGTTTTGACCTCTTTATGAATGTGACTCAGCCCGCAATAAACCAATGGGTCGTAAATAACGCGAATGCTCAACCAAACAGTCCTCCCCCGTCGAACCCGGCACCGGTGGTAAATACGGTACCGCAGACGAACAGCGCTCCCGTAACGAATAACGCGTACCAACCGGCAGCCCAGCCGGTCCAGCAGAATTCCGGCGGATCTACCTATACGGTACAGGCCGGAGACAATCTGTTCCGTATCGCGTTGAATCACGGAACGACGCTCGACGCGTTACGGCAGGCGAACGGATTGGGAGATTCTAACATTATCAATCCGGGACAGGTATTGGTCATCCCCGGTTCGTAAAAAATAAGCCGAAATCCTCATCATTGACGCAATAGACAGTACTGTTGACATAAATGTTCAATGCAAAACCCTAAGGGCTTTTCCCCTATTGTTTTTCTCATTGCTAAATGTGAATTGCTAATTGACCATTGATAATTTCCTATTCCCCCTAATCGCTGTCCGCTTTTTCACATGTGACGTGTGTCGTGCAACGTGTGACTGCCTGCATAGCAGGCATGCGTGTGACTATGTGACCTTGTGTCGTGTGACCTCTATAAAAATAGGTTGTCCTTGCCATTTTTATCATATAAAATGGTTTAACAATTAAATTAGGGAGATAGCATGAAAATACATTTTAGATTATTGTTCGGTGTTCTGATCACCTTCTTGATCGCCTCGTTTTCTCTTCTTTACGCCCAGGAAAACATCACGATCACTACCTTCTACCCCTCCCCTTACGGGGTATATAAAGATCTTGAAACCGAAGTCCTGCATGTCAATCCCCGCAAGGAACCTCCCTGTGAATGTATCCCTGATAATAACGGGATAATGTATTATCAGGAAGCCGTCGAAGAAAATGATGAAAACGTCTTCTATTTCTGTAACGGCGAAGAATGGATACCGATAGGATATGAAGAAGAACTGCCCGAAACCGTGCTCGGCGGGTACTATATGGGAGATGCCGAGCAATTTCTTTATGCGACCGGATCGGGAAATACCCGGATGGAGAATATCTGGCAATACGAAAGTTTCGAAGTTCAGAAATATGACCGTATTTCTCCGTTTAAAGATGAAGGCCCGTTTTTCGGGATGAAAGCGCAGTTCCGAAACATGCCGCGCGGGAACTATCTGTTTGAATGGTCGGCGGACCTCGATGTCGACCAATATCCCGGGCCGAAAAACAATATAAACAAAGCGTTACAGGCGTCCGACATGAAAGTGCAGATACGGACCGATTCGGGATGGAAGACGCTGGACAGTAGCGAGATATGTTATGACGAAGACGATAAAGATCTCCCGACCGACCCGTTATGGACGACGCCCGACACGTATTCTACCCATCATATCGAACGAGCGTTCACCATGACCTATGCCCGGGCAAACGACAAAAAGAATAAGTTCCGGGCATACCGGATAGTCGTGAATAAAAAACGCGGCGAAAATTATATGCGCGTCCGGGTACGTAACGCGCGGTTATATATTACTTATTTAGAATAAACACAAAGCCCATGGCTGAACCACAGATCACCGACAAATATTCCGATCAGTTACGGTTACTTTCGATATTCCATTATATCTTCGGGGCGCTTACGGGCTTTATGTCCTGTATCCCGATAATCCATATCGTATTAGGTATCGTGTTTGTGATGTTCCCCGATAAGATGGTCTCCGAATCCGGCGAAACCATGCCTGCGTTTTTCGGCTGGATATTCGTGATCGCCGGGGCCCTCGCGATGGCCGCGGGCTGGGCGTTTTCGGTATGCGCGATACTTGCCGGCCGGTATCTCGTGCGGCGCAGGAAACATCTGTTCTGTATAATCGTTGCCGCGATAAGCTGTTTATTCTTCCCGTTAGGTACGGTCCTGGGAGTATTCACTTTGATCATCATCACCAAACCGGAAGTAAAAGCGTTATTCAACTAAACCTTAACCTTTTTTTATCCTTCAGACTATTCTATGCCTACTGATTTCAAACTCGACCCGTTCCAGGAACAGGCTATCCAATCGGCATATGACGGAAAATCCGTGATCGTCTCGGCCCCCACCGGCGCCGGTAAGACCCTGATCGCCGAACGGATAATCGAACATTGTTTAGAACATAATCAGGGCGTGATCTATACCGCGCCGATCAAAGCGTTAAGTAACCAGAAGTTCCGTAACTTCTCCGCCCAATATCCCGAAAATACCGGTATCCTTACCGGCGACGTCAGTATCAATCCGCAGGCGCCGATCTTGATCATGACTACGGAAATATTCCGTAACTCGTTACTCACCGATCCCGAACGGATGAAAGGGCGTAAATGGGTCATTTTCGATGAGATCCATTATCTCGACGATATCGAGCGCGGTACGGTATGGGAAGAATCGCTTATTCTCCTGCCTCCCCACATGCATATCCTCGCGTTAAGCGCGACGATCCCGAATATGACCCAGCTGGTAAACTGGATATCGTCTATTCACGAGTTCCCGGTAAAGACGATCCTGGAAGATAACCGGCCGGTACCATTACATTTCTTTTACCAATGTAATAACGAGTTTTTTTCAAACCTCCACGCCCTGAAAAAATCGCAACACCTTCAGGAACAGCTGAAAAACCGCGATTTCAGCCGCCGGCCCCGTAGAGAAGAAGAAAACGAGTCCCGGGTTAAACCGAACCGGCTGAACACGCTCATCAAACATCTTCAGATCCGTGACGCCCTGCCCTGTATGTATTTCAGTTTTTCCCGCCGGCGGTGCCAGGAATTAGCGAACGATATCCGTTCTTTCAATTTTTTAACGCATCAGGAACGCGAGGTGATCGAAAAAAAATTCAACGATCTGGTCGATCTGTTCAATATTTCCGGCGACCCGTATGTCGACGAACTGTACCCGCTCATCCGTCACGGTATCGCCTACCATCATGCCGGGCTGCTGCCCACGATGAAAGAGATCATCGAACGGTTATTCACGACCGGCCTGATCAAATGTATTTTTACGACCGAAACCTTCGCCTTAGGCATCAACATGCCGGCCCGTACGGTAGTGTTCGATACGTTATTCAAATATTACGGCCGGTTTTACCGGTACCTGAAAACACGGGATTTCTATCAGATCGCCGGCCGTGCCGGCCGGCGCGGCATCGATACTCAGGGAAACATCCAGATCCGTATCGATCCCAACAAAGTGGATATTTCCACGCTTAACCATATCATCTACGGCGAGTACGAACCGATATCCAGCCAGTTTAACAGCGCGTACGCCACGATCCTTAACCTTTACTCGCTGATGGGAGAAAAACTGTTCGATATTTATCCGTTATCGTTTCATTTTTACCAATCAAACGATGTCGAAAAGAAACAGGCGTTAAACCTTATGCGCCGTAAACTGAACATCTTGAAATCGTTAGGGTATATCGTAAAAGGCGGCCTAAGCCAGAAAGCCGAACTTGCCGCGAAAGTGTACAGTTACGAACTGCAGGTCGGCGAACTGTACGCGCGTAACCATCTGGAAAAACTTGACCCGGAAGAATTGTTTGTCGTGTTATGCTGTCTGGTATACGAACCGCGTAAAGGCGAACGCAAACCAAAACTGAGTAAACCGGTCCGTAAACTGCAGAAACATCTGCAGATGTTCATGCGCGATATCCATAAAGTCGAACGGTACCACCGGATCTTCCCGCAAAGTAAAGAGTTCTATTTCCATATTGCCGAGGCCGCGAGAGCCTGGTTTCACGGTACGGATTTTTTTAAACTCTACAAATATTGCAGTATCGATGAAGGCGAGATCGTCCGGAACTTCCGGATGACTCATCAGATGCTGAGAGAGATGAAGTTCTGCGACGTGTTGACCGACGAGTTCAAAGAAAAGATAAAGATCTGCATGAAAAACGTCAACCGTGACGTCGTCGACGCCGAAAAACAACTGCGCCAGCCGATCGACTAGCTCACGTCACACGACACCCGTCACATAGTCACACGTTTAAGATAAATGATCAATGCAAAATTAGCATTTAGCAATTATCAATTAGAGCCCTATTTCTCTTATCGTACTTCTCATTGCTAAATGTTAATTGCTAATTGAAAATTGTTAATTTTCTTTATTCTATCCGCTCACCGCTATACGCTATTCGCTATTTGGGCCAGCGTTCTTCAAATACAATCTCTGAAAGAGAGAGACGGGTCTTCTCTTTGGGTGAGTCGGCCGGATATCCCAGCGTGAGCAGTTCGACTACCCGGACATCTTCGGGAATATCCAGTATTTTTTTCACCTGTTCTTCATAAAAGGCGCCGATCCAGCAACTCCCTATCCCCTCCTCGATCGCGAGGAGAGTGATATGGTCGATAATGATCGCCAGATCCAGCGGATAGCATTTCTGGCTGCAGGTCATGACATGATGGTCGGTGACCGCGCAACAGGCAAGCACGACCGGCGCGCCGGCTACAAACTGCTGGTTACGGGCGGCCTCGGCCAATTTCATCTTTTTCGTGTTATCCCGCACCGCGACAAACCGCCATTCCTGCCGGTTCGATGCCGACGGAGCCAACCGCGCGGTATCCAGTATTTTTTTAAGCACGGTTTCTTCGATATCCCGCCCGCTATAGGCCCGTACGCTTCTTCTTTGTATTACGGCATCAGTTACGTTCATTATTTCATTCTCCTTATTTTCAGGTCACACGACACACGTGTTTTTTTCTTTACTTGTGACATGTGACCTTGTGACTTTGTGACCTTTACTTCTGTAATCAGAAGTAGTATGATTTCCGTGAGCCGCGGCGAACAACGACTATGCCGGACGGGTCCTGATGATACGGCCCGCACCCGGCGGTGCCGCCGATATGGGTACCTTTCTCGATAGTATTGAACCGGTCGACTATGGTACGGGTGATTTTAGATGCCGCTCCGATATGGGTAAAATCAAGGATGATCGAATCTTCGATATGACAACCGGGCTCTATCGTGACCGACCGGCCGAGAATAGAATTTTTTACCGTTGACGATACGATCTTTGAACCTTCACAGATCATCGAGTTGGTTATATTCGAGTTATCGATCAATGCCGGCGGACAATGAAGCCGTACCCCGTAGATCGGCCAGTCCCGGTTATTCAGGTCCAGCCGCGGTTCTCCCGTTAAAAGGTCCATATGCGCTTTCCAGTAACTTTCGATCGTTCCGACATCTTTCCAATAAAAACGTTCTTCATAAGGTTTCAGCCCGGGGATAAGGTTACAAGAACAATCATACGCGTATATGTTCGCTCCTCTTTTCAGGAGCGCCGGGATCACGTCTTTTCCGAAATCGTGCGAGGTCTCTTTATGCGCGTTTTCTTCCAATGCCTGGACCAGGACATCGGTATTGAAAATATAGTTTCCCATCGATACGTAAAAATTCCCTTCACCCAATTTTTCGGGCTTCTCTTTAAAACTTATCACTTGGGCCTTACGGTCGGTTTCCAGGACCCCGAAATGGCGTTCTTCGCCTTTGGTCAGGGGAACCGTCGCGATGGTAAGGTCCGCCCGGCGGGCATAATGAGATTCGATCATTTGACGGATATCCATACGGTACACGTGGTCGCCGCTGAATACCGCGACGATCGTCGGTTTGAAATCGTAGATAAGGTTGATGTTCTGGTATACCGAATCGGCGGTACCGCGGTACCATTCTTTTACATCTTCCATCCTCATCTGCGGCGGGACGACGGTTAAAAAATGTTTTGACGGCATACCCGCGACACTCCAGGCGGTACGGATATGTTCGATTAACGATTGCGATTTATACTGTACCAGAAGATAGATGGAATAGATCCCGGAATTCACGAAATTACTTAACGCGAAATCGATGATCCGGTATTTACCGCCGAACGGAACCGACGGTTTGGTGCGTTCGGCCGTGAGCGGGTCAAGACGGGTACCTTTGCCTCCGGCAAGGACTAACGCGAGGATGTTACTTTCAGGAATGTTCATAAAAAGGTTTACAACTCCCGGATCTCTCCGGCTTTTACCAACGCGACTTTAGTGATCCACGGCCCGATAAGTTCAAACAGTACCGTCGTAGCTATTGTAACATTTAATATCTGGTCACCCCAGACATTATTTAGATTATGTTTGGCGACCAGGGCGCAGGCGATCGCCACACCCGCCTGAGGCAAAAGCGCGATACCCATATACCGCTGCATGATGCCACCGGAACCGGCGGCCTTGGCTCCGATAAACGCGCCGAATATTTTACCGAACGTACGCAAAAGAATAAACGCCGCCGAGATCCCGAGCGCGACGCCTATCCCTTTAAAACTTAACCCCACGCCCGCAAGCACAAAGAAGATGATATAGAAGGGCGAATCGACCTCGCGTAACGATTCGAAAAAAGTAAAACTCATCTTATTGGTATTGGCCAGTGTCGCTCCGAACACCATACAGGATAACAGTACCGAAAGGTGCAGGGTGATCGCGATACCGATGGTAAGAAACAGAAACGCGAACGTATAGATCAGGCGGTCTTTCGCGCTGTTAATCAGATGAGAGATCCGGTTAAACAATAATGTCGCAGATAACCCCACCAGAGCTGACGCGATAATATCAAAAAACGCTTTACCCAGGTCCGTAAATATCCCGATAAACGACGGAACTCCGCCTAACAGCGACGTCGCCATCGAAAGTGAAAATCCGAATATGATCAGGCCCCAGGCATCGTCGATCGCGACGACTCCCAGTAACGTATCGGTAAATTCCCCTTTACTGCGGTATTCCTGCGCGACGGTAACGGTACCGGCCGGATCGGTGGATGAGGCGATGGCGCCATAGACCAAAGCTACGGCAAACGGGAGACGGAAAAAATACCATAACCCGACAGTCACCAGTACCCAGGGGACCAGCGACGCGTTGATCGAGATGTTCACGACGGAGCGGCCGACTTGCCGGATATTTCCCAGATAAAAGCTTTCACCCAGGATAAACGCGATCATTCCCAGCACTATATCCGAAAATACTTCCGACGCGCTTAAAAGTTCGCCGGAGATAATATTGAACAGGTCCGGAGAAAGCAGGATGCCTAACGCCACGTACGCGGTGATCGACGGGATCTTGAATTTCCTGACGAATCGCCCGCCGAAAAACCCGGCGATAAATATGACCCCCAGACTCAAAATAGGATCATGTATCATATCTTGCTCAACGTTACGCGATACCTTTTTCCTTAAACATGCGCCAGATAATATCGAAAATGCCGACAATACCGAGGATCTTACCTCCGCTGTCGACTACCGCCAGACGTTCTTTTTGATGCATCCGCATGTGTTTGTATGCCTGTTCGATAGTCTGCGTCTCTTTCGCCACGACGAAGTGTTTATCCATGATGTCATCGACGATAATCAGGTCGCCCATCGAGGGTACCACGTCAAGATCGAATACATCCTGATCCATCTCCATAAACGGCAGGGAACGAAACAGTTTTGCCTGTTGCGGACGCAATATATCGAGAAGATTTTCCGGATAGACCATCCCAATAAGGATATCTTGATCATCGACAACAGGAATGAGCGGGTGGGTATGGAATTGTTTAAAAATATCCAAAAGAGCGCGTAATGAAGTAGAACGTTTCACTTTGATGACGCTGGTGTTCATCACCTCTTTCACATTGACCATAACGGTATCCTCCGGTTAAGGGGTATGTATTATCATTTCTCGAACTGACGGATGATCTGGATCACCTGGTCCGCCGATTCCGCGGACACCAGCGCCTCACGGAACGCGCTGTTCATCAGCAGTTTGGATAATTCGGCAAGGACTCTTAAATACAGGTTCAGTTCGCGCGGGTCGGCACCCATGAGGAAGATAAGGTTCACCTTTTCCCCGTCAAGCGCGTTAAAATCGATACCTTCTTTTGATTTGCCGAATCCGATCACGAACCCTTTTATACTCGCGGTACGGGCGTGAGGGATAGCGACTTTATGGCCGATACCGGTGGAACCGAGAGATTCCCGTTCCAGGATATCTTCGATAAACTTAGCTTTATCGGCGACTTTTCCGCTTGAAGTAAGTTCTTCGGCGATCTCTCTCACCGCGGCCTCTTTATCGGCGGCGTTAAGGTCCATCACACAATAGTTTTTCTTGAGGTATTCGGAAACTTTCATCGTCTATACTCCTTATCTTGATTGGCTCCGGTCACGCGTACGTTTTTATATTCTGTAATAACCCGTAACAGAGCAGTTTGTCGCCTTCTTCCAGCACGTCATCGGCATGAGGGAACGCGATCAATCTATTTTCTCTTTGAATAGAAAGGACCAGGATATCTTTTTTGATAAACCCGGCCGCCGAAAGGCTTTGGCCGAGCTCTTCGGTATCTTTAGTCATCGTAAGCTGAGCGATCCCGTACCCTTTAGGCAGACGGAACAGTTCTTCCAGGGTCTGCTGTTCCACCAGCCCTTTGGCGACGATCCGTTTCTCGATGAACCGGTTCAGCCAGACACTGAACTCGCGTAATGTGGTCGCTTTGTAGAGTAACGCGATAGATAAGATCAACAGTAACGCTTTCCACAGGTCGTTTAAGATATTATCTTTCCCGAATGAAACGAATAAGCCGGCGATGACCGATACGAACCCGATCCGGCCTAAGATCATCAACACGATCACGGTCTTACGCCGGATATCGTCTTCCAGGACCGGTTCGGCCTCTTTAGTGGTAAACCCGGTCCCGGTAAACGCCGATACCGATTGAAACCACGCGGTCTCCTCATCCAGACCGGTCATCTTAAGGACAACCGTGGCGATGCGCACGATGAGCACGAACAGGATGACGATAATGATCAGCGGGATGACGGTAGAGATGATCCCCATAGTTATTTAAGCCTTAACGCCAGTTCGACGAGCGTCTGGACAATAAAATTTTTCGCAAACAAAATGATCAAAAACGCGATCAACGGAGAAAGGTCGATACCGATTTTCATATTGACCGGCAATATCCTTCTGATCGGATACAGGATCGGTTCGGTCGTCTTATTAAGGAACTGTACGATCGGGTTATACGGGTCCGGGTTTACCCAGCTGATCAGGGCGCGGATAAGGATCAACCAGTACAGGATGGTCAATACCACGTCCAGTATCTTCGCCAGCGAAATAAGGAGATTGCTCAACACAAACATATTTTAGTCTCTAGTCTCTGGTTTCCGGTTTTTAGTCTAACCGCTAGCCGCTAAACGCTTACCGCTCGCTATGAGCGTATCGTACGCGAATAGCTCATTGATAAAGATTATAAGTAACTAACGACGTATCGGCAATGAATTTTTTTGCCTGCGCATATGAGTTTACCCCCCGGGTAAGTATACAAATAATATAATCCCCTTTGGGAGAAAATACAATACCCGCGTCATGGACCACTCCCCGTTCAAGGCCGGTCTTATGGGCGACCGTCACCTCATTCGGCAAATACCGCGGGAGCCGGTCGTTGATCTTCTGACTTTTGAGGTAACTGATCATCTCGCCGGACGCGGCTTCATCGACGAGTTCCTTACGGTACATCCGCTCAAGCAGCGACGAAATATCTCTCGCCGAGGTATAATTTTCAACCCCTTTATCCCGTAAAGAGAAATCCATCATCTTCCTTTTCAGTACCGTATCTTTAAGGCCTAATTCAGTAAACCCGTTGTTTAAATATTCGTAGCCCAGGAGGCTGATGACCTTATTGGTCGCGGTATTATCGCTGGACGCGATCATGATCTTGAGCAGCTCTCTTAAAGAGAACGCGGCCGGCATTTTCATCGCTTTGATGATCCCTGAGCCGCCGGCGATATCTTTACGTCGTACCACCACTTTCTCATCGAGCGATAATTTCCCTTCATCGACCGCTTTAAAGACGACCGCCAGTACCGGCACTTTCATCAGGCTCGCGGCGGGAAACAGTTCTTTTTCGTTCTTGTCCCATTGAGTATAAGGGAACCGCATGTCTTTTATCACACAGGCAAATTCTCCCTGTTGATGTTCGGCAATACCGCTGATGTTTTTTTCTAAGGAACGGACGAACTTTTTCTGTTGGGAAATAAAGATAAACCCGGCCAGTGCCGCAATCGCCAGGATACAAAAAAAAGTAACGAGTAGTTTTTTAGAAAAACGGGGTTTTATCATGATCTTAACCGGGATAACGGTTTTTACATAATCGCGTTTTTTCAGGAAGAGATCATCCGGTCTTTAGGATCACTCTTCCATCCATGAGCCGCGACGATAATCGCGGCAAACAAAGTATACATCAGCCAATCCCGTCCGATAAGGACGATTGCCAGCCACGAATATCCTCCGTAAGGAGTAGTCAACTCATCACGTAACGTGGAGATCAATAATCCGGTCAAGACCAACGGGGTAACCACTTTGATCGCCCAATCCCACCAGGTACGCAAGCCCCAGGCACTGTAATGGTTCACATGTTGACGCATCCGCGCGGCGCCAAAGACCCATCCGATGATCACGCATTCCAATATCGCGGCGATCACCAGTCCATATTGCGTCAGGAAATGGTCGACAATATCCAGCCAGTACAGCCCGGCCTGGGTCGCAAAGATCATCGATCCTAGGAATCCGAACACACATAATACCGATACCACCGCGCCGCGGGAATAATGGAACTTATCGATGACCGCGGAGGTGAACGCCTCCAGTATCGAGATCGCCGATGAAAGCCCGGCGATCACCAGGATCCCGAAAAAGATAACGCCGAACAGACGGGGAAAATACGGCAGCAGGCTGATCGCTTTGGGATAGGCGACAAACGCCAGGCCGATCGACTGGCTGACGACATCGCCGACCTCTTTAGAAGTCGTCTGGGCCATATATCCTAATATAGAAAACACGCCTAACCCCGCAAACAGGGAAAACAGGCAATTAGTGAAACTGATCACGCAGGAATCTTTGACGATCTCGCTTTTACGCGGCAGATACGAAGCATAGGCGATCATGATTCCGAATCCCAGGCTTAGCGTAAAAAATATCTGACTGAACGCGTCCATCCATACCTGGATATCACTGAGGCGCGAGAAATCAGGCCGCAGATACACAAGGAGCCCTTCTCGCGCGCCGGGCAGGCCCAGGCTCCATACTACGATCACGCCCGTCAAAATGAAGAGTATCGGCATGAATATCTTATTCGCCCGTTCCAGGCCTTTTTGTACTCCTTTATAGACGATCAACCAGCTTAACAGCCAGACCAGCAGCAGGGAAAACAAAATCGGTGTGCGTAATATCCCGATAGAAAAGGGGGTTTCCCCTACCATCAGGAATTTTTGAAAGAAAAACGTATCGGGATCGGCGCCCCAGCCCAGGTTAAACGAAAAGAAGAAGAAACTTACGCACCAGGCAATCACTACCGAATAGTAAAGGACGATACCGAACATGACAAAAATCACCTGCCACCATCCCAGCCATTCCGCCCTCCGGGAGACACCCGCCAGGCTCGCCGGAGACGAACCGCGCATCTTGTGTCCCAGTCCTATCTCTAATATCATCAGCGGTATCCCCACCACGATAAGCGCGACGAAATAAGGGATAAGAAAGGCGCCGCCCCCGTTTTTATAACACAGGTACGGGAACCGCCAGATATTGCCCAGGCCTATCGCCGAACCGATCGCGGTAAACAGAAACCCGATATGCGATTTCCATTGCGGCCGGTGATGGGCAAGATGTTCGTTCATATCTATCCTCTTATTCTTTAATCACTGTCATCAGGCATCCCGATATATCGGGACGCCTGTTCGTAAAAAATTATATCAAAAACCCCGGGATTGTAAATATATAGGGATAACTGGAAGGGTTTCCCCGTTGTCCCGTTCGCCCGTTATCCCGTTAGAGATTCAGTATTATATCCCCGCTCACTGTTCTTTACTATTTGAACGGGCTGACGCGAGCACGGGAGAACACGCGAACTTTAATAAATTATAATCTGAAGAAGAATCTCATAAACGGATCGTCAAACTGTCGTTGAGAACGGCGGTAATAAGAGTTGAGCGCGATGAAAAAAGTCCCGATCATTATCAACAGAAACGCTACAATAAGAGAGAGCAATTGCGGATAGACCGCGATCAAAACACCGGCGACGATAAACGTGATCCCTGCGATCATATTTCCTCCTTCAATGAGCAGACGATCTACGGAACAAAGTGATCGTAAATCGTAGTCCGTAAGGACGTCTGCGAATTGAACCCTTGACACTTTTGCACAAAAGCGTCAAGGGTATACTGCGGTCATACAACTTATATTCGTTTCTCTCTATAAGTTGTGACCTTATTATATTTCTCCAAAAACTTCGCCATATCTTCGGGCAGATCTATTTCAAACCGTAGGAATTTATGAGTAACCGGATGATAAAACCGTAAATAAAACGCGTGTAATGCCAGCCGCCGGAATTTTACGGGAAAATCACGCCCATATGCGTATTTGCGTTCGCCCAGTATCGGATGGCCGATACCCTTTAATTGGATACGTAACTGGTTTGTCCGGCCCGTGAGCGGAATAAGTTCCAGGACACAGAAATTACGGTACTGGCGCCTCACTCTATATCCGCTATGCGCCGGCTTTGCTTTTTCCCGATACCGTTTACCTTCGCTATCGATGATGGAGCCTTTCAATATGCCTTTGGGCCTTTTCAACCGGCCCTGGACAAACGCGATATATTTTTTTTCGACTGACCGCTCGCGGAACTGGTTGGAGATCAACGACTGGATATGGGCACTTTTGGCGTAAATGATCAATCCGGTCGTTTCCCGGTCAAGACGATGACAGGGCAGAGCTTTTTGTTTTTTTTCGCCAAGCTCATCGTTAAGAAGCGAAGTTAACGTATATTTTTCTTTTTTCGGGCTGGGTTGAACGAGAAGTTTCGCTATTTTATTCAACACGATAAGATGTTCGTCTTCAAAAACTATTGTATAAGGTATGTTCACAGGTATATCCTATATTTTCTTAAAACCGTACACGCAGATACTTCCCACCAACGCGCCGGCAATATTACACGCGATATCGAAGATATCAAACGACCTAAGAGGGAGAAAATATTGTATACATTCCAAAGTAAACCCAAAGAGCACGGTAAAGATAAACGCCCGTATTATATTGCTTTTAGTCCCGGAAGGACTTAAAGCGTTTGCGGTAAGTATCGCTAAGACTAAATATGCCAGGCTGTGGACAATCTTATCTACCGGCACCTCTTTCGGCGCCGGCATATCGAGAGGGACCACCGACATGACGATAAGCGTGAGCGAATACACAAGAAAGATCACTTTGAGAACATTTTTTTTCAGACTATTCGTGTTCATATTTTTTATCCTTTATACGGTAATTCTATCGAAAACCCGTCATACGCGCAGATGATATTCAAGCCGGTTTCCTTACGCGATCTTTCTTCCATCTTTCTTAAATTCATTTTGATCAAACCCATCCCGAAATGGGTCAATACCGCCAGTTTCGGCTTGATCTTCTTGACGATCTCTATGGCTTCGGGGAGGCTTAAATGGTCGTACTGGTCACGAGGTTCTTTGAACACGACGTTTAAGATCAATACGTCCGAATCACGATAGGTGTCGATAAGTCCGCCAAAATATTTCGTATCGGACACAAGGGAAACGGTCTGGCCGGCAATATAAAATTTCAGTCCGTAGGTCTCCACCGAATGCCGGTTTCGGCAGGGAACCTCAAAGGTTATATCTCCTACCGTAAATTTCCCCGGTTTCAATTCACTGACCGTTTCCGGATATTTCTTCACGTATTCAAAGATGACGCCGCCGAGCGGGTCAAGCGCTTCACGCGGCGCATAGACCGCGCCTCTTTTTTTAAATCCGCCTTCGGTCATCGCTTCGATCATCACGTTGATATCGTTAGAATGGTCAAGATGCTGGTGAGTAAGGATGACCGCATCCAGCGTGGTCGCATCGAGTTTCGGTCTCGCCCGGGCACAACGTACGAGTGCGCCCGGCCCCGGATCGATCATGATATCGGTATCGCGATAGCGCAGCCACATCCCGCCGGAAGAACGCAGTTGCTTGATCATCACAAACCGGGCTCCGGCCGTCCCTAAAAATTTGAAAAAATGTTTATGTTCACGTTTCGGTTTCATCTTTAAGCCATATCTTACGCAACTCTTCGGTGATTTCTTCCTGCACCGAGAGGCTGATATTTTTTTCTACTACCCCATCTTCTTTTTCTATCCGTTTCTGTTTTTCCGTCAAAAACTCGCCGGCGCGGACTATCCGCGCCCCGGCAGTACGCGCGCACTGCAGTATCTCCCGGTCGTCACTGACCACAACGATCTGTTTTTTGTTTTTCGCGCGTGCGATCTTCTCTTTGATCACATCATCCGCGCTTCTTTCCATGCTGAAAACGATTGAAAACTCTTTTTCCTGCAAAAACTCGTCATAATGGGGGCCGCCGTCAAAGACGATCGTCACTTTATTATTACGGCTCCCGGTAAGATTTTTACGTTTTATGTAATAAACGAATTCCTGACGCGGCGAAGCCGATTTTTTTATTTCATCGCTTTTATGGATTACGTTGTACCCATCGATGAGATACCATAACATAGACTAACCCTCCGATAAGGCTCATGATCACAAGAAACGAGAAATTCAGAAGAGACATGCCTAAACTCGCCGGTTGCGCGACGCCTATTTTGGCAAACAGGTATACCATTGCCACCTCTCGCGTCCCCAGCCCCGCGATGGTCACCGGGATACAGGCGATGAGCATTGCCAGCGGGACAAATACAAAAAAATAGACCATATCCGCCTGGACGAATAATCCTTTGGCAAGATAATAGAAACTGAGGCTGTTTAATATCTGGATGATCAACGAATATATAAAAACAGTCTTGAAGAATATCGAAGGGTTCCTGCGGATGATATCGAACTCGCCGTGGAACTCTTTTACCCGCCGATTGAGCCCGGCGTATCTGAAGGATATTTTTTCCAGCATCAAAAAAAAGAAACGATGAAAAAGGACGAACAGCACACCTACCCCTAGAATCGCCATCACCCCTACTCCGATACCCAGTTGGGGTTCGTTCACGATTTCGGCACCCCAAAGATACGCGATCACGGTTATAAAAGATAACGCGACCATACCGCTTGCCCGGTCCATGATGACCGATGCGGCGATCTTCCGGGGAGCCCGGATGTGTTGAGTCAGAAGTAACGTGCGGGCGGCGTCTCCGGCGATAAGCGAAGGGAAAAATAAGTTAAAGAAATTACCGGAAAGGAACGTATAGACCGCCTCGCGCGCGGATATATGTATTCCCAGATGGGTGAGGACAAACCGCCAACGTAACGACGCCAGGATATGGTCGAGGAATAAAAGGCCGAAACCGATAAGGATGAATATTTTCCGGGAATGCGTGAAAAGAGAAAGGACTTCCCGGTAAGGGACAAATTTGAAAAGGACGTACAATATTCCCAGGGCGATCACGACCCGGAAAATGAAAAATAGCTTTTTCTTCAAAATAGTAGGTCAGGAACTTATATAGTTTCCCTTTAAATAACGGTACGCGCTCATCGCCGCGACCGCTCCTTCGCCGGCGGCGGTAATAAGCTGGCGCAGGGGGCGCCGGCGGCAATCGCCGCAGCTGAAGATCCCTTTTTGCGAGGTACTCATCTCTTCATCCGAAATAATAAACCCGTGTTCGTCGCAGGCGACCACATCACGAAAAAACCCGGTTGCCGGTTCCATGCCGATGGCGATAAAGACTCCGTTGACAGAAAAGCGAAAAACCGTCCCGTCTTTTTTCCTGGCGGTCACTTCTTCTACAAAAGCGTCCCCTTTTATCTGGGTAAGTTCCGATTCAAGACACACTTCTATATTTTTTGTCTCGGTAAGCTCTTTCTGTAAATAATCCAGCGCCCGCAGACGGTCCCGGCGGTGGATAAGATACACTTTATTGCACAGCCGCGAAAGATACAGCGCTTCTTCTACGGCGGTATTGCCTCCTCCGATGACACACACGTCTTTATTCTTGAAAAAGAACCCGTCGCATACCGCGCAATAAGAGACCCCTTTACCTAAAAATTCGGCCTCACCCGCAACGCCCAGTGTCCGCCATGTGGCCCCGCTCGCGATGATGACTGCGCCGAAGATATATTCGCCTGCTTCGGTATGTACTGTTATTTTCCCTGTTCCCGGCGCGATCTTTTTGACATCCTCGTGACGCGGGGGAATATCCATCTTTTTTAAAGTCTCATTGAGGGATGAGACCAGTTCAAATCCCGTCGCGCCCGGCACGATCCCGATATAGTTGTCAAGCGCGCCTACAAATCCCAGTTGCCCGCCGACCGTTTTCTTTTCAAAAAGTTCAAAAGTCAAACCGGCCCTGCGGGCATATATACCTGAGGCAATACCCGCAATCCCGGCACCAATAATCGCTAGATCTTTTTTTTCCATGGTTATCTTTTAGGACGGCACACGGAAACAAAATATTCCCGAGACCGGTCATAGGTCCGTTCGGCTTCACGCGGGAAAAAACATCCGGGCACTTCATCGTTTTTCAGATGATACTGGATACATTCACAACAGATTCCTTTACGCGGACAACCCGGATAAGAGCAGGTGCATCTCTCGAGATTCGCTTTTTTATTCGCGCAACTCATCCCTGTGTAAGTTTCTTTAATTTTGGCCTTAACTTCCAGCGTTGCCATAGCGGTACGCGTTCGACAAACACGACCCCGCTCACATGGTCTATTTCATGCTGAAATATCACCGCCAGTGTCCCTTCGGCTTCGATATCGAGCGGGTTACCGTATTCATCAAGCGCATGGACCCACACTCGGCTTGCCCGGCGGATCGTCAGGTTTATTCCGGGAAAACTTAAACACCCTTCCTCAAAATCGATCTTCCCCTGATATTTGACGATTCTCGCGTTAACCAGTTTGAACAATTTATCGCCGGCCTCGATCACGACCAGAGAATCACGCAGGCCCGCCTGGTTAGCGGCAAGCCCTACGCCGTCGGTCTTTTTCATCAATGTATACATATCGTCAAGCATTCGGCGGGTATGTTCATCGACCGCCTTGACCTTCCGGCACCGTTTTTTTAAACCCTTATCAGGCCAGATACGAATTTTTAATTCGGTTACTTTCGTTAAGTTCGACATATTTCACCTTTAACGTCTCTATCTCCTCATCGCTGTAGGCTCCGTAAGAAAGTATGATCAATTTATCTCCTTCACAGCCTAACCGCGCCGCCGGGCCGTTCAGACAAACGACTCCGCTGTCGGGTTCGCCTTTGATCACGTAGGTCTCAAACCTCTGGCCGTTATTCAGATTCAATACCTCTACTTTTTCGCCCGCGTAAAGGCCGGCCGACTGGATGATCTTCTCATCCAGAGTAATGCTCCCCTGGTAATACAACTGAGCTTCAGTGACTATCGCGTAGGATATCTTTGATTTAAGCATTGTCCTCATCATAGCGTGCTCCTCTATGCCCTCTTTTTACTCTTTATCAGGTTATATGTCAAGAGACCGATCATTTGTTCCTCGTTGGTAGGTACTACTAAAAACTTGGTCGTCTTTTTTACGACACCGGCCAACTGTTTTTTTATCCGGGCAATAAAATCCGGGTTATGTTCTCCGATGCCGGCGGTAAAACAGACCGCGTCGGCCCCGCCCAGGATAAACCAGTACGCGCCGATATATTTTACAATCCGGTAAAGAAACATATCGAGCGCCAACCGGGCACGACGTGACCCTTTTTTGACCCCTTTTTTGATCTCGCGCATATCATTACTTATCCCGGAGATACCCAACAGGCCGCTTTTCTTGTTTAAGATCTGGTCGATCTCACGTGGGGCCAAACCGTTTTTCTCCATCAAATACAGGACCGCGGCGGCGTCGATATCGCCCGAACGTGTCCCCATGATCAATCCTTCCAGCGGAGTAAACCCCATCGACGTATCGATCGATCTGCCCTGTTGTATCGCGGTAATACTGCAGCCGTTGCCGAGATGACAGGTGATCAGGTTCAACTTACCGAGCGGTTTCCCAAGTATCCTCGAGGCTTGTTGCGCGACGAACTGATGCGACGTCCCGTGAAACCCGTATTTCCGGATACCGTCACGGCGGTAATATTCGAAAGGGACCGCGTACATATACGCGTACTCGGGAATACTGTGATGAAACGCGGTATCGAATACCGCGACTTGAGCGACCCGGGGTAACGCCTGGGTACAAGCTTTTATACCTTCCAGGTTCGCCGGGTTATGAAGCGGAGCGAATTTACTGCATTCTTTGATCTTGTTGATGACTGCCGGAGTTATCCGGTGAGGCTGCCAGAAAGTTTCCGCGCCGTGGACTACCCGGTGGCCGATCGCTTCGATCTCACCTATTGATGTGATCGCGCGCGCTTTAAACAGGTTGTCAAAGACAACCTTCATCGCTTGGGCGTGATCGGTAAGGTTGGAATGGCCTTCACCGATATGTTCGATGAGGCCGGCCGAGAGCGATTCTCCTTTAGGGAACGAATAAAACTTATATTTAATCGAGGAACTGCCGCAATTAATCGTGAGGATTTTCATTTTTCTTGGGCTCTAATCACAGTAATCGCGGTACAATCGATAATATCCTGGGCCGAACACCCCCGGGAAAGATCGCTGCAGGGCTGGATAGTCCCCAGGATAATCGGACCGATCGCTTTAGCGCGCGCTAACCGTTCGGTAAGTTTATAGCAGATATTCCCGGCATCGAGATTAGGGAAGATCAAGACGTTGGCTTTACCGGCGACCTCGCTGCCTTTGATTTTGATCTCGGCGACTTCCGGGACGAGAGCCGCGTCACCCTGGTATTCCCCTTCGATAAGGAACTCGTTTGTCTTCGATTTAGCAAGAGTGACCGCTTCCCTTACCTTCTCGATCCAACGGCCTTCGGCGCTGCCGGCTGTAGAGAAACTTAACAGCGCCACTCGCGGTTCAAATTTTAAAACATGTTTTGTAAATTGCGCGGTAGAAATAGCTATTTTGGCAAGTTGTTCGCTGGTCGGATAAGGGATCACTCCGCAATCGGCGTACACCAGGATCCCGTTTTCGCCGTATTGGCAATTGGGGACTTCCATCACGAAACAGCTGGAGATCAATCCGAAACTTTTATCCAGCTCCAGGCACTGCAGGGCCGCGCGGATGACCGAAGACGTAGTGAACGTCGCGCCGGCGACAAATCCGTCGGCATAGCCCAGGCGTACCAGCGTCGCTCCGTAATAGAGCGGATTTTCCATCAATTCGCGGGCTTCTTCAAAAGTGACTCCTTTGATCTGTTTCTTTTCATAGAAAAAGTTCGCGAATTCTTCCTGTTTTTCCGGCTCGATATTGTCCTGGGTAAGCAGCAGGGGTTGCGCGATCTTTTCTTTCCTTATATATTCGACCGCCTCCAGGACTCTTTCATCGGAGGGTTCCGGGAATACGATCCTTTTGGGATTTTCTTTTGCCTGGTTTCTTAACATCTCACTGATCTGGTACATCATTCCTCCTGATAAATCGGACGTGATTATTTACTGTCTTTAAGAATAATAAGAAAAATGTTACCACAAACAATTTTACTATTCAAGGACTATCTATTCAATCGACAGTCCATGGTCCATAGACCATAGTCCGTGGTCCGTCGACTATTGACTGTTGACTATTAACCATTTAGAATGGACATTCATATAATTGATATATTGAACATATGCCTCAGTCTCAGTCGCAACCCAACCGTCTTACCGAAGGCCCGATCATCAGGTCTCTACTGATCCTGGCGTTCCCCCTTATTTTAAGCAACCTCCTGCAGACCGCGTACCAGCTTACCGATACGTTCTGGCTGGGCCGGCTGGGCGCCGACGCGGTCGCCGCGGTATCGGTAAGTTTTCCGGTGATCTTTCTTCTGGCTTCTCTCGGTATCGGGTTTACCCTGGCCGGGACGATCATCGTCTCTCACCTGAAAGGGTCAAACAGTCAGGACGAGATCGACCATGCTTCGTCTCAGATCCTTTTCATCGTATGTATCGTCGCTCTGGTTATCTCGATAATCGGGTACTTCATCACTCCGGTTTTGATCAACCTGTTACGCACGCCGTCCGATGTTTACAGGGGAGCGGTCGCGTATCTTAAGATCTCATTCATCGGGTTTATTTTCCTGTTCATCTATTTTACGTTTCAGGCGCTCCTGCGCGGTATCGGTAACGTAAAAACTCCGCTGATCATCATCCTGGGGACCGTCCTTTTGAACCTGGTCCTTGACCCTATATTCATCTTCGGATACGGACCGATCCCCGCCTTCGGCGTGGAAGGAGCGGCCGTGACCACGCTTATCACTCAAGGCCTTGCCGGAGCGATTGGCATTTTCATCCTTAAAAGCGGACGATACGGCATTTCGCTTAAAATGAGGTCCTGTAAGATCGACATCCCTTTCCTCCGCACGGTACTTGCCTTAGCGGTACCGGCATCGATCGAGAATTCGACGATCGCGGTCAGTTTGACCGCGATGATCTTTTTGATCACGGGGTTCGGGACTATCCCGCTTGCCGCCTACGGCATCGGCGCCCGGATATTGAATTTCGTATTTTTTCCTGCGCTCGCGCTTTCGATGGCGACCTCTATCCTGGTCGGACAGAATATCGGCGCCGGGAAAAAGGACCGGGCGAAACGAATAGCCAGGATCTGCGCGGTATTTACTTTTGCCGCGTTGACCCTGTTCGGTATGATCTTTTTTATTTTTGCCCGGGGTATCTCGACACTGTTTATCCCGCACAACCGCGAAGTCATCACGGCAAGCACCGTGTTCATCCGGATCCTTTCCCTCTCATTCGGATTCATGGGTATCCATATGGTATTACGCGGCGCGTTCCGCGGTGCCGGCAACACTAAGCTGGCGATGATATTCACTATTATATATCTCTGGGGGTTACGGTTCCCGCTGGCTTTTATCCTTTCCCGGTACACGGAGCTTAAGATCTCCGGTATATGGTGGGCATTCCCGGCGACCAACATCATTACCGCGTTATGTACTATTGCCGTTTTCGCGTGGGGAAAATGGCAAAAAGAAAGAATAATAACGTTTATCGAGCGTTATCCCGATGCCTGAAAAAAAGAAACCTTCCGGTTATTCCCTCACCCGCTTCAAAAAGATCATTCATGGTTTCTATTTGAAAGAAGGCCGCTCGTTTCCCTGGCGCGATACGCGCGACCCTTACCGTATCCTCGTCTCGGAGATGATGCTTCAGCAGACCCAGGTCGAACGGGTCCTTGAAAAATATTCTCCGTTCTTAAAAGAGTTTCCGGACATCCGCACCCTGGCAAGGGGTTCACTTAACAAAGTCTTATTGTTATGGCAGGGATTAGGGTATAACCGCCGGGCCCTGGCGCTTTACCGTAGCGCGCAAAAAGCGGTGAAAGAATATCACGGCACCTTGCCCGCTGACATAACGTTGCTCCGGGAGTTTCCCGGTATCGGACAATCAACGGCCGGCGCGCTCTGCGCGTTCGCTTTTGACCTTCCGGTGATATTCATCGAGACCAATATCCGGAGGGTATTCATCCATTTTTTCTTCTCGCAGGCGCGCTCGGTCCGGGATGAAGAGCTTATCCCTTTGATCGAGGCGACCCTTGATAAAAAAAATCCGCGTGATTGGTATTACGCGTTGATGGATTACGGGACAATGCTGAAAAAAACCCGCGATAACCCTAACCTGCGCAGCGCTCATTATCGTGTTCAATCGCGGTTTGCCGGGTCGAACCGCGAGATTCGCGGAGCGATCCTGAGGCTGATCACCGCGAGCGGCCCCAGATCAAAGCAAGAGATCTTGAAAGATACCGGGTTCGATCATGAACGTATCGAAAAAAGTATCACCTCCCTCATCAAAGAAGGGTTCCTCGTCAAAAAAAACAACTGGGTTTATATCGGCAAGTAAATGATTATTCGGGAGAGGTATCCTGCGCTCCGGAAAGCGCATCCGGCGGTAACGACCGTTTCACCGCGATAAACAGTTTCTGCAGGTTCTCATCGGAACTTTTTGTCTGTAACGCTTTCTCGAAAGATTCCAGCGCCTTCAGTTTTTCTTTTTTTCCTAAATAGGATATCCCCAGGTTCTCGAATAACGCGGCATCGTGCAGGCCGAGTTCGAGCGACGTAGTATAATTTTCGATCGCCGCGTCATATTGTTTCGTCATCAAATAAGTATTGGCCAGTTCATAATATATCTCCGGCCATTCGGGATATATCCCGCTCGCTTTTTTAAGGAACTTAAGCGATTGTTCGAAATCGCCTTTATACCGGTACAAAAGGCCCAGGTTATATAACGCAAACACATTATCGGGGCGTATTTTTAAAGACTGATAAAGATATTTCTCGGCATCGTCGAATTCACCTAACCCCATATATTCTCTTCCCAGATTCACATAGACGATAAAATCTCCGGCCCCTTTTTCGATCAGGCGGGTCCGCGCTTTTATCGTCTCTTCCCAGAACCCGTAATAGTCGGCAATAAACGCCCATTGATTGATAAGGTCTATATTATCGGGCGACTCTTCCAGGCGGTTTTTTATCTCGGCCAATCCTTTATAGATCGATATTTTAGAAGCCAGCGGCGCGACCTGAAAATCCATCGGCGATTTCGCGCATACCTCACGGCTCCCCCACAAAGACACGATAACCGCCGCGATTAAAGTCAAGATAACGATCTTATTGTTCATGATGTTCATGGTGATGTTTAAGAGGGGCCTGTCCATTATTGAATACCGGGCTATAGAATATCAGGCTATTGGCGATAAAAAAAAGCATGAATAACGCGATTACTACTTTTCCGGAAATCGCGATGAGACGGCCGACGACGCCGCCGGCGCCCGATTTAAGCGACCGGCGCCAGTCACGATGGACGATGAGTTCGGTCAAGAACGCCCCGCAAAATATACCTAAAAACGTCCCTAAGAATATCCCGATCCCCAATAAAAATACTCCTAAAAATCCGCCAATGAAGCCGCCGATAAGCGCGCCGACGATTGCCCGGGAAGACGCGCCGAATTTTTTCGCGCCGATAATCACGCCGGCGTATTCGATTATTTCTCCGATCACATAGCAGACCAGGAGGATGGCCAATGTCTGTATCCCGATCACGGAAAATCGGGTGGCCAACGCGTAAAGGATACTTCCCAGAAAAATGATCAGCGTACCGAAGTTGGTAAAAAAGATACAGATAAATCCGGCAACACTCGACAACACCAATAGGGTCAAAGCGATAATCTCGATCATTGTCCCTCTACGGTAATATTCAAAGTCACACGACACCCCGTGAGCTTACGCAACGGGGCACGCACGACACACGTAATTGAAATGTCGTCTTACGGATGTCGGTTACGCAGCCCGTATCGGGATTCGTCTTTCGGTTACGATTTTCAAAAAAGCCGTTGCCGTTAACCGATTGGCGATACGGGCTTCGTCACCGTTTACCGAATGACGAAAGAGTTTATGTGACCTTGCCCCCTGAAATTTATCACTGATAAATTTCGGGGATTCAGTCCCAGGAATTCTCCGAATTCCACGGGATTTCGCGTTTCGCGTTACGTTCTCTTTATAGCCATCCGCATAACGCGAACGCGCAGATGGTTTTCGCATCGATTATTTTCCCCGTTTTGAACAGGCGGCGGATGAGAGATCTCGTGACCACTTTCGTTACGAGCACCTCATCGTCATCCAGATCTTTTTGACGTTTTATCAGATGTTCGGCTTTATAAATAGAGATCTTTTCGGTCGAATAGCCCGGGACCGGATAGATCATTCCTAACCGCGTAAACTTTTTCGCGGCGTAACCGGTCTCCTCGATCACCTCTCTACGGGCACAGGACAACGCGGATTCTCCTTTATCGATCGTGCCGGCAGGCAATTCATACAGATATTTTGAAATGACCGGACGTAACTGCCGCAAAATGATCACCGAATCCTTCGCAAGGAAAGGGACAATCAATGCCGCCCCCGGATGACGGACGATTTCCAGCTGCACTTTTCTGCCATGCGGCAGGCGCGCCCGCCGGGTGACCAGATGGAACAGGCGGCCGTTATAAATACTTTTTTCCTTTGCCATTTGTTTTGCGGTCTCCAGTATATAGTCTCTGGTCTCTCGTCATTACTCATTCGATTACAGGACTAAATACCATAGACCAGCGACTAGAGACTATATTTATATCGAAAAATAAATTTATTTACAGGAGGGGCAGGTTACGTCTTCAAATGTTCAAAAAGCATCTGGGCCACAAATTCTGCCAGATGGGTATTTTGCGATTTGATGATTATTTTAGTCTTTTTGGGGTCGATCTTCTCGAAAAAGAACCCCACTTTACTGCTATCGCCGCAACGGGGAAAGATGTCTGAAAAACGGATGGCGACGATATATTGCCGGCGCTGGTTTTTAAGATAGGCGTTGGCGCCGATCTCCTGAAGGATCTCAAGAGTCCGCTCATAACAAAGCGCATAATCTTTATCAATAACTGCGGATGCGCTTTCTTTCTGGATCTCTAAAGGGTATACCGAGGTACCGATCATCTGTTTGACGGTACGTACCGGCGAACATCCCGAAAAGAGCACCGTACTTATAAGGAAAATGAACACATATGTCTTTATATTCATGATTCTTTATCCTACCAAAAACACTTAATATGTCAATATGACCTTAATTCGATAGTTGAACTACAGTAGGAATATGTACGCTCTCGCTCACGAAACGAAGTGAAGCATATGTCGTCCCGTCAGGGGCACATTTCAATAGATTTCAATATTTTATCGACTACCTGGTTGACAGTCATATTTTTGCCGACCCGTACCTTAAGGTGGGCATATTTTTTATACAACGGTAACCGTTCGGCATATAATCGCGCGAGGTTTTTTTTCTCCAAACCGACTATCCCCCGGGAAGATCTGTTTTTAATATGCGCGCGGATAGTCGCAAGCGGCGCCGCCAGAAAGATTATCTTCGTATTTTTTCTCAAATAGCGCATCGCCTCAGGCGAATAGACGACACTCCCGCCGGGGGAAATCACATAGCCGGACGCCTTTTTAAGGGCCAGCCCGATGACGGTATCTTTTTCGAGGGTTAAAAACCTATCTTCGCCGATAGTATCGATAAGCTTCTGTAATTTCCGGCCGGTCTTCTTTTCTATCAATCGGTCGGTATCGATACACAAAGTGCGCATCTTTCTGGCAAGAGCCCTGCCCAACACGCTTTTTCCCACACCGACCATACCGATCAACGTCACATTCATATTTTGATTGTATCACTGAAAAATGAAATCCGAAATCCTAAATCCGAAATTCGAAACTCCCGCCTCCAGCGGGATCCCGCTAAATAACAATACTAAGGGGCGGGAAAATCCGAATAACTAAAATCCTAATGACCAAAACCCTAAACCGAACCCGTTTATAACATTAGGATTTTCTTCATTTGGAATATTGTTTCGGATTTAGTGCTTCGGATTTCCTCCGAAGGCGGGGTTATTCGATATACACTCTATCGCCGGGCCGGACGTCTTCATCGAGGATATCTCTCACGATAATGGTGACCTTGAGGTTCCCTTCGATCTGACGCAATGAACCGCCCTTTGTCTCGATCTTTAAAAGTTTGAACCGTTTGCCGCCCCAGGTACTGCCGATATCGCCTTCGGCGATCTTCCCGCGCATAAGTTCACCCGGTAACGCCAGGAGTTCTCCTACCTTATTGACTTCATGGACTTGGAATTCCGCGCTCAAATTATTTCTCCTTTATGTTGACGGCCTTACGTTTCATGAAACAAAGCATTTTATCACAAATCCCCGGAAAAGACACCTTATCAAGGGAACTCATCTTTTCTGTTCTCTTTCTTTTTTACGGTCTTCGATGACTTTCTGAGCAAGCGCTGTCGGTAACTCTACATATTTTGAGAATTCCATGGAACATGACGCTCTCCCGCTGCTTAAAGAACGCAATATCGTCATATATCCGAACAGTTCCGAAAGCGGAGCTTCGGCTTTCACTACTTTCAAATTGGCTTTGGAATCGATATTGAGGATCTTTCCCCGTTTAGAACAGATGTTTCCGACGATATTACTTACATAATCTTCGGGAGTGGTTATTTCCAGCGACATAGAAGGTTCAAGCAGTGTCGGCGAACATTTCATGAACCCTTCTTTGAAACATCCGATTGCCGCAAGACGAAAGGCGATATCGGATGAATCGACTTCATGATAGGACCCGTCGATGAGATTTACATCCACATCGACGACCGGGAATCCGGCAAGTACTCCGCGTTTCATTATCTCCTGGACCCCTTTCTGCACCGACGGGATATAGTTCCTGGGGATCGATCCTCCGACGATACTGTTCACAAACTTATGCCCTTCCCCGTTGGTAGACGGCGACATCTCTATGACCACATGGCCGTACTGGCCGTGGCCGCCGGATTGTTTCACGTGTTTATACTCCGCGGTAACCGGTTTGGTGATCGTTTCTTTATAAGCGACTTTCGGCTGCCCTACGCTGGCGTTTACTTTAAATTCGTTTTTAAGACGGTCAACGATGATCTCTAAATGCAGTTCCCCCATACCCGAAAGGATCGTTTCATCGGTCTCTTCATCAGTATAGACCTGGAAGGTAGGATCTTCTTCCATCAATCTCATAAGCGCTTTACCCAGTTTATCCTGATCGGAACGGCTTTCCGGCTGGACACTGATCGAGATGACCGGTGTCGGAAACTCAATCGCCTCAAGTATTAACGGGTCATCCTGTGTCGTCAACGTATCCCCAGTGATCGTATTGCTTAAGCCCACCAACGCCACAATTTCTCCGGCATGAGCGTATTCTTTATTTTCACGCTGGTTGGCATGCATCTGGACGATCCTCCCGATACGTTCTTTTTTCCCTTTAGTCGCGTTGAGGATATATGACCCCGATTTGATCACTCCGGAATAGATCCGGGTATACACGAGTTTCCCGATATGAGGATCGGCTTGTATTTTAAAAGCTACTGCCGCAAGCGGCGCTTTTATATCAGGCGGCCTCTCGGCGGTTTTTTCCGGGTCATCGGGCAAGGTCCCGCTCACCGCGGGGATATCCAACGGTGCGGGCAAAAACGCGTTTACCGCGTCTAACAGCCGTTGAACCCCTTTATTTTTCAATGCCGTCCCGCAAAGGATAGGTACCGCTTTATTGGCAACGGTACCCCGGCGGATCGCGGCAATGATCTCTTCTTTAGTAAGTGACTCCGGTGAGTGAAGATATTTTTCCGTCAACGTCTCATCACAGGCAGCGGCTCTTTCCAGCATGATCTGATGATATTTCTGGGCGGTTTCTTTTGCTTCATCCGGGATATCTTCGATCGTGAAATCTTTGCCTTGCGAAGAATCATCGAAGATGACCGCTTTCATCTCGATCACATCGATAATACCCCGGAAATTCTCTTCCTGTCCTAACGGGATATTTATCGGGATGACGTTCGCTCCGAGTTCCTGTTCGATACTTTCCATTACGGAAAAGAAATGCGCGCCGGTACGGTCCATCTTATTTACAAAAGCGATCTTGGGGACATGATATTTTTCCGATTGCCGCCATACGGTCTCTGATTGAGGCTGTACGCCGCCGACGGCGCAGAACACGGCAACGGCACCGTCAAGGACCCGCAGGCTCCGTTCTACCTCGACGGTAAAATCGACGTGTCCGGGAGTATCGATGATGTTAATACGATTACCTTTCCAGAAACAGGTAGTTGCCGCGGACGTGATGGTGATCCCGCGTTCCTGTTCCTGTTTCATCCAGTCCATCTGGGCTTTCCCTTCATGGACTTCTCCGATCTTATGAGACCGGCCGGTATAAAAAAGGATCCGTTCGGTGACCGTAGTCTTTCCGGCATCGATATGGGCCATGATCCCGATATTACGGATCTTGGTGAGATCGACATCAGGTATATCGATCTCTTCTTTTTTCGTCAAAGTCTCTTCCGGTTGCTCCTCCTGCGGTTCGGCCTCTTGTGCTACGGCAGGCTCCTCTTCCTGTTCCGGTTCTGGGTGAGAAGGGACAACTTCGGCCGGCGCGGGTTGTTCCGGAGACGCCTCTTCCTGGGTTTGAGTTTCGGCAGGCTGAGCATCATCTTCCGTCACCGTTTGAGGCTCAGCCGATGAGACGCTACCGGCTGCTTCATCCGGGGCCGCAGCTTGTTCAGATTCCGGAGATTCGCTTACTTCTTCTATCTCTTCTTCGACCGCCTCTCCCAACGCCTGGCGTTTTTTGATCAGTTCATTTTTAAGACGGATCCGTTCCATATCCAGCTTCTTGATATCCTGTTCTCTGGCCTGTACTTCCCGGGTCTTGATATCAAGATGGAACTTTGCTTCTTCATATTCGGCTTTAAGGGCTTCATGCTCTTCGGCGGCGACCCAGGCGACCTGTTCATCTTTTTTACTGAGCTCTTTACTTAACTGGAAAACTCTTGTCGCCTGTTCTCTTATTTTCTCTTTATGCCGGGATATTTCTTCGTTAAGGCCGCGGATCTCGGCATTTTTATTGCGGATCTCCCCCTCCAGGTCTTCGGCCCGTTGAGTCAAAGTACGTACTTCGGTCGCCAGTTTCACGTTCTTGGAAAATTCCATCTCCAGCAGTTTTTCTTTTTCAAGATATTTCTCTTTGGTCTCGGCCATCTGTTCGCTGGTCCGTTTAAGCATCTCCTGGGATTTACTCACCCATTCTTCCCGCTGGCCGAATTCTTCGCGAAGTTTATCTTCGATTTTCTGAGCTTCTTTGATCGTATCTTTTAAAGAAGCATATTCTTTTTTCAAGTTCTGGAACTTCTCATGAAGCGATTTATATTCGGATTTAAGGGTATGGAAATTCGTCTCGATCGCCTTGGCGCGGACGGTTCCTTTTTTATGCTGTTCGGCTTCTTTTGACGAGGTAACCATCGCATAGACGACGACCCCGATACCGATGAACACCACGGCTCCTACCCCGACCATCATTTTAAGTGAGACTAATTCGACCATAGTATTATATTGTTCCGGGTAATCTTATGTATTTTCCTGCTACTTTTTATATATACCATATATAACCCCATAAAAACAATATTCGGTACTAGAAAAGAGTAAGCGTTTACACATAATCGTTAGTTAAATAGCGGTTAGACTAAAAATATATTTGTATCCTTTTCCCTAACGGGATAACGGGGCATCGGGGGAACGGGTGAACCGGCTAACCTGACTATAGACCATTGACTCCTCCCGCCAAAGGATAGCCGATACACTTTATTGGGAAATGTGTGATTTGAAGGCGTAGCTGTTAAAATCGGCCCTGGATATCGTTGATGATCTCAAATGCCAGGTCAAGATTAGGCAGTGCCCGGCGCCGCGCGCTTACGTCGACCCATATCGAAGTATCTCCCGAATCATAGGTCACCCGGGCGACATACGCGGCAACCGAAGTATCACCGATACGGGCGCGGATAACTCCGTCACTTTCATTTTCGAAAATGACCTGTCCGCGCTCCGAAAGAACTGACCGGGTCTCTTCCCAGGCCTGTTCGATAGTAGTATCGAGGTCTAACCGTACCGTATCGACACTCAATACCAACCCTCCGGCAACACCGGTGCCTACAAGAAGCGGGATACAGCCCGTGAGCGAGAAAAGAAGACAGAGACTTAAAAGACAATGTGTGATCTTCATTTTATCCTCCTTCAATGAGCGCGCAACTTATGGAGCAAAGCGATCATAAGTTGCCTGCGCGAATTGAACCCTTGACGATTTTGCACAAAATTGTCAAGGGTGTAATTCGGTCATACCACTTATGTTCCCTACAATTCATAAGTGGTGACCTCATTACATTCTACCTCTGTCCCTGTTTTTTTCAAGAGCCGGATGTAAGCCGGCGTTTAAACTCTTCCCAGGGAAACTTTTTTCCGGGGCAATTGGTTTTCGCGCCGCGCACCTGGCCATGGCCTAAAATGTTTTTTGGCGAAATATGATAGTAGTCTTTAAGGCGCCGGACCAGGTAGATCAACGAATCCATCTGCCGGGACGTCACTTGCTCGATATCAAAATTCCCTACCAGACAGATACCGATCGAACGATAATTCATCTTTGACGCTTTACAATGAGCGCCGACTTCCTGTTTAAGCCAGCGCGGCGAGACTTCTATCTGTCCGTCGGTTTTTTCCAACGTTCCGTTATCGATCACGAAATGGTACCCTAACCCCCGATAAAATCCGCGTTTTTTATGACCTTCATTAAAACAGAGGGCATTGCCTTCATCGGTCGCGCTGTGATGGATAATGATGTATTTCCATGTATCCGAAGGATATAACGGGACTACCGGTTTGATCTGAGCTGCCTGGGGGATAACGAGTTTTTGACCGATAGAAAGGCGATCGGGTTTTTTGAGCTTATTTTTTTCGATGATACTTTCCATGGACACATCATACATCTTTGCCAGACGCCACACCGTCTCACCCGGCGCGACGACATGAGAGGCATCATAACGGGCTGAAGGCACCTCTTGCGGCGGCGGGATAGCCGGGTAAGTCTTAGGAGCATATACCGGCGGTCGAGGCGATATCCGGGCGCAGGAAGCACACGTAAGCGCCAACACCGATAACAATATGAGGTAACTTAGTTTTTTCATGCTATGTCCTATTCTAATTCTTTATCAAAAAAAATCAACCCACTCTTAATAAAATCATTTAGAAATACAATAGAAATATGTTCGCTATCGCTCACGAAATACACCAAGTTACACTTGGTGAAATACAATTGTATTTCTATGTATTTCTATCGTATTTCAACTGTATTTCCATAATAATTTAAAGAGTAAGAAATTTCTTAACCGACGGGCACAAATCTTTAAGAAAACATTCTTTACATTTCGGCTTGCGGGCAAGACAGACCTTCCGGCCGTGTTCGATAAGCACGTAACTGAACCGGCCCCACTGGGATTTAGGAAGTATGTTCATGAGATCTTTCTCTATTTTCTCCGGGTTATCATACACGGTAAATCCCAACCGGCCGCTCAGGCGGCGCACATGAGTATCGACGGCGATGCCTTCGTTCTTACCAAACACATTGAACAAGACGATATTCGCCGTTTTACGGGCGACTCCCGGTAACGTCAAAAGGTCCTCCATCGTAGAAGGGATCTTACCGTTAAACTCGGTTTTGATCTTTTGTGCGGCACCGACGATATGCTTAGCTTTATTCCGGAAAAACCCGGTCGACCGGATATCCTGCGAAAAAACGTTCACATCCGCGGCCGCATAATCGTCTATTGACCGGTATTTTTTAAACAGTTTTTCGGTCACGATATTTACCTGCTTATCGGTACATTGGGCCGAAAGGATCACCGCGACCAGAAGTTCTAAAAAGTTTCCGTACTTAAGCGCTATCTTCGCTCCCCGATACTCTTTCTGTAACAACCTGATGATCTCTTCAGTTTTCTTTTTCTGCATCTTTCTCAACGTGTGACTATGTGACCTTGTGTCGTGTGACTTTCTCTTAGAACTGCACCTCTATCCCCACCGGGCAATGGTCCGATCCGGAGACTTCGTGTAAAATAAACGCGTCTTTAAGGTGGTCACGCGAGGGAGTATCGATAAAAAAGTAATCGATACGCCACCCTACGTTACGCTCACGCGCGCGTGATTTAAAATCCCACCAGGTATACCGGCCGGGTTCTTTATGGAACACCCGGAACGTGTCGGTAAGGCCTCTTTCGATAAACGTATCCAGCCACATCCGTTCCTGGGGCAGAAAGCCTGAAACCATACTGTTCTCTTTCGGCCGAGCCAGGTCTATTTCGGTATGCGCGGTATTCACATCACCGCAGACAATGATCGTCTTTTTTTTCTTTTTCAGCTGCGTGACCAAGCCTAAAAAATCCTGATAATAATCCAGTTTAAACTGAAGCCTTTCCCTGCTCATCTTGCCGTTAGGGAAATAGATATTTAAAAAGAAAAAACGGGGATATTCCAGGACCAAGGCCCGCCCTTCGGGGTCATTTTCTTCGTCGTATATACCGCGCGCTACACACAACGGTTCTTCTTTAGTATATACCGCCACACCGCTATACCCGCGACGCTCGGCGCTTGAGAAAAAAACATGATATCCCGGCACATGACGTAACGATTCGTCTAACTGGTCGAGATGGGCTTTGGTCTCCTGGAGCGCGAGGATATCCGGTTGTTCTTTACTCAACCATTCCAGAAATCCTTTTTTCTGAACAGCCCGGATACCGTTTACGTTCCAGGATATGAATCTATACTTCATTTGTGTTTATAAGAAATACAGTAGAAATACGATGGAAATGCAGTGGAAATACGATTGTATTTCTATGTATTTCGCGAAACGAAGTTGAGCATATTTCTACCGTATTTCTATTTTACTGCCACACTCCCGCTATCTTTTCGCCGCATGATGGGCACCTGCCCTCTTTTATCTTATTTTCGCTCACAAAAAACCCTTCACGCCTGATCAATCGTTCGCCGCAGGCCGGGCATACCGTATCGGCACCTTCACCGACATTTCCCAGGTACACGTATTTTAATCCCGCGTTCAGTCCGATCTCTCTGGCCTGATGCAATATATTAAGCGGGGTAGGAAAATTCGATCTTAACTTATATTGCGGATAGAACCGGCTGATATGCCAGGGTATATCACGATCGACCCCGGCGATAAACCCGGCAATATCGGCAAGTTCTTCTTGCGAATCGTTTGCGCCGGGAACGATCAATGTCGTCACCTCGACCCATATCCCCGATTCCTTCATCCGCCTGATCGAATCAAGTACCGGCCGCAGTGTACCGCCGCACCGTTCTTTATAAAACCGTTCGCTGAAACTCTTTAAATCGATATTCGCCGCGTCAAGATAAGGGCGGATCAGGTCGATCATCTTATCGGTCATATACCCGTTGGTGACAAACACATTCGCTATCCCTTTCTTATGGGAGATTTGAGAGATATCGTAGGCATATTCGAAAAAAATCGTCGGTTCGGTATACGTATAGGCGATACTGCGGCACTCATTGGCAAGAGCGTCTCCGACCACGGTATCCGCTCCCACACCCGGGAGGTTCTCCTGGGATTCCAGCGGGGTTTGTGATATCTGCCAGTTTTGACAGAATTCACAACGAAAATTACACCCCGGCGTCGCGATAGAATAAGAAAGTGTCCCGGGAAGAAAATGGTAAAGCGGTTTTTTTTCGATAGGATCGCAATTGGCGGCGATCAATTTCCCGTAACTTGCGGTATAGAGTTTCCCGGCGACGTTATGCCGGATGCCGCAGCGGCCGGTTTCCCCCGGGGCGATCCGGCAATAATGGCTGCAAAGGACACACCGGAGGCGGCCGTTATCTGATTGTTCGTATAGTAATGCTTCTTTATTCAAAGGCTTTTCTTATTATTGAGGCGTCGTGTGTACTGGCGGGCCAATATGTAAAGTAAATCCGAAAGCCGGTTAAGGTATATCACGATCGATTTGTTTTTTAATCGTTTTTTGTTTTGAAGGGCAACCGCGTTACGTTCGGCACGCCGGGTGACGGTACGGGCGATATCGGTAAATGCCGAAAGGATGTTGTCACCGGGCAGGCAGAAAGAATCGAGCACAAGACCGCCTTTACTCTGAATCCGCCGGATATGGTCTTCTAACATACACACGTAACTTTCATCAATACGTTTTTTCAGCCGGGGCCTCCGAGACGGTCCGCTTATCAGTTCGGTACCGATTAAAAACAGGTGGTCCTGGATGAAAGCGATGAGGTTACGGTCATTTTTTTTGTGTTGTATACTTTTGATAAGGCCCAGATACGAACACAGTTCATCTATCGTACCGAGCGTTTCGATGACCGGGTCATCTTTACTCACCCGTTTACCGCCCCAGAGCGAGGTCGTGCCGCGATCCCCGCTTTTGGTTACTACCCCGCATTTTTTATTTTTATGTTTCATTTCAGTTCGATATTCACACCTTCGGTATGCAACAGGGTGTTATGAACAGGACAATTATGAATAAATCTCATAAACACGTCTTTTTTATCGCCGATATCGGCATCGGTATGCACCTGTACCGTGATATCGGTAAGCCGTTGAGGAGAACTTTGAGCTAATTGGGCGTGCGCGGTGGTTTTCAAATAAGTAAACCCGATATCGTGCCGTGTAAGGTAACTATTGGCGTACACCCCGATACAACCGGCAAGCGACGAAAGAAGAAGTTCGAGCGAATTCGCCCCAAGCGGGGTATATCCTTCTTCTTTTTTATCGATATAGAAAGAACTTTGTGAGTTCTCGGTATGTACGGCGAATATATGTTTCTCTTTATACTCGACGTGTACGTTCACATCCATGTCGGTCACCTCATCCTTTTATAGGCCTCTCAATAAATCCTAAAATGACAACAAAATCTATGTTTTTCAATCTCGGTCATCTCTCTTTAATCACTGTCATCAGAAAACCCTGTACCCTTTAGCCTTTTCCGGGGTTCTCTTTTTAAAATGCCGCGTAAAATATCTCTTTTACATCTTTTTTCTTCAGTGGATAAAAAGCTCCTAAGTTCCCGCCCCAATGCCGGCAGGCTTTCTCGGCCATCTTGATAAGATCCTCTTTTTTTACCCCGACATCACGCAGGCGCGCGGGCATACCTAATGAAGAGAAAAACGAACGGGTCTTTGCGATAGTTTTTCTGGCAGTTTTGAATGTATCGTTTTGCGAAGGCACATCCCACACCCGCCTCCCGTATTCGATAAATTTATCTACGGTCTTTGCATTCAAGACATGTTCCATCCATACCGGCGAAAAGATCGCCAGGCCCGCGCCGTGAGTCACGTCGTATATCGCGCTTAACTCGTGTTCCATGTAATGGGTCGCCCAGTCGGTTTTTTTTCCTTTACCGATCAATCCGCATAACGCGAGGCTTCCCGCCCACATGATCTGCGCGCGGGAATCATAATCTTTCGGTGTGGCGACTGCGCGCGGCCCGTGTTCAATACATATTTTCATCAAGCCTTCGGCGAGACGGTCTTGTACCTCGGTCGCCTTATCCTGGCTGAAATATTGTTCGAAAATATGGACCATGATATCGACGACCCCGCAGGCAATATGGTAAGCCGGTACCGAATACGTATATACCGGGTCCAGTATCGAAAATACCGGCCTTAATATTTCGGTCCCCAACGCCAGTTTCTGGGCGGTATCGGTCCTGGTGATTACCATGTTCCCGTTCATCTCCGAGCCCGCCGCGGCCAGCGTCAATACCGCCGCGACCGGTAACGCGTCTTCTACCTGAGCCCGGCGGGTAAAAAAGTCCCATACGTCTCCTGAGTATTTGACTCCGCAGGCGATCGCTTTAGCCGAATCGATCACGCTTCCTCCGCCGACGGCAAGGATAAAATCGATCTTCTCCTGCCGGCACAGGCGTATACCTTCATATACATCGTCAAGATGAGGGTTAGGGTATATCCCGGACAACTCCCAGAACGGGATCTTCGTCTTTTTTACCTGGCCGATCACGTCTTTTAAAATACCGTATTTCCGAGCGCTATTCCTTCCGCTTACAATCAGAAGCCGCCTGGCCCGGGCCTTAAGTTCACCCGCCAAAGCCGTGATCTGTCCTTTACCGAAATAAATCTTGGTCGAAATATGCAGGTTAAAATTTTCCATCTTTCGCCTCTGGTCCGGAACTAAAATTATACTCTCTCAAAGGTATAAATTCAACCTATGCCTGCGAGATGCCGGTCGGCACCCCTTTTAAAAGGCGTAAAACCGTTGTGTTTATTGCGATTATCGCTGTCGATAATTTTTTCTTTGCAAAATACCCCGAAAAGTGGTAAAACTATAACATTTAAAGGAGGCACTATGGCTGAAGTAAGAATCGAAGGAAATCAAGATTTCGAGAAAGCACTAAAAAAGTTTAAAGCGCAATGTAAACGTGAAGGGATTGTGCGCAAAATAAGAGAACGTCAATACTACACCAAACCCTCTCAAAAACGAAGAGAGAAAAGGAAGAAAAAGGTTTAATCAGAGATGGGTTTCAGGTAAAGACGACAACGAGATGTACCGCTAAAAAGTTCTCTTTTCCTCTTAATATCGCGCTACGGACCATATTCATCTTTTTTGAGAAAGCCGCGCCAGGTAGGTAACCAGAGCCTTTTTATATCTCGCCGGGTCCTGTAAAAAACCCAGATCATGCCCTCCGCTTATCTCGACAAACTCTTTAGGTCCCCGGACCGCGTCATAGAGTTTTCTGCCGAACGCAAACGGTACGGCTTCGTCTTCGCGGCTGTGAAGAAACAAGACCGGCATATCTATTTTTTTGATCTTGGCAAGTGAATCGAACATATCCGCGAACAGGACCTTAGGGATAAACGGATACATCACTTGCGCCATATCCCGGCCTGAGGAGAACGAGCTTTCGACGATAAGGCCGGCCGCGTCCACTTTTTGAGCCAGATCAACGGCGACCGCGCCGCCCAGAGATGTCCCGTGAATAACGATTCTTTTTTCGGGAATATTCAATGCGCCCGTTACATAACGATACGCATATTCTGCGTCCTGATAGACTCCTCCCTCGGTAGGAACACCCTGGCTCCTCCCGTATCCGCGATAATCAAACAGAAATACGTTGACGCCCGCCTCATGTAAAATTTTTATCTTATCCAGCCGATGCGAGATATTACCGGCATTTCCATGACAAAGGAAAAAAGTATACTCAGCGCCCGGACACCGGATAAACCATCCCTGTAAAAGGAGGCCGTTTTCACTCGTGAAGGTATGTTCACGGTAAGGAAGGTCGAATGCTGCGGGAGTACCGGTGATTTCCCGGTCGGGGAAGAAAACACTATGATGTTCGAGATGCTTTATATAGACGACCAAAAGTATCGCCAAAAGCAACCCATACCCTAAGATCCTTATGATCACGGAATATACCATTATTGGAGAAATGTTTTACGACAGGTTGAAATAACCAATAACCAATAATCAAACAAAGGACCCTGTCTCCGTTTCCCCTAGGAATCGTCTTTCCCTTAGGCAGGCGATCCCAGGGACTTGAGCCCCGGGAATTCTCCGAATTCCATGGGGGGGTATTGAGATTTGGTGATTGGTCATTATTTGGTTATTGTATCTTGGGATTTGGTGATTTATTCAATAAACGTTGCAGAAAACCGTTCAACAATAAGAGCTTCGTCACCGTTTCCGATTCACATAGAATAGCGATCATTCAAAGTCGGCATATATCTGCCCGATATCGATACCAGAGATGACCTGTGATTTATATTTCTCCGCAAGCGAGTATTTCGAATGGAGAAATATTTCGTTTTCTATCCCGTTTTTAAGCGCCAAATACACTTCGATAAAAGCCGAAAGGTCATCGACGGCTTTGACCAACTTCCCGTCACGTTCGACGCCGCCGCCGGGAGTGACTTTATCGCTGTATTCGTTTTCGGTAAACGATCTCATCTGCGCGTGCCATCCGTTCGGTAACAGTTTGTATATTTTCGTTTCCATCTCTTCTTTCTCGTAGTCTTTGATCAGTTCGTCGATCCCTTCGACCGATTTTTTTACCGGATTGATGATATCCCGGGTCAATACTTCCGGCAGGTCATGGAACAGGCCGGTAAAATAGTTATTGATCGCCCGGGAACATGCCGCCTGTTTCTGTAAGGAGAAAAGGTAGGAGACGATAGCAATGATCAGCATATGCCCCAATACCGACGTCTTCGGCACCCTCCAGACATGCCCCCAGCGCAACTGAAACCTCAGTTGCCCGCAGACGTCCACGAATTCACCAAGCGCGTCGTCTTTCAGCAACCGCTGCATACTGGAAAGGTCGCCATATTTTTCCTGTTTGGCAAGCAGGTCGTTTTTTATCTCTTCAATCGCATACCCTTGAGGGTTTGCCCGTTCAATGATATTAAATTCCCACTTAGTGGCGTAAAAATGAGCGGCACTGATGATCCGGCGGTTCACATTCCGTTCGGTATCTAACAGGTACGATTTGAATCTCAGACAGAATCCCTCCCCCAATGGCGAGATGACCGGGTATAACTTTTTGTATACCCACTCATTCAGGTCTTCGTACTTTTTCCGGTTTTCCTTTATACGGTGAAAGAGCGGCGGTTTAATATCGGTCAAAACCGTACGTTGAAGGAATTCGAATATCCCGCCTTCGACGATCTGGACCCAATCGAGCTTTTCGTTACCGGCGTCTTCTTCGCACCGGCCCAGCACATAGGCAATGATCATCTTATGCGCCTGTTTATCAAGTTCGGTCAATTCGACCGGCCGGATCTGGTCATTCCACCGTTGCATACTTGCCGCGTCGAATATTTTTAAAAGGAGCGCTTTTCTTACCATTACCTCAGCATTTTTTTATGGATATTTTTATTTTTTGTTCTCAGACAGCACATCAAGAAGATAAGATATGATCTGGCTGCGATGTTCCGATGCGACTCTGATAAATTTTACGCCGACAAGGAACCGGAAATCTTTTTCCCGGCGCCAGCGGCACCATACCACTCGCCCGACGACCACGACCGGTTTTTTGAATTCGGAAAGAGCTATCTTAAGTTCAAGGATCGTCCCGGGCTCAAGCTTTTGGAATGCCGGCAGACGCACCCCGCCCTCACTGATATCGTGGGTAAGCGAGGCGGTCTTAAGTGCTCCTTTAAGTATACGGTATTTCAGCTTTACCGTATCCCCTACTCTGACATAACGTCTTCTTTCGGCCATAGAATACTATCCCGCAAGTACCTGAAGAATCGATCGGCTATTCCACGACGATCGCCGCGATATCTTCACGTATCGGTTTTAATGCGATCTTTAAGCGCCCGTTATCCGTCCGGATGACGAAAAATTTGATCTCGGAAAGCCAGCGATACACGGTGGCAACCCCCCGGTCAGTCAAAGGGATCTCCCCGAAATCGTCGGGATTTATGAATTGGGGACACTTTTCTCTATCGATCTCGGCCATATAGACCCGTCCTTCGTTGGTCTTAAAATAATACCGGTCACCGGCGGCATCAAGCCTTATCGCGCGGTTGCTGTTATTGGTAAGCGAGAGACGAAAATAATATTCCGAATAACCTGCCCCCCGGTCGCCGTAGCCGTAGCTTAAGAAAGCTTTCACCTGGCCTTTCGTCCCCATCATGATCAATTCTTCTCTTGAATACGCACACGGCACAGCGAATAAAAGACAAAAAATGAAAACAAATATTTTTTTCATACGGTCCTCTCCTCCGGTTTTTCATAATTTTTTATACCGCACCACAATGATACACCGGGTCATATATTTCGTCAACAGAAAGTGACACAGACACCTGCAGGCCAGACAGTCACACGACACATCCCGCACCGACATTTACGTATCTAGCGGGACCCCGCTGTATAAAAATATTACGGAGCGGGGCGTCACATAGTCACACGTCTAAGATACATAATCAATACAAAATGAGCATTTAGCAATTAGCAATTTAAAATCAGAGATTCCTCTTGTTTTTATCATTGTGAACTGCTAATTGTTAATTGAACATTGCTAATTTCCTATTCCCCTAATCGCTATCTGCGATCATCAGGTTACCATCTGTGATCATCTGTGTAAGCCCAAAGGGATCGGAAACGTTTACATAAAAATCCGGCGATGGCCTTGAAAGGTTATCCCGCGATAGGTTATAAATGAATTGAAATAGGTACCTGCAGCCACAGAAGAGGTCCTAAAATAAAAGGAGGGAAATAAAAAATCCCTCCTTTATTTTTTTATCTTTTTCCGGAAGGTTCGCGGGGATATTCTCATAACCCAGGATGGCAAGGGGAGAAGGTCACGCTACATCACTATAGCGTATCGGGCGGGGTCGCATTGCAAGAAGAACAATCGGGGCATCAGTTAAAAAATAAATATTTTTACGCGAGTCCGGTAATTGTTCTTTTTCTTATTTTACCATGGATGATTCTTGCCGTCTCCGGACTGATATCTTCCCAGAAACCGGAAACCGTACGTCGTTTCACGCGTCCGTCATGATGGATAAAGAACGCGTATTCATAGAAACTGTTTACGTACTTGGCATAGACAAGTAACCCTCCACGGATAGGGCGTACTTCACTGACTTTTAGATTATCCAAGGTATACATTCATCCCCCCTCTCGACCTTAGGTTCTCTTTAGAACGAAAACGATAATTTTACACACCTGCGTCTCAAAGAACGTATCGATTCGATAAGCCTTCGGCTTATTTCACCCGCCGGTCTTTCAGGCGGTAGACCAATAACCCCGCGATAAGGATAAGCGGGATGATATATATTAAAAAATGAAAGACAAAAGTAGTCACTACCTGAAATATCGAAAGGCTCAACAACGCGTCTATTCCCGAAAGAAACGTATCCGGCTCTTTTAATCCCCAGAACCGCCAGCTTCCGAAAAGGTCATACCGTATCGCGTACCATACCCATACGATACAGATGGCGACCAAAGTACCCCATATTACTTTACTCTGTTTCCTGTTCATGACTTCATCCTCTAATACTATCATTCTATTAGCTTTTGAATTAAAAAGAAAGCATAATCTTGTAAACCCGGTATTTTCTCCTCTATACTCATCCATGGAGCACATTTTCTTCTTTAGCGATGACCTGTAAAAACCGATCGACGATCTCAGGATCAAACTGCGTACCGGCTCCTTCTCTGATTATATTCAAAGCGTCTTGGTGAGAAAACGCCTTCCGGTAAGCGCGGTCGGAAATAAGCGCATGGTACACATCGGCGACGGCGATTATCCGCGCCCCGACAGGGATATCTTCTCCGCTCAATCCATGAGGATACCCGGTCCCGTCCCACCATTCATGATGATGAAGGATAGACGGTATGAGATCATGCAAATACTGTATCGGACGGATGATATCGACCGCTATATTGGGATGTTTTTTTATCTCATCGTATTCTTTCCTGGTGAGCGCGGATTTTTTAAGAAGGATCTTCTCGCTGATACCGATCTTACCCAGATCGTGAAGGATCGCCGCCTGTTTTATACATTCGACTTCCTCTTTAGGCAGATTCAAGCTATGGGCGATCTCGGCGACATAATGTTCGGTATTTTCGGTATGCGTGCCGGTATAGTGGTCTTTCACTTTAATGGTCTTGGCAAAAGCGAATACCGCCTCGATCAGGCTCTGGTTCGCCCGTTTATTCAGCCGGTTGATCTTTTCCTGCAAAAAGGAGATATCGTTAAACGCGTTCACCTGGCCAGATAAGTTCAACCGGCGGTCTGTATATAAGTCTCCGGAAGTATAGATACGATTGCCGCCGTCTTCTTTTACTTTATTCAGGATACGGTCGACTGATTTAAACAGATCCATCGGTTCAAACGCCCCGTCTTCGGGATACGATACGATGGCGCTGCTCAGTTTTAATTTCACTTTGATTTTATGGTTCCCGAAATCATATAAATGGATATGATCGAATATCCTTTGTACAAGCTTTAGCGCGGTCACCCGGTCGGTCCCCGGCGAAATAATGATGAATTCTTCGCCGCCGAAACGCACCGCGCTGTCGTAGCGGCGGACTTTCTTTTTTAATACCCGGGCAAACTGCCTGAGCACCAGATCGCCGAATTGATGGCCGTAGACATCGTTGATAGATTTGAAATAATCCAGGTCTATCATGATGATCGAAAGCGGATGATGCGATCTTTTCGCGCGATAGAATTCCCGAATGAGCACTTCTTCGAAATAACGATGATTATACAATCTGGTCTGAGAATCGATGAGCGATAACCGGTGAAGTCGCTTATTCGACTTGACGAGTTGACGGTTCAATAATTCCCGTTCCTCCTCGATCCGTTTACGCTGGCTGATATTACGCACGTATTCGACGACTCCCCGAGACCGGCCTTGATTATCTACAATCGGGAACGCATACAGTTCAAGCGTCCCGGTTATCCCGTCAGGCTGGGTGAGCGGGACTTCATACATCTCCAGTTTATTCGTACGCAACGCTTTCAGTGTAGGGCAACGGGAACAGGCTTTTTTTCGACCGTGATACGCTTCATAACATTTCTTACCTTCTAAAGGCAAGGCATGAGCGTACCATCGTTTCATCGCTTCGTTCACCCGTACGATATTGAGCCCGGTATCAAGCACACTGATGCCGTCCTGGATACTGTCAAATACGGTACTCAAAAATTTATCGCGCTCGCGCAGGGTTTCCTGGGCCTTTTTACGCTGGCTGATATCACGGACAACGGCAAGGATCCGTTTTTCATCGCCGCCGGTCACATATTTCAAGTTCACTTCCACCCAGAATTCTTTTCCCCAACGGTCTTTCGCCAGCCACTCGAATACCTGCGGGCCTTCCTTTATCGCCCGGCGTAACCACAGCTCTACTTCTTTCTGGGTATAGGGAGGCTTGTTGGCGCTGATATCGGCGACACTGAGCGTTACCGCCTCTTCACGGGTAAATCCGTACAGCTCGATCATGCGGTCGTTGACATCGATTATCTTCCCGGTTTTGGGGTCATGGACAAAAATAGCGTCACTGGCCGAATTAAATATATTGTGGTAATTTTTTGCGGCAATCATAACCTTCTCTTCGGCAGCTTTGCGTTCGGTCACATCGCGGATGACCGCAAGGATAAAAGCCGATTTACCGGATTTATCGGTGATTGCCGATGCGCTGATCTCCCCGATAAAAGTGCTTCCGTCTTTTCTTACCAGCTGATAAGGAAGGTCGCGGGTCTGGCCGTCGCGGAATGTCCTCTGGATATTTTTGATCGCGCGGATCCTCTCTTTAGGAGCAAAAAACTGTAGACCGTGACGGCCGGTTACTTCTTCAAGTTTTTCGTATCCGTATAATTTGAGAGCCTGGGAATTAGCCATCCGGACCTTGAGGTGGGCATCGGTAAGGACGATCGCATCCGGAGAGATCTTCACCAGAGCGCTGTAAAGGTCCAATCCGTTATGCGGGATTTTCTGGGGATCATCACTATAACGGGAACTCTCATCCTTGAATCTAAATAACCGTTTAAATACCATCTCCTCCTACCAGCCTTAAAAATATAAAGAGGTAGCCACCTCTTACCGTGGCTACCTCTTTTTATCAACACTGTGGGGGATTTTCCCTCGATTTACCCCCTTTTTTAATGTAACATATCCAGCCGGCACACGTCAAGGGCATGGCCATAAATTACTGGAATACAGTAGGTTATGAACAGAAAATTCTGGAAACGTTTCCAGGACTACCCATAAATCCCCGGTGAGAACACGCCCCACTATCCGGCCGACTTTAATACTCTCAGTAATATACGTTGGTCGGCGGGAGATATCTTAATAAATTCTACTCCAACCATAAAGGGATGTTGTTCATTGGTGACCGGATAAGACCAGAGCACCTTGCCTGACGCGTCGATTGTAGCGTCCGAATCGAGGATATGGATCTGCATCTCGATGATCACTCCGTCGGCTAAACGCTGCGGAATAGAGAAACTGATCCCTCCCTGACTGACGTTCTTACTTTTAGTCTCAGTACGCAGGAACCCTTTCTGGACTCTATAGGATATCCGTACGTTCTTATTGATCCTTACAAATCTGCGTCTTTCTTCCATATTCTTTTAATTAAAGGGCACCTTCAGCCTTTAAGATTATCGGCATTTTCCTTGAGCATATTACAAAAAAGCCATCCCTGTTCGATCGCATCGTTTAAAGCGATATGACTTTTTGCTGATTCGTCAAACCAGTGTTTCGGCATACTGCTTTTGGTGATCGAGAGAAAAGGTTTTTTTAAAATAGCCATAGCATAGGTCTTGATATCCAGAGCGACAAAAGAAAACGGGTTTTCTCCGGTAAACTTGATCAGGTACCAGTTAATAAACATAAAGTCAAAAGATGCCGGGTATCCGACAAATACGGGTTTGGCGGGAAGATCTTTTAACCAGCGAAGATATTTTTTCATCGCGTCTTGAGGGGTTTCGGGATCACGGCGGGATTCTTCCCACGCGGTTTTCTGAGTTTCCCACCATTTCATCGTTTCGGGATCTTGCCGGGCGCCGGGTAACGGCTGCAAGTTAACGGTAAACGTGGCGATTTTCTCTTTTTGAGCGGTAAATGCGGCCGAACCGAAACTGAGCATAGAGAATTCACCCGGTATCGGCCCGTCAGTCTCTATATCCGTACTTACATACACTTCTTTTTGCGGATTATTTTTTTGCATAGATAAAAAAGGAAAGGACTATTACCAGTAAAGCTGTTGAAACTGCCGGGAATAACGGTTCACCCATTCAAAAGAAGCTTCTTCTATAGTTATGTCGTCACCGGACTGGATACTGCGCAGATCACGGTATTCACTGATCAAATACATCTGCTCGATAAGGCGTACCCGGAACGCTTCCGAAGAAGTCTCAAAACTGACTCCGATATTATACAAGCCGCCCTTTTCACTCTCCGAACAATGGACCACTTTGCCTTTGACATTATATACTTTATCCTCAAACGGCATTTTGATCATGATCAGAGAATCTATCTCTGCCGGATGTTTCGCAGAAAAGAGTAACCCGCCCCGGGAGATATTGCGGGTATGGACATTCCCCTGATGCAGGGCCTGAGAGGCGCCCCGTTTGATCACCCGGTAACTTAACGGGAAACACATCGGGTGACGGATAAACTGGCGGCGTTCACTGGTCTTTTTATGTTGTTTCATAGTATCCGGTTCCATATTTTTATATTCAATAATACTATCTCCTCCTCACTTGGTCAAGGGCCAAATTCACAAAGAAGATATTTATTTTTTCTCATAGGTCCCGATAAGTTCGGTATAATCCAACACCGAATCTTCCATAGCTCTTAAAAGGTCCTCTTTACCGGCACCGACGGTAAGATCAAGTCTCTTATCGAGCGCATACAATTTGAAAAAATAACGGTGGCTTCCCGAAGGAGGACAAGGCCCGCCGTAACTGGTCCGTTTAAAATCGTTTATCCCTTGAATCCCCGGCACACTGTCCTCGGAGATCTTCTTAGTATCCGGCGGGATATTAAATACGACCCAATGGACCCAGGTCCCCATCGGGGCATCGGGATCATCGACGATCAAAACTAACGCTTTGGTCCGGGGCGGGATGTGTTCTATTTTAAGCGCGGGATTTATATCCTTCCCCTGACAGGTAAACTTTCGCGGGATGACTTCGTTATGATTAAATTCAAGAGCGTGAAGCGTCATCGTCTCAGCCGGCTTTCTCGCATAAGAATATGACGAGAGCGATAACACACACAGGGCCCCTACTATAATACGTATTTCTCTCTTGCCTAAAAAAGCGCCCATCTTTTCTCCTTATCCTAATGCGTATGGTTTTCTAAAAGTTCCTGGATATCTTTCAACTCATGGTGTAATTCATCGAATTCCCGTCGTATCGAGAAATCACTACTGAATTGATTGATCAGGATCCCGATTAGAATAATCAAAATGATCCACGACATATTACCCCCTTTTTGCGGCCCTTATTCCGAATCAGATTACCAATAGAGTTTTTGAAACTTCTGGGAATATCGACGCAACCACTCACGGGATGCCTCAGGCAGGGAAATCTCACGGCCCAGCTGTTGCTTACGCAATTGCCAGTACTCACCGATCAAATACATCTGTTCGATAAGCCGGACACGAAAAGCGTCGCTGACATCCTGAAAGTTTACCCCCACCAGGTAATGGTTTTCTCGAGAGTCTTTCGTACAATGAACGACTTTGGCATGTACGGTATATACTTTATTGCGAAAAGGGATCTTTATTTTAAGTACAGCGTTTTTGGTAAGCACTTCGCGCGTAGCGAACAAAAGCCCGCCCCGGCTGATATTAAGAGTCCGGGATTTGCCTTTCGTTGATTTTTGAGACAGACAGGACCTTTTTTTTACGACCTGATATTCAAACGGGAGGCTGATCGGATGACGTATTGATTGTCTGCGTTCCTGAGGGTCTTGCTTACGTGCGGCCATCGGTTATTCTTTCGGTTAAAATCTATTCAGATTATAATACTATTTCCGAAAGAAACGGTCAACCTGATTGATTTTATTCTGGGCTACCGGAATGGATCAAAAAGAGAGGTAGTCTTCTCGGGAAGAGAGAGCGTGTATCGCCCGGGTGATCCGGGATAATGACCGTTCGTCATGCTGGCGTTTAGTATCCAGCGAACAATACTCAGAAAGCGCCTCGGTCGCGTATGCCGAGAGCGTTTGATATATTTCGTTTTCCCGGGAATTTTTATTTTCCAGAGCTACAAACACGTTAAAGATATGCTGTACCGTTTCAGCCCGGAACGTTTGGTTATATTCTACGGTAAAAAAATCGCAGAGTGTCCGGGCGATCACTACCGGGTCCTCATCGATCATCATCATAATCTCCTCTGACGCGGCGCGTACCGTTTCTTCCCTGCTGGTAAATCCATAAAGTACCAGCGGGACGACCATTTTTTTTCCCTGCGCGGCGATGAGCTCTTTCTTGGCACTACACAGGCTGTCATCGCCTCTTGATTCCAGGGAAAGGATTATCCCGCCGATCACCGAATAGTAATTTAAAATGATGCTTAATTCCTCGCCGCCGATACTTTTCTCCATATGTACCTGATCGATACCTTTAAGTACTTGATGAATAAGTTGAGCGCTCTTGTCCACGGTACGTTCGTCGCGGGAGCCCCACAACTCAGCCAACAGTAACGCTTCCTCATCATTTAACGGCTGGAAATTATCGAGTTTTTTCTGGATAAGCGATAACAATTTTAATTCTTCGGCAACAACCGCGGGTTCTTCCCGAGTGATCTTTTCCCAATCGACCCACTGGGCGTTATTGACCGCTTTAGCCAGAAGGTTTTCTTCGGCATACGCCGAGAATTGATAGGTATCCTTACGGCAAGGCCCCATCACGATAATAATCACCAGGCTCAACAAAAATATCCGTTTCATCTGTCCGCTCCGTGTATGACCGTTTTTTTATAGTGCTCCATAACCTCAACTTATTTATACTATTTTCTTTTTAAGGATTTCAATACGCCGGCAGTAAATACCCTCCCCGGCCATAAAACGGGCAATAAAACAAAAGTTAATTCTGAAATTTTGTAAACGTTTACTTGAGGTTTTTAAGCCGCGGCAGGGGGGGACCGGATAAAACCACCGGTAGCCTATCTACCTTAAGAAAAGATACTGGACGTCGATCCGTAAAGATAAAATATTTATGTTATAATCGGATTATGGCTTATTATGCGGTTCGTTGTGTGATGATCATCTCGTTATTGCTTGGCGGATGTTGTTTTACTCCTTATCGGTTCAATTATCTTGATGAGGACCGGCCCCGGTATCTGTCTTCAACCGGGTACCGAAAAGGGATCTCTCCGGGGAAAAACATCAAGGTCGTCTCTTATAATATCAAATATTCCCGACATCCCGAAGCGCTCCGGCTCTTTAAGAAAGAAATATCATTGTCCGATGCCGATATTATCTGTTTGCAGGAGATGGATATAAAATCCGTAAAGGAGATCGCCTCTTACCTTGATTATAATTATGTGTATTATCCTTCCAGCCATTCTTCCCGATGCGGCCGGGATTTCGGGCCGGCGATACTCAGCAAATTCCCGATAGAAAAAACCCGCAAAATCATGTTGCCGCCTTATCAGGAAAAGAAAATGTATAAAATACAGCGTATTGCCGTAATAGCCCAAATAACCTTAGATTCTGCCCCTTTGACCGTCGTCTCTACCCACCTGGGAGTCTTTATCTCCCCCGACGAAAGGATAACACAGGCCGAGACCATCCTTGATGCTCTCGATGGATATCCCGCCCCTTATATCATCGCCGGAGATTTTAATACGTTCAATACCCGGCACCGCAAGGCTGTCTCTCCAGTACTGGCACAGGCAGGTTTTTCTCTGGCGACTTCCTGTGTTAAATGGACATACAAACACTGGTATTTATTTAACAAAAAAGCTCTGTACGATTATATATTTGTGAAAGGGGCCGCAGTCAAAGAGTGCGGGTATGTGGCTGACCTTAAGGCGAGCGACCATATGCCGATATGGGCCGTACTCGCGTTACCGTGAAAAAAGTACTGACCGGTACGTATCATAAACCGGAGTATTGAAACATACGATCATCACTTTATCCACCGACGGGTATTTTTCGAGGCATTCTTTGATCTTGGCCAAGGCAATCGGTACGGCCGCATCAAGCGGGAACCGGTACGCCCCGGTACTGATCGAAGGAAACGCGATCGTCTTTATCCGATACGGTTCAACGAACCGAAAACAGCTTTCATAACACCTCCCAAGCAATAATTCTTCACCATGGATGCCGCCGCGCCATACCGGCCCTACGGTATGGATCACCCATTCAGCCTGCAGGTTATACCCTTTGGTGATCTTCGCCTCTCCCGTAGCGCAGCCGCCTACACGGCGGCATTCTTCAAGAAGCCCGGGCCCTGCGGCCCGATGGATCGCTCCATCGACCCCGCCGCCGCCTAAAAGTGAATTGTTCGCGGCGTTGACAATCGCATCAACCGCTATGCTGGTAATATCTCCTTCGGTAATCTCTATCCGGTCAAACTTCATTTTTATCTCTACCGGCAGATTCACTTAAAAAACCGTATATTATTCCGCCGTTTTTATAATAACAGAGATAGGGCTGGATAGAAACGATTAATGCTATTTTTTATCCTCGAGGATAGGGAGGATCATCCGGTAAAGTTTAGGGAATTCGAACGGTTTACTAAGAAAAGCATCCGCCGGGATGTCAATTTGAGACAATTCAGTAAGACATTGTCCGGTACAAAAAATAATGGGGATATCTTTGGTAACCGAATCTTCTTTTAGCACGTGGGCCGTTTCAATTCCGTCCATCACCGGCATTATCCCGTCAAGGATGATCAGGTCCGGTGTGCGTTTTTGAACCTCCTCCAAGGCCTCCTTTCCGTTCTTAGCTTCTTTGATAGAGAATCCCCGCCTCTGGAGAATCAGGTTTAAACAATAGCGTAAGAGATCATCGTCATCGACAATCGATATGACTGATTTGCCCTGCTTGATCTGCATCCAAAACCTCTGGATATCCCGGGCACCAATCAAAGTATACCACCTTACGCATAAGGTGTCAATATAGTAAATTTTATGTTACCTTTATATCGTTATGGAGAAAGACATTCGGGTAAATTACGCGAAACGTTTGCGGGCACTCCGTAAAAAACACGGGTACACTCAGCAGAAGCTTGCTGAACGCGCCAACATAGAATACAAACATATTCAACGGCTGGAAAGTAAAAATCCCTGCGACGTGAAACTCAGCACTCTGGGAAAAATCGCCAAAGCCTTCAAAATCCCTCTTGCCAAATTACTTGACTTTGACGACTAACCTCCATCTAACCATATCACACCTCGTAGGTGTGATATGCGGTTAAAACCATTTAATCAAAAAGAAAATCTTTTATCTTCGCTAATTGACGCTGATAAGAGATCCTTCCTTCTACAAACTGGCGATATCTTGTCGGCTTGATTGCCAATAAATCCTGATACTGGCAGATCTTCTCTTTCTGAAATTTACGGAAAACATATTCTCGATAAGAAGAAGCAGACCAATCTTCTGGATTATTGATAAATCCAGCAGTGACCGGATTAAGATGAACATAGCGAGTCAGATGCAATAATTGTTCGTCACTCTCTACAAGCACCCTTTTAAACCTTCCTTCCCACAACGGCCCTTTTCGTTTATATTTAGTGTTGAAATACTTAGAATAGCTATTTAGTATCTTACCCATAAATGCTGAGATACCATGTTCTTTTAATTGTTTGAGAATAAAATGCAAGTGAGTCGGCATAATACAGTAAGCAATAATATTTACAATTTTCTCTTCGGGATTAGTTGACTCGATCCCCCCTACAAGGCTACTTTTCTGTCGCGTAAACCGATCTCTATAAGAAAACCTTATATTGATACTATTCTGATAATATAAAATCAATCCTTCTATACGCATATAATCACGCAGATTGTTAAATATCCTAAAACCAGCAATGCTTTTTGTAAAAACGTGATATACGCCCTCATTCACTAAAGACATATTTACTCCTTTCCTTTTCCCTCCCCTATATCACACCTACGAGGTGTGATATAGGGGGAATAACGGTCAGAGTAAGCCGCGGTCAATAAAGCTATAATACACATCGTCGCCGATAATGATGTGGTCTAATACTTTTATCTGTAATGCGTCTCCGGCTTTTGTTAATGCCGCGGTGAAATCCCGGTCCTCTTCGCTGGGCTGAGGATTTCCGGAAGGGTGGTTATGAACACAAATAACAGCAACAGCAAAGTATTCAATGGCCTTCTGAAAGATCTCACGCAATATCGGCTGGACATGGTTCACCGTTCCTTCGGTAGCCTCGATTATTTCAATCACCCGGTTCCGGCTATCAAGAAGTATTATTTTAAATACTTCCTTTTTTAAATCCCGCAGACGAGGCATCAATAACCGGGAGATATCTTTTGAGGATTTTATCTGAGGCCGATCTTTGTTTTTCCCGGCAATAAACCGCCGGGATATCTCTAACGCCGCTCTTATCCGGGTGATCTTTGCTTTCCCCAGCCCTTTGACCGCCTGCCAACGCGAAAAATCGATATGCGCCATATTACGAAATCCCTGAAATTCCTGCATGATCCGACGAGCCAGGTCCAATGCGCTCACCCCTTTTGTCCCATTTCCCAGAAGGATTGCTAACAACTCCGCATCAGAAAGAGTATGTTCTCCATACTTTAACAAGCGTTCACGTGGACGGTCATCGTCAGCCCACGATTTTATCCCGGCTCCATACATTTTTCTTATTTTTTCTCTTTTCATACGTAACTACTCCTGTTTTTTCAACCGGCGACAAAATAAAAAAAGACTTTGCTTCCCCGGGCAAAGTCTTCATTGGTTATTTAGTTTATTCCTGTGATAGTCGACCAATACGTATCAGTTTAATAATATAAATAAAAATGGTTTCAGTCAATACCTCACTGTATTTTTAAAATTTTACTCCGGCGCGGCAAAAATCAAAACAAAATCATCCTGACAAAAGCATACCTGTCAAGAACATTTTCTGGGCCGGAAGAGAGAAATTTTGACACTGTTTTTACAATCAAGTATAATAAAGAAGAAAGGTAGTTACCGAACCGTTTTAAAATACCCATGGCTGAATCCCGAAAAAAATTCTTTGTCATAGATACCAACGTCATCCTCCACGATTCTTCCTGTATCTACCAATTTGCCGATAATGACGTCGTCATCCCCATCCCGGTCCTTGAAGAACTCGACCGGTTCAAAAAAGGGAACGAATTGATCAACGTCCATGCCCGGGGATTTTTACGGGCAATCGACGCGTTAAGTGCCGACAAACTTTTCGGGGAAGGGGTACCGATCGGGCCCGATAAAGGCAATATCATCATCAAAGTCGATCAGGAATTCTCAAACGAATTCGCGTTTAATTTTTCTCCCCAGAATCCCGATCACCATATCCTCCACATCGCCTACCGGCTCTCTCAGGACCATCCCGGCACGCCGGTGATCCTGGTCACCAAAGACCTGAATCTGCGGATGAAAGCGAAATCCATGGGCCTGCATGCCGGAGATTATACGACCGATCATATCAAAGATATTTCCGAACTTTACCTGGGGTACCGTATTGAAGAGAATGTCTCCGCCGAGATCATCGCTCAACTCTACAAAAAACCGTTTATGGTACCCGTAAAAGACGTCCCTTTAAATAAAGACCTTCTTCCTAACGAATTTATTATTTTACGTAACGGGAAACAATCGGCTCTGGGAATATTCCATGCCCCGACCCAAATGATCAAACGGGTCCAGAAAACCGATGCCTACGGGATTTCTCCCCGTAATGCCGAACAGACGTTCGCGTTATATGCGTTACTTAATACCGATATCCGCCTGGTAAGTATTTCGGGAAAAGCCGGGACCGGGAAGACTCTTCTGGCGCTGGCAGCGGCGCTGGCGAACCAGAAAAACTATCGTCAGATATTTATCGCCCGGCCGGTAGTGCCGTTAAGCAACAAAGACCTGGGATTTTTACCCGGAGATATTCAGTCCAAGATGGAACCGTATATGCAACCGCTGTATGATAACCTGGGCGTGATCCAGCATAAATATTTTTCTTCGGCCTCGAAAGACCGTCAGATCCAGAAACTGCTTGAATCCGAACAACTGCTCATCACCCCGCTCGCGTATATCCGCGGCAGAAGCCTGGTCGACGTCTTTTTCATTGTCGATGAAGCCCAGAACCTTACTCCTCATGAGATCAAAACGATCATCACCCGAGCCGGCGAGAATACAAAGATGATATTTACCGGCGATATTTTTCAGATCGACCATCCTTATCTTAACACGTTCTCAAACGGCCTAAGTTACCTTATGGCCAAGATGAAGGGGCAGGAACTTTACACGCACATCAATCTGGAAAAAGGCGAACGTTCGGAACTGGCGGAACTGGCAAGTAATTTACTTTAAAGAACATACTCCCTTAAATTATAAAGTCACATAGACACACGTCACATGTCACACGATTTAAAATCCTAACCATAAGAACAGATATCTGGTTTGAATTTAGAGCTTTAGATTTGTTTAGAGTTTAGTGCTTAGATTTTAGGATTTTACTCTATCCGCTACGTGAACGGAGTACTCCAGGATAGAAGCTGTAGACTTATGTTAAGGGGTTGGTTCTTTCTCCTGGGCGGGAGGTGCCGGCGGTAATATTTTCTCTATACGTTCGACCAGGTCCGCGGTAGGAATAGGTTTTACGATATAATCCGCACAACGAAGAGACTGAGCTTCACTGCGGATGATGTCATCATCAACCGCGGTAAGCATGATCACCGGGATATCACTGGTATTATGATGCGTTTTCAATATCTTTAACAGTTCCAGGCCGTTGGTCTTGGGCATCCGGATATCCAGCAATATCACATCCGGTTTATGCCAGGGACACCGGGCGATCCACCCGCCCATGGAGGCTCCTTTTTCGGTAATCACCCGGCAATTACCTGCCCGATGCAGGTTTTCTTTTAAAAGATGCCGGAATTCCGGGTCGTCATCGACGACTAATATACGTATAGGCCTTGAAAACATCCTGTCTCCTTTTTCAAATATTATACATCGCGATAATCCTCTCATCCAGAGGTATTGTATACTTCGAAAAACCCAGAAAAAAAGGGATTAATTGAAATCGTAACCTGAAGATTCGATAGGCTGGTCTAATTTCTGTTTGAGGTTATTGACGATCTGGGCGGCATCGTGACAGTACCGTAATGCTTGTTCGCTCACTTTGCCTTGCCGGAACAGATAGTGAAGAGAATCTTCAAAAGTATGCATCCCTTCCCGTTTCCCGTTTTCAATAGCGGCTTTTATCTGGTACGCTTTTTTCCCCCGGATCAGATGCCGGACGGCACTATTGACCATGAGCACTTCCGTGGCAAGATAACGACGCCCGCCGTCTCTTGCCGGGATTAACAATTGCGATACCACCATATGCAGAGAATCACTTAGTTGTACCCGGATCTGTTCCTGTTGTTGTGAAGGAAATACATCGATAACCCGGTTGACCGATTGAGCGGCATCCCGGGTATGCAGCGTAGCAAATACCAGGTGCCCGGTTTCGGCTGCGGAAATAGCCATACGGATAGTCTCAAGATCCCTCATCTCACCGACAAGGATCACATCAGGGTCTTCCCTCAAGGCACTGCGTAATCCCGCCGAAAAAGATCGCACGTGTGTACCTATCTGTCTCTGGTTTACCACCGCTCTTTTATGGGTATGGATAAATTCGATCGGGTCTTCCAAGGTAATGATATGACAACTACGCTGGTGATTGATCCGGTCGATGATCGAAGCTAACGTCGTACTTTTACCGGAACCGGCCGGGCCGGCGATGATCACCATCCCGTTCGGTAACCAACAGGTCTTATCGATCGCGTCCGGCAACCCCAGTTCTTCAAAAGACTGGAGGATCCCCGGGATCAAACGAAACGCCGCGCAGATCCCTTTCCGGTCACGATAAATATGGACCCGGAACCGTCCAGCACCTTTTATCTCTCCGGCAATATCCATCTCTTTGCCGGACCGTATCTGGTTTTCCTGTTCGACAGTTAATATCTCTTTTAACAGCCCGCCGACATCACTGTCGGCCAGGGGCCGGTCGCTTAAATGTTTTAAATCACCATGCAGGCGGATGATCGGCGGTAATCCGACACATAAATGCAGGTCTGAGGCTCCGCGTTGGGTAACCGCTTGAAATACTTTGTTAATATCCATAACTACCCTTCATGTCGTTACCGGTCCGGTAAAACAGCTCTGTCCGGACAGTCCCCTCTCGTATTCACGCAGAACAATACATCCGGTTTCTCGCGTATTTCCGTACCCGATTTTTATACAGTGTGTTCCGTGACGATCTTCGTAACCCTTAATGTATAACTTATTTTCCCGGTAAATTCAAGAGCTTCGGGGTAGTTTTTTTAAGAATATGCGGTGTTTTTGCCGGATTTTCCGGTTATTGGATGATTTTTTTCAATTCGGCAAGGGTATCGATAATATAGTCCGGTCCGGCAAGTAAAATGTCTTCTTTTTTACCTATTCCATAGGTCACCGCGCAGGTCAGGATCCCGGCACCTTTACCGCTGGACACATCGAGGTTCATGTCTCCGACCATGAGGCATCTTGCGTGAGGATAAGGCGATTTCTCCAGCGCGCGGTTTACCGGACAACCGGAAGGTTTCAGGCAATGTTCATCATCGCCTCCGACAATATCCCGAAAATAGTGAGCGATACCCATTGCCTGTAACGTCCCTTCGGCCATTTCCCGCCGCCGGTTGGTCACAATAAGAAGGGTCTTATTCCTAAAATGCTCGAGCGTCTCTTGTACTCCCGGATAAAGCCGGGTATGGTCATATGAATGAGCCCGGAAATATTCGCTGAATATCCTTAATCCCCGGTCGATCTCTTCATCATCCCCGTTTTCTAACACCTGTCTGATCAGGTCCCGCGCTCCGGTACCGATATAAGAGACGATTTCTTCACGCGATTTTTCCGGGCGCCCGAGGGTGCGTAACGTGTGATTCACGCTCCTGACAATGTCCTCGCGTGAATCAACAAGGGTACCGTCAAAATCGAAAATGATCACATCGATAGCTCTTTTTTTCCTATTCATCTTTTTCACTATTGTATAGAAAAAAGGTACCCCGGCAATGAGTAACATCAACGCCGCCGCACCCAGGAATTCACCGGAAAGGATATCTTTCATATCTCTGATCTGACTGGCTTTTTCTCCAAAATAGACGATCGCGACCACCCAGGGGATCGATCCCAGAAGGGTCGCGGTGAAATAATGACGGAACTTCATGGAAGAAAGTCCGCTGAGATAATTAAGGACTTCATAAGGGATTACCGGTATCAATCGCAGGAACAAGACTGTGGAAAACCCTTTTTTCCGCAAAAGTTCATCGACTTTTTTGCCGCGGCCGCGTAATAGTTTTTCTATCAAGGAGCGGCCCAATCCCCGGGCGATAAAAAAAGTAACGCTGGTCCCCAGGATCGCTCCGGAAAAAAGGTACACTCCGCCCCACACTTTCCCGAACAAAAATCCCGCGATGAACGCGACCAACGCGATCGGCGGGAACATCGTCACCGTATTGAGCGCGTAGATCAATACATAGACCGCTCCGCCCCATAGCCCGAACCGGCCAATAAACCCTCCCAGGGTATCGCGAGCCTGATGCACATCCAGCGGATGAATCGAAAGATAACGCACACCAAGGATCAATACCGTGATGATACTTATACTTAACACTGTTTTTTTTATCTTGTTCATGGTTTTGAAATATTCTAGAGAGGGATCTCGATTGTTTCCTCGGTCTCACCGACCGCTCGTACAGGATATCCGCGCAGATGGATCTCTACCGCCGGGGAAATACCGTGCCATTCTCTTTTAAAATGAACGCGTACGCACCGGCCGTCGGATTCAGCCTTGATCTCGGCTTTCCCGTACGATGTCCATACCGGGCCTAACGAAAATTTTCCGGGAGATTTAAACCATTGCGGCGGGATCCCAGCCAGGAGAATGAGTTTATTCCGGGCGCGTTCTCCCCGGATAAAACAATTACGTATCATCATCACCCATTCGGCAACCGCCCAGACATGTTCACCGTCTCCCATACATCCGCCTCTGGTACGCGGATGGACCGCTTCCGGCCACTGACCGGTCGGTGAAGCAAGGTCGGCAACCACGTTCATCAAGTCAAGATACCGGGCATCACCCGCGCGCAGGAGAGCCTGGGCGATATGTAACGTCAGGTAAGGATTTATCCCGGAATGGCTCATATCATGAAAAAACCCGCCCGACACGCAACAATGGTGCAGAAGATATTCTAACGTTTCTTTAATCCGTTCGTCTTTCCCGTCCCATAACTGTAAGGGATATCCGGCGGCGATCGAACCGATCGCTCCCGAATCCATCCGCCGGTAAGGAGACGCCGGCATCGCGTTACTCTTAAGCCGGAAGGAAGCTTTCTGGAGGCTTTTCTCGATCGAATACATAAGCGATCCCGCTTCCTGCACGAAATTTTCGGCCCGGCGGGTTTGTCCTAACCGATCAAGAAGATATCCGGCCGCGCGCAGGCCCGCGACTCCCCAGAAATCGTCCCAGTAATAGTAATCGCTCGGGCCCAGATGTTCGGCACTGAATCCCGAAGGAAGAAGACCGGCATGAGGGAGATCCAACTTTCGGGAAACCCGTTTCTTCTGGATCCATTCGGCGGCCCGGCGGATCGCGTCTTTCCATTGGACCCGCGGAGGGCGGCCGGTCAATTCACAGAACCGTTCGATCGCCCATAACACCTGACCGTTAGAATCCCATTCGCCTTCCTGAGATTCAAAATATCCGTTCGGTTTTTGACGGGTGATCGAAATATCGATGACTCGTTCGGCTACATCATGAAATCCGCAGGATAACATCGCCTGCAGAATAAACGCCGCATCCCGGAACCAGAAATGACGGTACGTATACGGGCCGGGATACACCTCATCGGGCGTATGGAGCAGGATCGTACGTAATGCCGCGTCGAATAAGAACTGAAATTTTTCGTCCGGGACGTTCAGGCGGCATGTATTTTTAAAACTTTCCGTCCAATTGAAAGAAAGATATTTGGTTTTTGCCGAAGAACGGTTGAATTTTCCCGGTTTTTTTGCGAGTGGCACATCGACCCCGATCTGCCGTATACGTGACGGGTCGATCTCAAAGATCCCCGCGGCCGTTGCCATGCCGACTTCACAATTTGCCCGCAGCCGGCTTTCCTTATCAAAAAGATGATGGTACACATCCCCTTCCCGGTAGGTAGAGAACACATGAGCGTCAAAAGGGACGGTAAAATAAAGAGAATGTTTATTATTGATCAACCAGCGTTTTTCTCCGGGATAATATTTTATCTGATGGATAAAACTTACTCCTTCCGGGTTATAAGGACGTAACGAGACGATAAACCACCCTTTTCTTGAACTGCGCGCCTGCCATTGGACCGAACATACCGGACGGTCTTCTTTTACCGTTACCTGTACGCGCGAACGTATCTCTAAATCCGACCATACACTTTCGGTCGTCACGTAAAGGCCCTCATCAATATGCAATCGTTGAGAACTTTTCGGGCAACGCGAAGGGATAAGCTGGCTCTCATCGGTGATCAGCCAGGCATCCAACGACCAGCCGTCAAAAAACGGCGTGACCAGTCCCCGGGGATCTATTAACGGGAACTCTTTCAGTCCCGGGATACCTACCGCGGTCCAGTTACGATGGGTAAGATTGATATGCGTAAGCGAAAACGCCCGCGGTACGAACGATTCCGAACGGGGATTAAACTGTTTTTCGACCCAGTACGGCCAGATCCAATCAAGATTATGCTGTATCGCCTGGCTGTTGATCAGGCCGCGGGCCTGTAAGACCGCGCCGATCCGTAACACTTCGATAGGGACCGCGACTTCCGAAGGCTGAGCGAACCGGGAAAGCCGGCTCATCAGCGATATCGGATCAAAAAATCCGCGTTTTAAAGCGACCCGGCGGACAATGAACCGCCAGGGAAACCATCTATACCACATCAGTGTTCTCCCGTAAAAGCATTATAACTTAAAATCCCGGATATGTTCATCACCTTATTTTACAGAATACCCTTTGAGCTCTAACGAATACCCTAATTTACCTAATCCGCGGATTCTAAGCGGAATACGCCGGGTGTCACTGCTGATCCAGGCTTCGAAGGTGTTGCCCGAACTTTTAAAATGGTAGGCATCGAATTTTCCGGCGGGCACGGTGACCACCTCACGCCCCTCAAACTGCACATTGAAATCTTTAGTCAATCGCACCGGCATCTCCCACCCGTCAGGGAAATCCTGATACCCGCGTAACAGAAACGGCAACAAAACGGCATTATGTATCGGGCCGGTTTTTTTAAGTGTACGTTCGGAGATCTTCTTATCGCCCCGGTATTTTGTGACGGTCAAAATGAAATGTTCCTGATCGTATTCTTCGATTATCTTTTCTTTCTTGAGCCACAGCGATACCTCACGGTCGACGTAGAGCGGCAACATAGTCTCCTGGTCACTGTAGATATTTTCGGTATCATGAAATCCCAGGATATCCGCCTTAAAAACGGTCAGATGCATCTTTTTACCGGCTCGCTCGACGATCCCGCGGTCATGATACACCGCGCTCCCGGCCGGTTTTATATCGTATACAAGTTTTTCTCCTTTACGCATACCCGCTTCGTCGGATGTGCGGGTACAACCGGAAAGGAAACCTGCGGATAAAATAATCCATATCGCTAGGGGGATGAATCGTCTCATGAAAATATACGGTTCCTGTCCTTTTCTGCGTATTATCACACACATTAAAAAAAAGTGCAACCGATAACTGGATAGTCGTTAGTCAATAGTCGACAGTCGATGGTCTTCAGTCGAGTTAGCTCGTTTCCCCGTTCTGCCCGTTCAAATAGCGGAGGGAAACAGGGTGCAGGGTATCGGGTATAGGGTGTCGGGGAGAACGCAACGCGCAACGCGGAATCTCCGAACATAGAGTACAGTGGGGAACGGATAGAGTGAAATAGAAAATTAGCAATGGCCAATCAACAACGAGCATTTATCAATGAAAGAAAGGATAAGAAGGAAACCTCAGGATTTTAAACTGATAATTGCTAAATGCTAATTTTGCATTGGTCATTTATATTAGACATATGACTATGTGACCTGCCCGCTCCTGACTTACAGGAGGGCAGGCGGGCGTGTGTCGTGTGACTTCAGACGGAAGTTAGTTATTGCGGATGAAGGTGCGTTTGAGGGAATCGAACAGGCGGCCGCGTTTGATCTCACGGGCAAATACCCCGGCCATCACCTTAGGAAACATGGCCAGCATCGAAAGATATTCTTTCGGAGTAAAAAAACCGATCTGGTGGCATTTTTTCAAGATGTGGATGAACCGGCCCGGAGTATAGAAAGAGAACTTTATTTTCCGGCCTATTTTTTTAAGATAATCATAAGGATATTGATCGGAATAGACTACCCCGTTTGTCCCGATATGATAACCGGGAGTTGCCTCTACCAGATTTCTCAACAGTGAAAACTTTTCGATACGTAATTTTAGAAAAGTGATCGAATCGACACCGATCTCTTTGGCAAACTGGGCGATATACAACATCTCTTCTTCGGTTTCGGTGATGTTCCCGTAGATAAAATAACCGTGATAATAAATAGGATACCGGGTAAGTACTTTAAAATATGCGCGGACAGTCGCCGAATCGAACCCTTTATCGAGTTGTTTTAAGATCCGGTCATGCGGCGATTCGACCCCGATAAGTAACGCTTTAAACCCGGCTTTCACCATTTTTTCAAGAAGGGCCGGGTTCCGGGCAAGTTCGATCCGGCTTTGCGCCATGAATTTTTTCTTTATCCCGCGGGCAATAATACCGTCACAGATCGCCTCAAGCCTGCGTGGATCGATAGATACGTTTTCATCGCTGAACAGGACGATCGATGCGGGAATTTTTTCGATCTCATCGAGCACCGAATTTACATCACGCGCCGAATATTCCCGTTTCTGTCCTAACGGGTTTAACGTAAACGTACAGAACTTACAATTAAACGGGCACCCGCGCGCGGTCAATACGGTATCAAAATTCAAGTTTGCGACATTGATCCCGTTCAAGGTAAGCCGGTAATCATTATGACGCAAAGTCCGGTCGGGAGCGGTATAGGCATCGACGCCCGGTAAAGGCCGATGATCGTTATGGATGATCTGGCCGTGTTGGCGGTAGGATATCCCTTTTATTTCCGGATACGGCACACCGTTCAGGAGTTCTTTTATCGTCTCTTCTCCTTCACCGCGGACCACTACGTCCACGCCGGGACAATTATTGAATATCTCCAGGACTCGTTCGGTCGCGGTATAACCGCCGACGACTACCGGGACATTTTTGGGAAAATGATTGATCATATCGAAAATCTGATCGAGCTGGCGGTCCCAACCGATACCGACACCGACGAAATCGACGTCACGTTTGATAAAATCGACCAGATGTTCGGTATAAGAGAGTTCCTTTTCATAACGCAGGTCCAAAAGGCTCACCCGTTCCACGCATTCTCGGGCGTTGGTCGCGACATACTCAAGGCCGGTCGGGGGGAAAAGCATCATCGCGCTCGTCGCGGAACGTTCGACATAAGGGTTGACGAATAAAGCGTGTTCATATTTCATAGCGAGACATTATAGCCTAATCACCGGTTTATTACAAACGATTATACTCTTTCTGCCGGGGGATACATAAGGATCGAATCGGCACGGGCAAACGAAACCTTTTTACCGGCACTATGGATGACTTTACACGCACATTTCAAGTCTATTTCGGCTTTATGATCATAAATAACGTATTGTCGAGAAAACTCCTCCGGCGTAAAATTCACCATCACTACGTTTGCCCCTGCTCGTAATATTTCAGATTGCGCTTTATTCCCGCCGAGAGTCGCCAATGCCGTAGTCGCCGGGATATACGCTCCCGGGACCGCAAGACGCGCCAACGCCGCCATACGGAACACCAGCTCGATGGCCGGGGAAACCCGGGCCTGTAACGGGGTATCTTTTTGAGGAATAAACGGGCTGATCCCGATCATATCCGGCTGAAAATCGTTTAAAAAAATGATCTCGTTTACCAGGTCTTCCCGCGTGTGGCCGGGCAATCCGATAATACAGCCGGCCCCGACCTGAAACCCTATCTTACGTAAATACTCTAAAATCCCGATCCGGTTTTTAAGCGATTGCCCGGGATGTACACGCGCATATAATGTGTCGTTGATCGTCTCATGTTTTAAAAGATACCGGTCCGCGCCCGAATCACGAAACGCCCGGTAGTCATCCCGGGAGCGTTCCCCTACCGATAACGTAACGGCCATCTCCGGATGGTTACGTTTAATCCGAGAAATGATCTGGCCGAGCATCTTGCGGCTGTAATAAAAATCGTCTCCCGATTGAAGCACGACCGTTTTGACCCGGCTGGCGGCTATTTTTTCCACGGCCGCGACGATCGCCTGCGGCGTCATCCGATACCGCGCGATATTCGTATTGTTCTGCCGCAACCCGCAATACCGGCAATTACGCACGCAGAAACTGGAAAACTCGATAATACCCCGGATATATACTGTATCCGAAAAGATCCGGGCAGATACTTCATTACTGCGGATGAAAAAAAGGTTTCCGGAACTTTCCTCAAATAAACGGTCTATTTCCGCTTTGTGAAAAGCAGGAACCTGGCCGATAAAACCGTTTCTTTTTTCCATAACGGTTATTTTCTTATATTCTCCTGTACCGTCTTGATCAATACTTCCGGTTTTACCGGTTTTTCCAGAACCGCTTTTACCGGCAGCCAATCGTTATCCGGTTCAAACTTAAATCCCAGGTTCATATCTTTTCTGATCCCGGTGACCAGGACTACCGGAATGGTCTTGGTCTTTTCATCGTCATGCAGAGAACGGGAAACATCGAACCCTTCGGTCTTATGAGTCATCATCACGTCCAAAAGGATCAGATCGGGAGCATCCGCTTTGGCTTTCTTCACTCCTTCTTCGCCGTTTAGGGCGGTATTCACCGTATACCCTTTTACCTCCAGCAACGTCTTCATCGCATCGGCAAAATCGGCGTCATCATCGATAATGAGAATCTTTTGAGCCATCATCAACCTCCTTTTTATGTACCTGCTTTATACAGAAACGGGTACCTGTTCTGGCCTATTTTGAAACGGTTTGACCGCTCTTTCCAGAATCCCGTGCATATAAGCGATCACCATCCCGTAATTCGTAATCGGGACCCCCTGGACGCGGGCGGTTTCTAACCGGGAAAGCATATCCCGGCAGTTGAGCATACATCCGCCGCAATGGATGATCAATTTATATTTTTTAAGATCATCCGGGAAATCATACCCCACGGAATGATCGATGATCACCCCTTCACCTTTTTCTTTAAACGGCTCATTCAGAAGCCGGGGAATCACTACCCGGCCGATATCGTCGCCGATAGGATGATGAGTACAGGCTTCCGCGATCAATACCCTATCGTTCGCTTTAAGGTTCTCTATCGCTTGTATCCCGGCAGCAAGGATATCCAGTTCTCCTTTATATCGGGCATAGAGAACCGAAAACGATGTGAGCGGAATATCTTCGGGTAAAATATCTTTTATTGTACCATAGATCTGAGATTCAACGATAGCCAGTGCCGGTTTTTCTTTCAGATTTTCCAATACCCCGGGCAGTTCCGTTTCCTTCACCACGATAGTCGTACAGTTATGGTCAAGAAGGTCTCTGATGGTCTGTACCTGCGGCACTTTCAACCTCCCCTTAGGCGCTTCCATATCCAAAGGCGCGACAATGACCACGGTATCTTTTGTCCGTACAAGGTCGCTTAAGATCCTCTTCCGTTCAAAATCTGAGGGAGTCATCTTCACGATCATCTCTCTTAACGTATCGATCCCGTTTTTTTTCAGAGCGCTGACCTCGATATATGGCCGTTTCTCTGAAGTGAGCGTTTCGATCAACTCCTCGTTTGAACGATTAAGATCGCTTTTATTGAGGACGACCAGTACGGGAATATGGCATTTCTTTATTTCTTTAAGTAACGCCTCTTCCGGTCCCGACAAACCGATAGTCTTATCCACGACCAGAAGCGCAAGATCGGTCTTGTGAAGCACCTTATACGCTTTTTTTACCCGGGCCTGCCCCAGAGGCCCTTCATCGTCGATTCCTCCGGTATCGATAAGCACTACCGGCCCGATATCATGAAGCTCCATCGCCTTATAGACCGGATCGGTAGTCGTACCGGGGACATCGGAGACGATCGCGATATTCTGACCGGTAAACGCATTGATCAAGGTCGATTTACCCACGTTGCGCCGGCCGAACAAACCGATATGCAACCGGTTACTTAAAGATGTTTTATTTCTCATTATTTCCTCCTCTATTTTTTATAACTTCTCAGTATTTCTACCGCCTTTTTCGGCGTGAGTTCTCCGTACATCTTATCATCGACCATGATCACCGGCGCCAGGCCGCAGGCGCCCAAACATCTGGTCTCTCTCAACGAAAACAGATTATCCGGTGTCGTCTCTCCCACCGATATCTTCAATTCTTCTTTCACGGCATCCAATACCTTACCGGCACCTTTCACAAAACATGCCGTACCAAGACATACGTAAATAGTATGAGCTCCTTGAGGGGCGAGATTAAAATAATGGTAAAACGTCGCGACCCCCCAGATATGAGCGGTAGGGATATTCATCGTAGTCGCCACCTCATCCATGACTTCTTTGCTTAAATACCCGTAAAGCTGTTGAGCTTTGTGAAGTATCGCGATCAGACAAGATTCCGGATGGCTCTGTTTTTTGGTTTTCTCCATATATTCGATCAGTTCGTTTTTTCGCTCATCGACATGCGTATCCATGTTCATCTCCTTCTCAATTAACGGGCCTTTATTTCCTGGGGGATGATCCCCCGCGGCTCTTTCGGACGATAATGAGTATGTAACAGTTTATGAGAAAGCGGGCTTAACGGACGCCCCAGATATTCCCGGTACAATTTCTGTATTTCGGGATTTTCATGGCTGCGCCGGATCGTCTTATCCCGGTCAAGGCCATACAGCGCCTCGGCGCGTTTTTTCAGGCACTCCTGGTCCAGCGGTATCGAATTAGAACCGGCATACGGCTGGCCGCCGCCGCCGATACATCCGCCCGGACACCCCATTATTTCGATAAAATGGTACCGGTCCGGTTCTTTTCTTACCAGATCCAGAAGATTGCAGGCGTTCCCTAACCCATGAGCGACCGCGACTCTGATCTCTCTGCCGTCCATCATCACTTTTCCTTCTTTGATCCCGGCAAACCCCCGAATATCTTCTACCTCGATATCGATCAAGGTATCTCCGGTATAAAGCTCGTATGCCGTCCGGATCGCCGCTTCCATCACTCCTCCGGTCACCCCGAAAATAGTCCCGGCTCCGGAAGAAAGCCCTAACGGAGCGTCGAACTCTTCGCCCTGAAGATGCAGGAAATCTATGCCCGCGGATTTTACCATCCAGGCGAATTCACGGGTAGTCACCACCAGATCGACCGCCGCAAGATCATTGACGCGTAATTCCGGACGGGCCGCTTCGTATTTTTTTGCCGTACAGCACATGATCGCTACGCTGAATATCCTGGCAGGGTCGGCTTTGATCTTTTCGGCAAAAAACGTTTTGGTAAGCGCGCCGGTCATCGACATCGGCGATTTACAAGTAGAGACGTTCTCGATCAGATCGGGATAAAACTGTTCCATACATTTCATCCAGGCGCTTGAACAGGAAGTGATCATCGGCAGTTTACCGTTTGACTGTATTCTTTCTAAAAATTCGCTGGCTTCCTCCATGATCGTCAGGTCCGCGCCGAACTGGGTATCGAACACATAATCAAACCCTAACCGGCGCATCGCCGCGGCCGACTCTTTTTCCATCGCCCGGCCGGGTCCAAGTCCGAACGCCTCGCCGATCGCGGCCCGGACTGAAGGAGCGATCTGGGCGACTTTGATCAACGCCGAATCCTGAAGTTTATCAAACAGTTCCTGAGTATAGTTCTTTTCCACAAACGCCGCGGTCGGGCACACATTGATACATTGGCCGCAGGCAGTACACACGCTTTCGGCAAACGGGAGATCGTACGCCGGCATGACCACGGTTTTAAACCCGCGATGAGCATACCGTAACGCGTTCACTTTCTGGATCTCCGAACAGATCCGCACGCACCTACCGCAAAGGATGCATTTATCGGGGTCACGTATGACCGAAGACGAAGAAAGGTCTTTCTCGTAATGTTTCCTTTCCCCTTCGAAATGACGATGACGGATACCCATCGAATAAGCTAACCGCTGCAATTCACAGATACCGTCACGTTCACAAGTATGACAATCCTGAGGATGGTTATCCAGAATAAGCTCTACGATATCACGCCGGGCCTGCCTTAATTCTCTAGAATTAGTCTTTATCTTCATGCCGGGAGTAATCGGATAGGCGCAGGAGGCGACATAATTACGGATCCCTTCCACCTCGACAATACATACCCGGCATGCCCCTTCGATGGAAAGTTTAGGATGGTAACACAACCGCGGGATACGGAACCCCACGCTATCGGCCGCCTGCATGATGGTCTGGCCGGACGAAACCTCGTACGGTTTATTATTGATATATATCGTGATCATTTCTGTAACGCGCATGATATTCCTCCTTTATCCTTTCGCTATGGCATCGAACTTACAGGTATCAAAACACAGCCCACAACGGGTACATTGAGCCTGATCGATTACGTGCGCCTCTTTCGGCGCGCCATTGATCGCCGAGACCGGACAGATCCGTTTACAGGCCCCGCATCCGACGCATTTGTCCGTGATCCGGTAGTCGATCAATGCTTTACATTCACCGGCAGCGCATTTTTTTTCATAAATATGCTCTTCATACTCCTTGCGGAAATTTCTTATCGTACTCAATACCGGATTCGGCGCCGATTGCCCTAACCCGCACAGTGACGCTTTTTTGATCATTGCCCCTAACCGTTCCAATTTTTCGATATCGCCTTTTTTGCCTTTACCTTCGGTAATCCTGGTCAGGATCTCAAGCATCCTTTTTGTCCCTTCCCGGCAGGGCACGCATTTACCGCAGGATTCGTTCTGGGTGAAATCGAGAAAGAACTTAGCGATACTTACCATACAGGAAGTCTCATCGATCACGATCATCCCGCCGGAACCCATGATCGCGCCGGCTTTCTGGAGCGATTCATAATCTATTTTGGTATCCAGATCTTCTTCGGTAATACATCCCCCGGATGGGCCTCCGATCTGGACCGCTTTGAATTTCTTCCCATCGGACACTCCGCCGCCGATATCAAAGATCAACTGTCGCAGGGTGATCCCCATCGGCACTTCGATCAACCCGGTATTTTTTACCTTACCCGCCAGAGCAAACACTTTAGTCCCTTTACTGGTCTCGGTTCCGATCGAACTGAACCACCGGGCCCCGTCAAGTATGATCACCGGGATATTCGCCCAGGTCTCCACGTTATTGATCAAGGTCGGTTTACCAAACAACCCTTCGATCGAAGGGTACGGCGGACGGGGCCGCGGCATTCCCCGCGAGCCTTCGATCGAATGAATCAACGCGGTCTCCTCTCCGCAGACAAACGCCCCGGCTCCCAGCCTGATCTCGATATGAAAACAGAAATCAGAACCTAAAATATTATCACCCAGGAATCCGTGTTCTTTCGCCTGAGCAAGCGCTTTTTCCAGACGTTTGATCGCAAGCGGATATTCCGCCCGGATATATACGATCCCTTTTTGCGCGCCGACGGCGTATCCGCCGATGATCATTCCTTCGAGCACCGTATGCGGATCGCCTTCTATGGCGCTGCGGTCCATGAACGCGCCGGGATCGCCTTCATCGGCATTACAGATCACGTATTTTTCATCACCGGGGGCCCGGCGGGTAAATTCCCATTTCGTCCCGGTCGGAAATCCCGCGCCGCCACGGCCGCGTAATCCGGATGTCTTCACTTCATCGATAACTTCCTGCGGAGTCATCTCGGTCAATACATGGGCAAGCGCCTCATATCCCCGTAAAGAGAGATACCCGTCGATACTTTCCGGGTCGCTTATCCCGCAATTACGCAGGGCGATACGCATCTGTTTCCCGAAAAAATTCACATCACCGAAAAATCGGTAAAACCGGTTAAACAGGTAATCTTCATCGACGATAAGACGCGAGACCGGCCTTCCGTTTATAAGATGGTCGTTTACGATAGACGGGATATCCTCTTCTTTCACTTTACCGTACATGGTATATCCGGGATTCACGATCATGATCGGGCCGTGATCACACATCCCCAGGCATCCCGAGAGCGTGATCGATACTTTATCATCGAGGTTTTTCTCTTTCAATTCCTGTTCAAGTTTTTCGGCCAGTTTCTTGGAATTTTTATGCATACAACCGGGCCCGTCACATAAAGTGACCGCGTACTCCCTGATTCCTTTCTGCGCTTTTGCCTCCAGGTTATTCAAAGTCCATTCCTCGATCACCTCGCCTCGTTTGAGATGGCGTTCGATGATATCCCGGGCTTTTTGCGGAGTGATCTTCCCGTACTTGACGGGCAGTTTCCCTTCTTCGACCACCTCGACCGTCGGTTCCAGGTTACACCGTCCCACACAGCCTTTCTGACTGAGATACACATCCGCAAGCCCTTCTTCAATCGCTTTCTTAAACACCGCCATCACTTCCTGAGAACCCGCGGCTATTTCACAGGTCGCCATCCCCACATATACGCGTTTGGTAGAAAGGTATCCCCCGCCGATAATCTTACCTATTGCTTCGGCACGTTTCTTTTTGATGATCGATAACGGTGTCACCATGTTTATTCCTCCTTTGCGATAGTAAATAAAAACGAATTCCCTTCTTCTTTCGGCTCAACCCACATTTTCCCGCCGTGTTTTTCGACGATCTCTTTGGAAATAAACAATCCCAGTCCCGTTCCTTTTTCCCGCTGCATCTGGGGACGCAGGATACGGGAAAACCTTTTGAACAATTTTTCTTTATCGGACTCATCTAACGGCACGCCGTCGTTATACACTTCCACCTGAAAACCGGATGGGTTCTTTTTGCCGCTTATGATCACGCGGCCTTTGGGCCGTCCGTATTTGAGCGCATTGTTCACAAGATTGTTCGCGACGATTTTCAGCATATCGCAATCGGCATAGACCTGCTGATTCGGACCGATGAGGTTGGAGATCGTCATCTGTTTTTCTTCAGCCTGTTTGGCGAACGTATCACAGGCTTCGCTTATCACATCTTCTTTGAGAAGGATCTCGGTTTTATGTATATTCAGTTCTCCTTTTTCGATCCGGCTCAGATTAAGAAAATTCTTTACCAGTGCCGCGAGATAATCGAGACTTCTCGTCACCGAATCGAGCGCTTTACGCTGTTTGAAGTTGATCATACCCAGAAATCCGTCACGGACCGCATAGGCGTTCAGGATCGCCCCGGAAAGCACGCCTTTTAATTCGTGAGAAACGAACCCGATCAGATCAAGATAACTCTTATTCAGCGCGGCCAATTTCTCGTTAGAGACCTCAAGACTCCTTTCCCGTTCGGCAAGTTTCGCGGCCATATCATTGAATGAACCGACCAGGCCGTCGAGTTCCTTTACCGACGCCTCGACTTCAAGCGGCGTATGTTCTTCTCCGTCATGGAGTTTTTTGATCATCCGGTTTAACACGGAAATCGGCCGGACAATCGAAGAAGCGAGCAGATAGGAAAGACCGCTGGCAAGCAGCGAAGCGATCAAGATCACTCCCAGAAAGACAAAAAGGATGTTCCGTCTCAATAAGAAAAACGGCTTTTCTAAAATACCTACATATAAGATACCTATGGTTTTCCCGCGCATATCTTTAATCGGTTCATAGGCGGTGAGATACCAGTCGGTCACGACAAAAGCCCGGTCAAGCCATTTCTCGCCGCGGCCGACGACTTTCTCGTACACCTCGGCCGAAACCCTGGTTCCGATGGCCCGGTGTCCTTCGGCATCGAGGACATTCGTCGCAATACGCACGTCGTCAAGGAACACCGTAACCGTTCCGATCGGTTTCCCGTCATACAGTTTGCGTTCGAATACTGCGTCGTTCACTTTATTAATAAAGGTAAAGTTCCGGTTCAGGATCTTACCGCCGTATATCACTCCGGAGGAGGCCCCGTCCCCGTCAAAAAGCGGGACCGCACATTCAAACGCCATCGCTTCATCAAGCTCCTTACGCGTCGAGGCCTGAGCTTTCGGCGTCGGTTTGACCGGGATACGGATCTTATCTTCATAGAGTTTCCCGTTCATCTTTTTCAACTCTTCCGAAGCGATAAGTCTTACGGCGGAGACCGGTTTTTTCTGTTCTAACGCGGCTTTTACGATCTCACTGGGAATATCGGCCAGTCTTTCCCGAGGCACGATATAGAGATAATCGAGGTTTAATTTCTTTTTTACGATCTCAGGCTTATCCTGAGCATCCAGGAAGTCGAACGCGGCGTTCATCATCTTCAGTTCCCAATAGAACACGGTATGTACCGTTTTCAGATAACTGCGCACCTGTTCCTGGGTCCGTCCGAGGATGAATTTCTCTACCCCGTAAAAACCCAGAAGCGCGATCGTTACCCCTAAAAAAATGATGATCGCGAAAAATGCCCGCCGGATTTTAGCTCTTAAAGTGGCCGTCTTCATGATTTTCTTTCTCCAGAGCATTCGCGAAATAAATGATCGTCTCCAGTTCCAACCCTAAATTCACATTATGGACCGCGCATTTTTTATCGGTTTTAAGCCGCAAGGGAGCGAAATTAACGATGCCGGTTATCCCTTCAGAGATCATGATATTGAATACCTGTTGAGCGGCAATATCGGGGACGGCGATAACGGCAACCTTTATTGTATGTGTTCGGATAAAATCACGTAACTCATCCAGAGGAAAAATCGGTATCGGAGCTTTACGGTTTATTTTTACCGGATCGATATCGAACCCGGCGGCGATCTGTATCCCCAGCTGAGGAAACCCTTTATAATTCATAAGCGCACTACCCAGGTGACCGGCTCCCACCACGATCACTTTAGTGATCTTATCTTTCCCCAGGATCTCGTTCACTTTGCTTAAGAGATCCTCAATAAGGTAGCCGCCGCGTTTATTACCGGTAATGCCAAAAAACGAAAAATCTTTTCTCACCTGGACCGCGGTAGCCCCCACGGCATCAGCAAGGTTATCGGAAAAAATACGGACCAATCCTAAGGACTTAAACCGATACAAAGCATTTTTGTAACGAGATAAGCGGATAATGGGTTTTTTGTACATTTATCCTCCTTATATGTTATTATTTTCACAATACTTAATTAAAGCATACCATATATGTAATATATGTCAATAAATTTTGTTATTTTTTTCACATAAAATAACACCTATTGCTCCCCCGTCGGTTATGGTACAATAGAATCAATAAAAACCTTTAATTTTAAAGGAGTTTCCAAATATGGCGTATCCGTTGACTATTGAAAAAATAGTGTATCCCGGAAGGTCTTTAGGCCGCCGCGAAGGGAAAGTAGTTTTTACCGACGAAGGAGCTCCCGGCGAAACCGTTCTTATTGAACCGCTTAAAGATAAAAAGACCTATATTGAAGCCAGGACCCTGGAAATACTCACCCCCTCTCCCCGGCGGATACCCCCGCGTTGTACTCACTACAAAATATGCGCTCCCTACCAGTATCTTGACTACCCGTTTCAGCTTGAAATAAAAAAAGCCCAGCTTAGTGATACATATATCCGGACCCTGAAAACCGCACCTTTGGATATCCCACTTACACCGGCTGTTTCTTTGTGGGGATACCGTAATAAAGTGAACTTCTCACTTATTCCCGATAACGGTACTTCTCAATGGGGTTACCATGACCCGCATCGGCCGGAACACCTGCTCCCTGTCACCGATTGTCACCTGATATCCCCCACAATGAACCGATGTAAAGACAGGATACTGGCATTGCTTGATAAAGAGCAAAAAGAGGGAATCGAGGAGATCACTCTGCGGGAAAATGCTAAAAGCCAACTGCTCATCCTCCTCAGCATGAAAAAGCCCTCTGTCGATATAAGAAGTATCGCGCCGCTCATTGCGAAAGAATTTTCTCTTTCCGGAATAAGTTGCGAATATAAAGGCCGCATCTCTGTGGTTTACGGGCAGGATTATTTCGACGAACAATGCGGCAACGTCATCTACCGGGTCGGCGTACATTCTTTTTTCCAGATAAATCGGGACGCGCTTACCTCGATGTTCGATACGATATCGGGATGGCTTGCGTTATCGGGAAAAGAGACTCTCGTCGATCTTTACTCTGGGATAGGTACGTTCGGCCTTTTTTTTGCCCAAAAAGCTTCCCGGATAATCGCGGTCGAACCGGAGCTTTCCAATGTATTCTGTTTAGAAGAAAATATCCGCCGCAACCGGATCGATAATGTATCGGTATTTCACTATACCAGCGAACAATGGTTTTCACTTGGCGATACCGCCGCAATCGATACGCTCATCGTCGACCCGCCGCGTCGAGGATTAGGCCCGTATGTCTGTGAACACATTTTAAAGAAAAGGCCGAAACGGATCGTCTATGTATCCTGTGATATGAGCACGTTCATACGGGACATCAAAAGCCTGATCGGCTCCTATGGATTAAAACGCCTGGCGGCGTTTGACTTTTTTCCGCACACCCCCCACCTTGAACTCTGCGGGCTGCTGGAATTAAAATAGTCTCTGGTCTACGGTCGACAGCATATAGTTTCCAACTCAAAAAAAAAGATTATTTCTATTCGCTGACCGCTAGCCGCTAAACGCTATTTTACAAAGGGCTATCGACGGTTTATTTGGGAATGTTTTTAAGGATCCGAAAATCGTTGGCAAGAACCGGCTTTTTATTGATATCGTACGTGACTACCGCCGGATGGAATATCGGCATGATCTTTATTTTCCCGTAAGGACTCGTCGTGATGAAAATATTACCGTGAATCTTAGTGATTCCCTGGACTTTGGCGGCAAGTCCGAATTTACGCATGATATAGCCGGTTGAAAAATTCCCTAAACAGCAGATGACCTTAGGCTTGATGTATTCGATCTGGGCGTCGAGATAAGGAGTACAGAGAGCTATTTCTTCATCGTGAGGGTTCCGGTTATCCGGCGGCCGGCATTTAAGGATATTCCCGATAAAGATTTCTTGGCGCGTTAATCCCGCCAGAGCGAGCATCTCATCGAGAACTCCTCCGGCCCGGCCGCAGAAAGGACGGCCTTCTTTATCTTCGGACGCCCCCGGCGCCTCGCCGATACACATGACTTTTGCCTCCAGGCTCCCTTCGCCCGGGACGGCCTTCGTCCTGGTCTTCCCTAACGGGCACCTCTGGCACTGGCATATCGTCTGATTGAGTTTTTGAATATATTCAGGGTCCATGGGGATACTCCTCTTCGGTTTCTTTATAATTCACTTTTGCTTCCAGGTCGCGCAGTTGTTTCGCGATATCTTCGAATTCGCTTTTATAGGTCTTTCTTTGTTTCAACGAGTACCCTAAATAGAGGGTTAACGGGAATACTACAAACAGGCCGCCGGTAAGTATCTGTCCCGGGTATTCTGGAAAAATAAAAAAGGAAACGATAAATAACAGCCAGCACACGACATCAGTAATCCCCGTATACAGAAGGGCCCGGGGAGTACCGCTGATGATCCGTTTGCCGGCGATGAACAGGAACGGGGCCGGGAAAAATGCGGTCGTATATGTACGCGCCAGATAAATAGTAAGCCCGCAGGCTTCCCCCAGCATATCGCAATATATCACTTTTGCCAGGCCGTAAAAAAAGAAGATACTTCCTACGCTGCCGATCAATATCGCGTATCCTCCGAAAAGGTTACCCCATATATCGGGGGCATGGCTTCCTTCCAGATGCCTGAGCAGTTCTTCCTGTTTTTCCTTCTGCTTTTTCATGAACAAATGGATAGAATCGCCCGATATGTCCGAAAGGGTATCTTTCTTTTTCAAAAATTCGTCTAATATTTTTTGAGAACCATATATATATTTTAACAACCATCGTACGGCAAAAAAGAGCAGTACATACCAGGAAACATTTCTTAAAAGGTATCCCAGATATATGATTGCTCTCTCGTATACCGTGCGCTCGGGATATCGCCCGAACGCATAGATATGGATTATGGCTAACACGATGAAAACCGCAAGCAGTATCGTCTTTACAAACTTGTTGAAGGTAAGCCCGAAAGAAGCTCTCTCCAGAATACCTAACCCGGCGATCAAGAAAAACGGCCCCGGTAAAAAAAGGATAATCGCCGCGCATACGAACTTTTGCGTACATTCGCTGCCGGGCGAGAAGATCATCGCGCCCAGAGTGGTAAACAAGCCGTAACTAAAGAAAATCGTCCCGGCTGTGCCAATGATCACCTCTATCGTACCGGCGACCTTAAGTAATAACGGAGGAGATCCCTGGGTATTATGTGAAGGAGTGTTCATGGTCCAGTATTGATCAATACCGCAGCCGGAAAATGGGCACACAGATCTGCGACCAAAAGGGATTTCTCCGTCAGTCGGTCTTGGTGAGTGATGCAATCGGATAATGTCCCTTCGATCCCTTCCGGTAAAAAGACCGCGGTATCATCCCATATATTTGCCCCTAACGGCCAGGCGTCCGGGCCGACAAGACGGGTAGTAAACCGGCTCGTCACGATAATCGCCCATTGCCCTTGATGTTTCCGGGCAAAAGCCACGATACATTCTTTATATTTACCTTCGGCCCGTAACGGAATATATTCGCCTTTTTCAAAAAGGTCAGGAAACCGGCGCCTTCGATTCAGGAGTTGATAGATAAGAAATAACTTTATTTTGCCGGTTGACGCCTCTTGCCTTAATCGGCCGATAAGACTATGGATATCTTCTTTAATCCCTTTTTCTATCTCATGTAAATACTGTATCCTTTTTGAAAAATCGACCGGCCGGCGGTTATCGGGATCGACCAGGCTTAATTCCCATAATTCCGACCCCTGATAGAAGTCGCAGACGCCGGGCGCGGCCATCTTTATCGTGACTTGAGCGAGAGAATTCAACACGCCATAGTGAGCGATGACTTTATGAAACCTTAAAAAAGAAGGTAAAAACTGGTTCGCTTCATTATCTTCAAGAAGCGCATCGATAAAATTGAGGCATACCTCTTCATATCCTTCATCGGGTTTTACCCAGGCGCTATGCACTTTCGCTTCTCTTACCGCTTTGATGATATACTCTTTTATCCGGCGCGAATAGCCGGCGATCTCCTCTGCCTCACAAGGGTAAGACCCTAACAGTGTCTGATAAATAAAATACTCATCGTTGGCGTCCGGCATATATTCACCGTCTATTTTGCGTTTTTTGGAACGGTTTATCTTACTCCAGGCATGCAGGTACCCTTTCCATTCGGTAAAGAGTTCGGATAATACGTTTATCCGGGCCCGTACGTCTTCGCCGCGTTTGGTATCATGCGTGGCGGTCGCGTTCATCGAATGAAGCATATGTGTGCTGCGCCATTTGTTGAATTCATGAAATTCGCTTAACATGGTCCCGGCACTGTTCGGTTCGCCGCCGACTTCGTTAAGCGAGATCAATTTATGGTACGTATAAAACGTGGTATCTTCGAATCCTTTAGCCATGATCGGCGAAGTCATCTGCTGGAACCGCATAATAAAATGCCAGAAATCCCGTTTTTCCTCGTCGGTCAACGAATCGATCAGCCTTAAAAGCAAAAAGTTCTCGATAAAGTTAAGTTCATATTCCAAAGCCGGGGCGCTCAAACGCGCTTTCTCGATCGCTTTTTTCATGTATACACGGTCTTTTCCTTCAAAATGCTCCTGATCGATATAGGTGCGGTATACCGGAAAAAAAGTCACTACCTCCACCAACGCCCGTTTCAAACCGTAAAGGGTAATATCCCGGCCGTAGCGGTTACGTCCGGCTACTTTTTTCATAAGATAGGCGAGGTTATCGATATCGCCCGCCATATGTTTTCCGATAATAAGCCTTTTTTTCTCACTGACCAGACGTTCGTAAGAAGTATGGAAACCGGTAAATTTATAATATAGTTTCAGGAGGTTTTTGGCGTTTTTCGGCTGGCAGAATAATCCATTCAACCGGTTCATAAAATCATACCCGGTCGTACCCTGGATATCCCAGGTTTCGGGAAGATGTTCGCCGGATGCCGATATCTTTTCGACGACCGTATACACATCTTTCGTCTCAGCTTTTAACCGGGCAAGATAGGCGTTGGGATTATACAGGCCGTCAACATGATCGATACGTAATCCCTGGATCTTATCTTCTTTAATCAACCGCAAAATAAGTCCATGAGTATAATGGAACACGTTTTCTTTCTCTACTCTTAAAGAGATGATATCGTTCACCGTAAAAAATCTTCGGTAATTCAACTCCTCCGATGCCACTTTCCAGAACGACAAACGAAAACATTGTCTCGATAGCAGTTCATCGAGCATCGTAATACTCTCATCGTTCCCGCCGGCGGCGTTGAAGAACGAGAGATTTCCATCGACAAAGGCCTTGATCTCATCATGGGACTGGATAAAATCCCACAGCAGCTTTTTCGCGTGCCGGATATAATCATATTTTATCTTATCATCATGCAGCGAGACTTCTTTGAAGGTATCGACTAATCCGTAAAATTGAATGACCAGCTGATTGTTGGGGCCGATCTTGTTTTTTAGTCTTTCGATATCATGCAAAAAGACATATTCATACGTATTCAATAATAACGGGAACTCTAATTCGTAATAGATGACCTTTAATCCTGCTTCGCCATAGGCCAGCTGTATTTCCCCGCTCTCTAAGGCTTCGGAATAAAATTTCCCTAAAAACGGAGCCAGTACCCGGCCTTGAAAACTTTCATAAGGATGGACCCAGTCGATATCAAAAAAATCGTAGAAGCGGGAATGTTCTCTTTGTTCAAACACATCCATCAACATGTAATTTTCTTTACTATACGCCATATGGTTCGGGACGATATCCTGAAGCCAACTCATCCCTTTCCCGTTCAATACCGCGAAAAGCTCATTAAAAGCGGCCTCACCGCCGAGTTCGGGATTAATATGGGTAGGGTCGACCACGTCGTAACCGTGAGGGCTCCCCGGACGCGGGGTAAATATGGGTGACGCATAGATATGAGAGACTCCTAAGGCGTGAAGGTAAGAGACTATTCCTTTCGCCGCGGGAAACGTAAACCCTGAGTTAAATTGAATTCGATAGGTCGCGCTCGGTATACGCATATATTCAGCCGGTCCGTATCCTAAGATATTCACCTAACGGATTAAAAGCGTCTAACCAGCCTTGAGCGGTTTTATCGTTCTGGTCTGCTTTCTCCTGCATCGTTTTGGCAAAATTCTTCTTTACCGAAAAATAAAGGTTTTGTACTTTCCAGAGGTTGATCGTCAATCCTAAAGGACCGAGCACATCAATCAATGACCGGACGATCTGCATCGGATAGATCTCCTGCGGAGACTTATAAAACTGTTTCATCAGCGTCTCGATCTTCTGACCTACCCGAAACCCCAAGGTCACCTTATCTACGGTAAGATCCCATTCCTGGATATCGGCAATCAATCCTTTAAGCTTGGCGGAATCTAATTCGTCGTTATCGATACAATTCATCAGGTCGATATTGAATGTCGCCGAAAGCGTGCTGGCCAATATCGTAGGTAAAGGCATATTCAATTGTTTCAGTACCGAAAGTATCGGATAATGCTGGTCACTGATCTGTTTAAGCGAAGATTCGATACCGGAGATCGTCGATGCGATGATCTGATAGAGGATCTTGCGTTGTTCGTCTTTAAACAAATGCCATAGAGTATAATGGACGTCGGGGAAAAACTGTTCGATCATCTTTAATGTCCCGGGGATATCGCCTTTCTCGAAAGACCCGCTGATTTCCTCTTTCATTTTTAAAAAATCTTCATGATCACGGGACGGCAATACTCCGCCGAAAAAGTTGTGGTCACCCAGATGCAGGACCGCGAAATCCACAGAAGTTTCTTCCTGCGTGATCTTTGAAAATATATCGGCTTTGCCGATGACAAGTCTGCTTTTACCGGATTCTTTCAGAATATATTCCTGATTCTTCACCGTATAACAATAAAGTGTCGTTACGTCTTGATGCTCGTTGAATAACGAAGATATCGCGTAATGGGCGCCGACCCGGTTAAAGTCAAGGATGAACGGTTTCACGAAATATTCATAGGCGTATTTAGCGTTCCCGTACCGGGCGATATTACTGGGCACTTTTTCCAGAAGAGTTATGAACGTCTCCTCCAGCGGCGCCCCGATAAGGTCATGGGCAAGCTGGATAGCTCTTGCGGCATAAAGAATGATCTGGACGGTCTCGATACCGCTCACCTCATCAAAAAACCATCCGCAACTGGTATACATCAGCATCGCCTGACGTTGCATCTCAAGCAGTTTTAGAGTTTTGATGCGTTCGGCTTTATTCAGTGGCCTGACCTGATGGGCCTTAAAAAACGCATCGATATTTTCCGGCGAACGGTCCAAAATCACGTCAATATACGCGTCACGCGCGCCCCAGGCATCTTTTACCAATGCCGTCATCTGTTCTTCATAGATATGTGCCAGATTATCGCGTAACCAATCAAGCGCGCCCCTGAGCGGCGCGCGCCACTCCTGGTTCCACTGGGGATGTCCTCCGGAATTACAACCGCAGTTGTTCCGCCAGCGTTCAATACCATGGATACAACTCCATGAAGAGTTTTCATAAATCTCTACTTCAAACTGGGAAGGATGATTTTCAAGATATTCGCTATAAATAGTGATCCGGGCAAAATCATTATTGCGGATATAATCAATACAATAAGCCAGCCCCATATCCCCGTCACGATGATGGTGCCCGTAGGTCTCGCCGTCGGTAGCGATATGGACCAACTGGTCTTCTTCGGACGATAAAAACACTCCTAATAACCGGCCGGCAAAATCTTCGCCTTTAGACAACAACCCTTCAAACGCTACGCCTTGTGAGACCGGGCCGTCATAGAAAAAAAGCGTGATCGCTCGACCGGAAGGTAACGCGCATTGGTAGGGATGACGCGGGTCTATTTTTGAACCGCTTATATCTTTCCAGCGTTTATCGCCGATCTTGCGCATCCGTTTTGCCTGGCGCGGAGCAAGAATAGTAAACTTGATCCCGCAGGAAGCCAGCATATCCAGAGTCTCGATGTCGACCGCGGTCTCAGGCAGCCACATACCTTGAGGTTTCCTTTTAAACCGGTATTCAAAATCTTTTATGCCCCATACTATCTGAGTATATTTGTCCCGCGATGTAGCCAGCGGCAGGATCATATGGTTATAACCTTGGGCTAATGCCGATCCGTGGCCGGAAAAATTTTTCTGGCTCTCTTTATCGGCGGAAAGGAGCGCCTGATACACTTCCGGCTCTTTTTTTGCCATCCAGGAAAGCAGGGTCGGTCCGAAATTAAAACTGATATTCGAGTAGTTGCTCATGATATCGGTGATCTTACCGCCTTCTCCCAAGATCCGGGCGGTAGAATTCGGCGCGTAACATTCGGCGGTGACCCGTTCGTTCCAGTCATGGTAAGGGTACGCCGAATCCTGCCGTTCGACTTCTTCTAACCAGGGATTTTCCCGCGGCGGTTGATAAAAATGCCCGTGAATACAGATATATTTATTCATTTTGAGACCTCGGTTTTATAGACGACGAGACTTAAAGGGTTCATCGTCACATTTCCTCCGGATTCGACCGTTTCCGGCGATACCGAACCCGGACCTTGCCACTTTTGATGAGAAGAATCAAGAATACACGTCATCCTTCCGGTTACATTATCGCACGGATATACCTCTTCGTTTGAAGAAAAATTCATAAGAGTAATCGTTTCACTGCTCTTTGAGTTCCGAATAAGCGCCATTACCTCCGGTGAAGCACAACAGGTTTTAATCCCTTCCCGGCTCGATTCAGCAAACGCGGCGACAGTTTTACGTAACCTTATCAGTTCCTGATAAAAAGAAAACATGACCGCGTGTTGACCTCGCGCGACTTCTTCCCATTTCAGTTTCGATAAGTTAAACGTCGCTTCGCTCTGCGGATCCGGCGGTTCGGCTTGCCAACCGAAAGAAGCGAATTCTTTTTTACGTCCGGTACGTACCGCTTCGACTAATTGAGTATCGAGATGGCTGATAAAATAAAGGAAGGGGCTGGATGAGGCGAACTCTTCACCCATAAACAACATCGGGATATAAGGAGAAAGGATCATACATCCGGCGGCAAGTTTTAACGCTTCAAAATCCACAAGGTGCCCTATACGCTTCCCTTCGATACGGTTTCCGACCTGATCGTGATTCTGGATAAATACAATAAACTTATCCGGGGCGATGTCGCGGGAAGAACTGCCGAAATATTTTTTCCGGCAGCAAGAATAATCCCAAGAATACACAAACCCTTCCCGCTCACATTTCTCCAACTGTTCGAGTCTTCCGAAATCGGCGTAATAGCCCGCGGATTCTTTAGTAAGTAATGTACGTAACGAATGATGAAAATCATCGAGCCATTGAGCGTCTATGGCGTAGCCGCCTTTTTCTTTTTCTCGGACTACCCGTACGTCGTTAAGATCACTTTCGGCGATGAGATAACACTTTCTTTTCTGTTTTCGGGAAAACTCTTCGACTCTTTCAGCCATCTCTTCTAAGATATGTTTCGCGCCGAAATCGTAAATACCGTGTATCGCGTCAAGCCTGAGGACGTCGATATGGTAATACTTAAACCAATACAACGCGTTTTCGATAAAATAATCTCTCACTTTATCGCTCATCGCACTGTCAAAATTCACCGCTTTTCCCCAGGGTGTCCGGTATCGGTCGGTAAAGTACGGGCCGAAATCAGACAAATAATTCCCCTCCGGTCCCAGATGGTTATAGACCACATCAAGGATCACGGCAAACCCGGCACAATGGGCTTTATCGATAAACTTCTTGAGATTTTCCGGGCCGCCGTAAGAGTTTTGAACACTGAACGGATAAACCCCGTCATAGCCCCAATTACGCTCACCCGGGAACTGTGAAACCGGCATGATCTCAATAGTATTGATCCCCAGTTGTTTAAAATGGTCGAATTTACCGAGGATCGCTCCGAATGTGCCTTCGGGAGTAAAGGTTCCTACGTGCAATTCATAGATAATCATCTCAGAAACGGCAATCCCTTCCCACCCCTGATCGTTCCAAGAAAAACTATTATGATCGATAATACCCGACGGGTTATGGACCCCTTCGGGCTGAAAACTTGATACCGGGTCCGGCCGATCTATCCGGCCGTCGAGTACATACACATACGTACTTTCCGGAGAGATCCCCCCGCTTTGGGCGTGCCAGTAACCGCGGTCATCTTTTTCCATCGGGATAATACGTTCAGAAGGTGAGATTATTTTGAGAGCGACCGAATCACGCTGGGGAGCCCACACGCACCACTGACACTGCCCGTTACCTGAATAATGAGCGCCTATTCGCATGAAGTTTTCGGTTGATACTTGAAAAAAACTGCCGCAAGCGGCGGAACGGTTATGGAAAGAGAATAATGCCCGCCAGGCAAAGGTTCAACGGATGATTCCACTCCCCCTAAATTACCCTGGCCACTGCCGCCATATTCTTTCGCGTCACTATTGAGCATTTCTTTCCAGTATCCTCCGCAGGGAACACGCAGGGTATACCCGGAATGAGGTACGGGAGTAAAATTACATACGACCAGTATCGGCGGACTTTCCGAGAGCGGCTTACGGATGAAACTCAACACACTGCGTTGCCAGTCATGGCAGTCGATCCACTGGAATCCTTCGTGATGAAAATCATTTTCATACAGTGCCGGCTCATTTTTATAGAAAGCATTCAGTTCTCTGACCCAGCGCTGCAGGTCCCGGTGCGGGGCATACTCTAACACATACCATTCCAGTTCCTTTTCGTGGTTCCATTCGGCCCGCTGGCCGAATTCCTGGCCCATAAACATAAGTTTCTTGCCGGGATGGCCGTACATATACCCGTACAGCAGCCGCATATTGGCGAATTTCTGCCAATCATCTCCGGGCATTTTATTTACCAGGGAACCTTTTCCGTGGACGACTTCATCATGAGAAAAAGGAAGCATAAAATTTTCGGTGAAAGCATACAGCATACTGAACGTAAGTTCGCCATGATGATGCTTACGGTAAAGCGGATCTTGAGAAAAATACGCCAACGTATCATGCATCCAGCCCATATTCCATTTCATCCCAAACCCCAGACCTCCATCCGACGTCGGCCGCGATACGAGCGGCCAGGCGGTCGATTCTTCAGCGATCATCTGCACATCGGGATATTTTTCATATACCACTTCGTTAAGACGGCGCAGAAAATCTATCGCTTCGATATTTTCCCTGCCGCCATACCGGTTAGGCACCCATTCTCCGTTATTCCGGGAATAATCAAGATACAACATCGATGCGACCGCGTCGACTCTTAATCCGTCGATATGATATTTATCAAACCAGAACAACGCGCTGGAAATAAGGAAACTGCGCACTTCGGTACGTCCATAATTAAAAATATAACTTTTCCAGTCGGGATGGAACCCTTTGCGGCGATCGGCATGTTCATAGAGATGGGTACCGTCGAAATAGACAAGCCCGTGGCCGTCGGATACGAAATGCGAAGGGACCCAGTCAAAGATCACGCCGAACCCGTTCTCGTGAAGTTTATCGATGAGATACATCAACTCCTGCGGCGTACCATAGCGGCTCGTTGCCGCGAAATACCCGATGATCTGATATCCCCAGGACCCATAGAACGGATGTTCCATAAGCGGAAGGAATTCCACATGAGTATAGCCCATATCTTTTAAATAACGGATAAGTTCAGAGGCCATTTCGCGGTAAGTTAAAGAGCAGTTATGTTCCTCATGACGTTTACGCCAGGACCCGAAATGTATCTCATAGATAGAAATCGGCGCTCCGGACGCGTTCTTTTTACGGCGATTCCTCATCCAGCGGGCATCCTGCCACTGGTAATCAAGCCCCCAGACGACCGAAGCCGTCTGAGGCGGGACTTCTGAAAAAAAAGCAAACGGATCGGTCTTATCGGTACGGTAATCATTGTGCTGTGAAACGATATGATATTTATAGACCTCGCCGGAGCCGATACCGGGGATAAATCCTTCCCAAATGCCGGAGGCGTCGTCACGGATACTAAGCGGGTGAGCCTGGTCGTTCCATTGGTTAAAATTCCCGATGACACTGACCGATTTGGCATTAGGAGCCCACACGGCAAAATACGTACCCGCTATTCCGTCATGAGTGATGAGATGCGCGCCCATCTTGTCATAAAGACGGGCCTGGTTCCCTTCCCGGAAAAGATACACATCTTCCGGAGAGAATAAACTTACTCCTGACATTACCTGTCCGATCTGAGCCATAAATGACTTTCGCGTGAGCCGGATTTTACTTTAATGACTATAGTTAAAATGCGAAAAAGTTGATATCTATAAAATAATATTTTCTTCAGCAGTGAAACGCACGACAGTATCGAGGAATGGGTGGACCTAAAAAAGGCCTTATGTATTTATTATTTTAACACGTTTAAGGCAGTTCACAAGGAAGTTTTACGGCAACTGGCCTAGAGACGGATAAGGTAAAGGATTCCTTTACGCACAAGCATTACCGCGATTGCCGCTAAAAGAAGGCTGGTGATCTTAGAAAGGACTTTCGCGCCCGAAACACCGATTATTTTGATCAATACCCGGGATAACGAAAAAATTATTCCGGCCAAACACACATTTACCGCGACCGACCATAACGTGACCATCACTCCGTATTGGCCGATAAGGATCAACGAAGTAGTAAGTACCGCCGGCCCGACAATAAGCGGAGTACCCAGGGGGACCGCTCCTAATTCCTGAGAAGGAATGCGGCGTTTTTTTCCGGGAATGACCATATCGATGATCGCGATACAAAACAGGACTATTCCTCCGGCGATCATAAAATCACCCATAGTAATACCCAAAAACCCGAATACCGCCTGCCCGATAAACACAAAACCGATCGCGACCAGAAGCGCCGTCACTACCGACTGCATGATCACCCGTATCTTTTTTCGGGGATCCAACCCCTGGGTAAGCGAGATGAAAATCGGTAACACCCCCACCGCATCGACTGCGACAAAAATCGGGATAAACGCGAGCAAAAACTTTTCAACTGACATGTAAAATCCTTTCTTTATTCGGCCCTATCACGGATCGCTTTCACTCTCAAAGGATCTACGCTGACGATCTCCAGTAACGCTTCGCATTCGGCGCAATGGAACGTATCGGATGCTTCTAAATCCGATTCCAGATTAAACTCTTCCGCGCAGACCGGACATTTTATCTTCGCTATCATAGGCCTCCTTTATTCGAGAACATTTATTTTTTACCTGCTCTCGGTTATATCCCGTGAGTACGGATCTTTTTATAAAAAATGACTAAATCGTCACCGGCCCCATAAAAATCCGGGATGATCCCGCTCTGAATAAACCCGCGCTTCCGGTAGAAATCGCAGGCGATCGCGTATTCTCTGCGGGTAGAAGTCTCAACGCGAATAAGCGCTTCACTCGTACAAGTCAAAATAAACTCTTCCGCCCGCTGCATCATCTTTTTCCCGAGCCCCTTACCGTGATACTTTTTATCGACGATGAGCCAGTAAATATCCCAGGTAGATCGAGTCATAGGGGTCTGGCCAAAAAGAAGAAAACCGGCGGGCCCGGAGCCTTGCGGTATTTCTTCATGAATAAGCCGGTAATTCACATCGGGTTTTGCAAAACAATCTTCCAAAAGTTCCCGCAATACCACGCACTCTTCGGGATGGAATATACCGGTGCTTCGGGCAATATCTATATATCGTTCGACTGTCGTCTCTACCATATTCTCTTTTTGCGGTAATGACGCAAAGCCATCGCGATCAATCTGGTAATAAATTCTTCGTAACGATACCCTTTATGGTATACCTGCCGCAGCAGGCCGCTGTCCCGGTTGATATCGGGATTAGGATTCACATCCAGCACAAACAGTTTTTCCCGGCGTTGGCGGATATCGACGCGAAAATATCCCCGTCCTCTCACGAGACCCCCTACCCGCTGGCAGATATCGTATAACTGTTTTTTCACCGTTTTAGAGATGATCTCGGTCACCTCCGGCACGATCGCATGGTATTGGACCGAATCGATGTTCCACTTGGCGTCATACGTAAGAAAAGGCGAAAAATCCGTATACCGCTCATAATCGATCACCGAAATCCCCAGGACTTCATAGGGGTAGTTTCCCATCATACCTACGTTATATTCTTTTCCGGGAATAAATTCTTCGATAAGCACCCCTGAAGGAAATTCTGATAATTTTTTTTCGGCTTTTTTTAAAAGTTCCCGGGAACTCCACACCAACGAATCATTATCAATACCTACGCTGGCGTCTTCGGAGGCGGGTTTTATGAAAAAAGGCGGCTCGATAGTAACCCGGTCAATATCTTCGATATTGCGGATCAAATATCCTTTGGGAACGGAAATCTCGTTCTCTTCCAACAAAGCCTTCAGAACGGATTTATTCAGACATTTCTCAAGAGTATAGGCTGAATTTCCGGTAAACGGAATATCCATTTTTTCCAACTGAGCGGCAAATTCGGCTTCTTTTTGCGGTTGGTCACCGAACCCTTCGAATAGATTGAACACACAAAAAGCCTTCATTGCCTCCAACATATCCCTGATGTTTTGCGGGCCGTAAAAATCCTCTTTACTTACCCTGAGCGTCTCGACAGTATAGTTTCTCGCCCGTAAAGATTCTTCAACCGCATCCCGGCACCGTAACGCATCTATGACGTCTCTGCGGGCGACATCATCCTTTGCGATAGCGATGACTATCCGCTTCTCTTTTTTGTTCATATTTTTAGTCAGGAAAAACTTCAGGTATCGTAAGAAGAACCGGTCTCCCACCGAAAACCGTACCGCGTAAATGCCGCCTTAAGCAACATCCTTACCAGTTGCCGGTAACTCCCTCCGTGTAAACGGTAAAGGATAGGCAAATCGCTGTAGAGCGGCGAGAGCCCCGGTAACGGATTGATATCGATGACCTTAGGGACATTATCCTTATCCAGGCGAAAATCGATACGGGCGATATCGCGTAATTCCAGCGCCGAAAAAGCTTTTAACGCATATTCGACCACCCGGGCCCGGACTTCTTCGGCGATGGCATCCTGCGGGTAATACGCCACGGCTTTTTGCCATTGCCGTTTATTCTCGATAGAATAAATAAACGGGTCATTACTTGCCTGTCGCGGCCCGATTTTCATCATCCCGATCACACGGGCGTCATGGCCGTTACCGCATATTCCGACGGTGATCTCATCGTGAGGCAGAAATTCTTCAATAAGTACCGGCTGGCGGTATTGCGCAAGAAGAGCTGTCCCTTGCATTTTTAATTGAGCGAAATCACGCACCAGAGATTTTGAGAAGATCCCTTTAGAAGAGCCCTCCCACCGGGGTTTCATGATAAAGCTCTGATACGTAAGGAAAATATTTTCTAACGAATCGATCTCCTCAGGACGGGAAACCATATACATACCGGGAACCGGTATCCGGGCCTGAGACAGAAAGGCGTGAGTCAGGTATTTATCCAGGCTCACCCCCAAAGCGATCGGATCCGAACCGGAATAAGGGATCTTGAGCGCTTCTAACATCGCCGGCACCTGCGATTCACGGCTACGGGTATTACCGATACCTTCGGTAATATTCAGTATGAAATCCGGCCGGTGGGCTTTTATTTTTTCTACGAAGTTTTCCGCCTGCTCGAACAACAGGGTTTTAACCCCGCAGTGTTCGATCTCTTTTTTTAATTGTTCGATCGTCTCGATCTCGTCATACTCTTCTTCGTCATCATCGACCTTATCGTTTCGCTTCAGGTTAAAGGCGATACCCACGGTGTTTACCTTGATCTTTTTCAGCGGCGCGCGGACTTGACGGGAATTTTCGGGATTATAGTAAAAAAATGGTTCCCCTTTATAATTTTCAAGGACGATACCCTGCGGAGACGCCGATACCAGGTAGTTCGGCCCTAACGGCACTTTCCCTTTACCGTCGATGCCATCGACGACGAAGGTCGGGATACACATGCCGCTGGTATATCCGCGTAGATGCTTCAGGATATCTATCCCTTTTTCTACCGACGTACGAAAATGCCAGGTCCCCAGTACCGGGTCGCATTGGAAAAGATAATAAGGCCTTACCCGTATCGCCTGAAGCTTCTGACAGAGTTCACGCATTACGTGAGGATCATCGTTTATCCCTTTCAGAAGGACCGACTGGTTACTGAGCGGGATACCGCACCTCTGCAGTCTCTGACAGGCTTGAGCGGCAGATTCGGTCACCTCGCGCGGATGATTAAACTGTATGTTCACCCATAACTTCTCATATTTTTTAAGCGTACGGCAAAGGTACTCATCGATCCTTTGCGGAAGTACTACCGGCGCGCGGGTCCCGATACGGATGACTTCTATATGCGGTATTGATGAGACCATATCCAGGATATGGTCAAGCCGGGCGGTCGCCAGCGTCAACGGGTCTCCTCCGGATACGATGATCTCTCTGATCTCGGCATGGCTCTTTACATATTCCAGGGCACCCGCGATATCATGTAACGTCGGCTCGCTCGTTTTTTCCCGCCATAGACGTTTACGCGTACAATGACGGCAATACATGAAGCATCTTCCCGTTACCAATAATAGCGCCCGGTCCGGATAACGATGCACCAGATACGGATTAGGGGAAGTTTTTTCTTCTCCTAACGGATCGATCGTCTCGTGAGTCTCATCCATGAGCTCTTCCGGCGCGGGAATACATTGGCGGCGGATGGGATCGGCAGGATCATAATGGGTTTCGATCAAAGAAAAATAATATTGGGTAGTACGCATATGGTATACCTGTTCGACTTCTTTTAACCGGGTATACTCCTGGGGGCAGACCATAAGCAGGTCTGCAACGTCATCTATCGATTTAAACGAGTGCCGGGATGCGGCCTGCCAATTTTTATCCTGTACGACAAGGTCCTTACATCCTCCAGGTTCCTCTTCTGATTTTCGCTCAACGTTCATGGTCACGTCTCCTTTACTTTTTACGATCTGTCCGGTCACACGTCTCTTTAACATAAAATCACCCCGATAGCTTTTTCGTAAAAAAATCTAAAGAATATTTTCTTTCTATTTTTATTTTGGAAATCATTTCACACAACGACGGAGGCTCGTCGCCGGCCGGATGATGTTCATCTTCACTGCCGAGATTATGGATTGGCATTGTGCACCTCATTGGCCGGGGAGGGACGTTCATTTTTTATTTTTTCCAACATCACCCGGTCGTTCTGCAGTTGTTCGAATGAGGAAAATTGGGAAAAGAAAAAATCGAGGATCTTTTTCTGTTCGTTCTCTATATTTTTATGGAGACTGTAATACATACTGTTCCCTTCCCGGCGGTCCGAGACGATTTTAAGTAATCTTAACCGGACCAGATGCCGGGAGATCACCGGCTGACTGATTCGGAGTATTGCCTGTATTTCTTTTACCATCAGCGGTTCGTTATTCATCAGAAGAAAAACTATTCTTAACCGTGTATCATCGGCCAGAGTCTTTAAGAATTGCCGGAATGATTTAATATCCATATTTGCTTATCTGTATATATCAATATCCCTATATATCAATTAAAGTATATACTATTTATCCTTTATTTGTCAATATTTTTTTCATCTATTTTTTAAAAAATATACCCTCTACCGGAAAGGATCGGCCTGATGAGTATGAGGTAAATAGCTGACATAGATGGGGAAAATTGGCCACAAATAAGGCGGGAAAAAAACAGCCGGAAAGGACTTTTTAGCCCTTTCCGGCATAATTGCTATAATGATTGCAGTAATCCCAGCGCGAGACTCTGGGCACTATTGGCCTGGACTAACGCCGAAATCCCTGCCTGCACGATGATCTGCTGATTGGTCAAGTTGGTAGTTTCCTGTGCCAGATCAGCATTAATGATCCGGCTCTTCGCCGCGGTCAAATTCTCAACTAACGCATCCTGCGCATCAGCACTCTTGGTAAACGCGTTACCTTGAGCACCAACCTGTGCGATTACCTGTCCGATTGCCGAGAACGCGTTAGAAAGAGCCTGTAACGCAGACGAAGCTGCGCCCTGCGAGGTAATAGATGTTGCGGAAATCGCAAGTCCACCACCACCATAGGTCAACGCGCCGATCTGGATCGTAACATTATTAGCGGTACCTTCACCGACACGGATCGATACCGTCATCCCACCGGCTAACAGAGTCTGGTCTAAAAATTTGGTATTCAGAGCCAATCTCTGCATTTCCGGAAGGATCCGGGAATATTCCTCATTGAGCAAGCCGCGTTCGGAATCACTCAAGAGCCCGTTCATCGCATCAGACGCTAACTGATACAACCGTTCCAGATCTTCGACCATAATCGTCAAATAACTATCTGCGGTGTTAATAAGATCAAGTCCTAACTTTAAAGAATTAGAACCTGATTGCCAAGCGGTGATACTTTTCCCCAAACGAGCCGCTAATAAAAGCCCGGCCGGGTCATCTTTTGCGTTGTTAATTCTTTTCCCGGAAGCAAGTCGTTCCAGAGTAGTGTTGAGACCTCTCTGTTGTATACCCAGCTGCCGCTGGGCAGTCATCGATGGGATGTTACTTCTTATGTACAATGGCATTATTACCTCCTTGTGTAATGGTAATCCTCCTTGATTACCTCATCCCTTTGCTTTACCGGATATCCCCTTTGTGGACATACCTCCCTCCTTTTCAGTCCACAATTAAAGGTGTAACACAAAAGTTAGCTCGGTTTCAAGGGGAGAATAACAACTATTTATATCATAACATATTGTGCGGCAGTATGTTATAAGATTTGCTCCCGCCTTTAGGCATTTTAAAACCCATGGGGCGGTCTGATTACGTAACTATATGTACAGTAATGAGTTATGGATATAAAGGGCGGGCTATGGATACGATATTTAATCCGTATCGATACGGGTACTCTGTTTAATAGTGGTCTCTATTCGCGGAGCCGATGCTTTCGCTTTTTCTACTTCGGCATGTTCCCGGGCGACCTCGGCAGAGGTACGCTGGGGCCCGCCTAAAAATTCCCAACCGATCTCGAGGAGGATCCCGTCTTTAAATATATAGGGGGTAAACTCATCATCGGTCGTCTCCCCATCGGGGATGTAAGCCGAACGGGCATAATAAATATCATAGATATGGCCGTCCCGGGAAAACCGTTCCTGAGGCTTACGATCGGCAAACCCCATCCTCTGCTGATCCGGTTCTAAGAGAGAAAGCACCTTCGCTTTAGAATCGCCTAACTGAATATGGTCGTATGCCGCATAATAGTTATGTACCGCTTTCGGCACCCGGGCGCAACCGGTAAAGATAACCAATAAAACGATCAACAGGTATTGTCGCATTGAATATCCTCCTTTTCGTTATTTTATTATACTGGAAAGGCGGGAACAAGACAATAAATCAGGTTTGTCCGTTGGCCCGTTCGCCGGTGAGCCCGTTCTACATATCTAAGCAATAGCCATTATCGTTTAACGCTTCCCTATGGGAAAGCCTCTTTACATCTGGGCATAAATCTGATATAAATACTAATCCTTCCCTGAATGGTGGGCGTAGCTTCAATGAACCGCAGCTTACCGAAGGATAAGTTGCCTGGTCGAATTGACCCCTGCGGGATTTCAGAGAAATCCCTTCAATCAAAAGAATAAATGATTTCCAGAGGAAATCAGCAGGGGCAGTTGGCAGAATCCGCTCTTTTACAAGATATACGTTTTAATTCTATAAGGTGGGCGTAGCTCAGTTGGCAGAGCACTTGACTGTGGCTCAAGATGTCGCGGGTTCAAATCCCGTCGCCCACCCCATTCTTGTCACCCAGCCGAAATAGGATTGAGGAAGGTTGTTATGAAAAGTCATGAACTGCTGAAAATTTATGAAAACCTTCCGTTTTCTACGCAATTACTCAATTTCATTGATACTCATAATGATTTTGAGGATTCTTTAAAAATTTCAGCTTATCCTCGATTTAGATTCATCCCAATAATCATTTTATCTTATCCCCCGAATATACAAGATGAGGTTATTGGAATGTTCTATTTTGATACCGAGGAAAAAATTTTTAAGCAGGATTATGTTGTGAATGTTGACTTTGCCCATAAAAAGTTTGTTTCTTATTCAAGGATGTCGAAAGATTCTCACGAAACTGAATTCGTTAAAGGGATAGATACATTTTTCAATAAATATGGAAAATGGGATGGGCAAAAAGGTGAATTTTATTGTAGAAATAATGGGACGCGGCCTTGGATGCATCATTATCTCGGAATTGAAGATTTACCTGATGAAATACAAGATAGCGGGAAAAAGTTGCTCAGCAAAATATGGAAAAAGTGCGAATTGTTGTAGTTTTGACAACAACTCTCGACTCCTAGACTATCCTCTATCCGCTCACCGCTAAACGTCCGCCTTCGGCGAGACCTCGTCCATAGGCTGGCTACCCGCTATTAAAAACTGAGGGTCGTACCCCTTGATACCGGCTCTTCTTCTTTTTTCTCTATCGTTATTTTCGGAAGCCGGATAGCTTTCGGCCTGGCAGTTTCTTTTATCTCTATTTCTTTTATCGAAGATTTTACGTCCAGTTTTGCCTGAATACGGGCGATCTCCCTTTCTAATAAAGCGATTGATTGTTGCAACTGGACGGTATTAGTATAGTTATCACCAAGAACGTTCTGTACCATTTGTTTGATCTCGGCTTTAGTCGGTTTATGCGCATTCACTATTTGACGGACTTCTTCTCTATCGACCAATTGAGCCTTGGCTGTCGAGATCTCGCGGTTTAATTTTGTGATTTGAACAATACTGATGATATTCGAAATAAGAAGAACAAACACAAGACTGATCAAAGTAACCGCGTAAGGTAACATAAACGGTAACCACCGGGCCTGTTGCTTTATCTTAGTCCCTTTCAGCAACTTCTGTTTTTTTATCATTCTCCACCTCCTTAATGCCCCCGATATATCATCGGGAGATTCCCCTAAACTATTTTATACATGAACCCATGACATCCGTTGTGGCTCTAGCGCAACTCTATCCAGGTTTCTATTTTATATCAACTCTTCCCTCAGGTCAATTTTATGATTGTCGATACGATAAGATTTTTCCGGCCCATTTCCGGACGAATTCTCCTAACCCTTTGTCTGACGAAAGGTAAGGTAAAATCAAAAGCGCCGCGACCGGCGACATCAATGTCCCTAAAATAACGAATAAACCGAACCGCTGGGTCGGAGGAAATTGCGACAGGCTGAATATCCCGAAACCCGTCGCGACAATAGCCATTGAACTTACGATCGGCCGCCAGAGATGCCGGCACGCATGCCGCCAGGCTTTTGGCGATGTCATATCGCCCCGGTATAAGCGGCGCACGAATATCACCATATGGATCATCGCGTCGACTCCCATCCCGATGGCGATATTGGTCGCGGGAGCCGCGATCACATCTAACGGTACGTTCAAAAACCCAAGTAACCCTAAAAGCCAGAACGGGATACAACACAGGCTGATAAGTAACGCCAGAGTCACCTGTACCGAACGCGACAAGAAAAATCCCATAATAACAAAAAGGAAGATCAATAAGGTTATCCCGCTTACCACACTCTTTTTTACCAGTTCGGAAAGTTTTCCCTGCAGAAGATATACCCCGCCGACCAGATCGACCTGAAACCCGTTTTCCCGGACACGATCCTTTAGATCTTCGATGATCTTGATACGTTTCCCTTCCCGGGCGCCTTCTTTCATCCGGGCAATAACAAGAGTCTGACGGCGGTCTTCGGTCACAAAACTTTTTGTAACCGCTCCGAACGACGGATTATCCAGGACATCGAGTATCCATTCCCAGGCAAATAAAAATGATAACGGGATCCGGTCTTTCGCCTCCGCCATGATCAAAGGAAGTGAAATAATATTTCCTACCGTAGGGACCTGTTCTAAATTTTCCTGTAACTTCCATAACCTTTTATACATCCCGGCATGATTAAACGTGTCTCCGGCCGGATCGCTCACCACGATCTTTAACGGACTGCTGCCGCCGTTACGATCGATATATTCCAGCCCCTGGTAAATATCTCCGCCTTGACGAAAATAAGAAAGCAGGCTGGGATCGGTATCTAACCGGATGATGCCTACCAGGCATACCGCGATCGTGATAAGTATCCCCATTACCAGGTCAGGATGGCGGCCGATAAAAAAAGATTCTCCGTATTTTTCAAGGTCCTGGAGATTTAACGGCGTATTCACTTTCCGGTTTTCGGCACGCATAAACCAGGGAAACACCAGATACGCGATGATCAAAGCGACTACCGTACCTATCGAACCGGATACTCCCAACCGCTGCAGGGGGCGGGCCTGGACAAACATAAGGCTTAAAAAACCCAAAAATGTCGTAAACCCGCTCCAGAACGATGCCGGAAATGTCACTTTTAACGCTTCCCGAGCGCTATCCTGTTCTGATTTTCCTTTCTCATTGATACATTCCTGCCAGTTAAAGATAATAAAGATGATATGCGAAAGCGTAAGGACAAATACGATCGTCGAAAGGTTAGCGGTAAGTACACCGACTTTCATCCCTAAAAGGTCGTTCACGATCAAAGTAGCCACACTGGCCGTAATACAGGTAAGTAATGTCCCCGCCAGAATAAATTTCGACCGGAAAATAGCGAAGATCATCAATCCGAAGATGACAAACGCGACGATACTGAAGATCTTCAGGTCACGCATGAGGTTCCGCCGGATAAGTTCAGTCACATACGGCGGGCCGGACATCATGATATCAAAACCATCTTCGCTATACCGGTCCTGGATCATCTCTATTTTAGGGATCAATTCTTCAGGAGGGACCCCTTCGACAAACACCAGGATATTCGTCGCTTTCTGGTCATCAGACACAAGGATCCTCCTCCATAATTCGCTTTCGAAAGCGTTCTGGGGGCTAGCCGGGCCGTGAGTGATCGACTGCACGTTAAGCGTCTCCGGAATCGCTTTTAAAGCTTGTGAGAGTGAATCGATACGATGGATATACTCCTGGGAATGGATATCGCCGCGGACGCTCACGATCACCTGATCGGATTGATAAAATGTTTCCGCGATCTCTTTATCTTGTTTAAACTGGGGATCATCGCTTGAGAAAAAGAAATTTCCGCCGATCTTCGGCTGCAGATCGACCGTGAAAATAAGCACGCCTACCAAACTGATCGATACCACGCCGATAGCGATAATGATCTTCGTACGGTTTGTCTCGATCCCTCGACGGTACACCGAAAGCAATCGTTCGGACAGGTTTCCGCCGGCACAGACTATCTGCTTATACCGGACGGCCAGATGAGAAAATACCGGGTGTAAATACACAGCCGATTTTTTCAGAAAAATACGCAGGCCGCGACGCTGTACGGCAAGTATTTTTTTGAGTATATACACGAGTATCAATTTACCATACCTGATCAATCTTCGGCGATATATACTTTATCGCCCGGATGTACCCGGGCGATGACTTTAATCCCGATTTCGGCCCCGCGTCCGGCCATCACGATATCACGATGGTTCATCTGCATCGAATCGACCGGTTGCACGAAATCGCCATGGGCCCCTTTAAAACGGATCTTTCTGCCGATACGCAGGACCCCTTTAAGATTGATGATCCCCACCGAAATGTTAGGAAAATAATGGGTGACGACTCCCACTTCGCGTTCTTTCGAAAGACTTTTACTCTTCCGTTTCGGCGTGGGTACCTTTTTTTTACTTTTAAGTCCGGCCGTCTTTTTAACAGGTTTTATTTTTTTCTTATTTTTCGGCAGTTTCTTTTTGTTTTTCCTTACGGATTCTTTCGGTTTCTTTCTCTTCCTTTTCGCGGATTTGGTGACAGATCTTTTCTTCAAAGGTTTTTTTGCGGATTTTTTGCGCGGTTTTTTCTTTGGTTCCGGCGATACCCCTAACCACGATTTTACGAGATCAAACAACCCCATCCTGCTCTTTATCCTTTATGCATGTATTGTACCGAAATCGGGCAGAGAACGCAATCGACCAGGCTTATTGTCCTTGAGAAAACTCCTGGAGGGTAAAAAGGATATTATTGACGGATTCGACCAACGCCAACCCGCTGGGGAACTCACCGGTCGCGGTGACTGCTGCCGGTACGGAATGCGAGATCAACCCGATCAGACGTAACTGGATCTGGACATCTCCTTTGGCACTGACATATTCTCTTCTTAAAAACACCGGGCTTCCGCTGGTCCCCGGTAATATTCCGCCTTCAATAAGGATCTTTTTACTGTCTAAGAATTTCGATACGATACCTTTACGTACTACCGGATCAAGCGCGTGTTTTTTATTGAAATTGCTCAATACCGAAAGCTCAGGGAACCCGAAGAAATAGATTTCTTCGGCTTTATAAATATTTTCATACCCCAGGACGCTCGATTTATCGTCATAAATATCCACTACGTAAGAAGTATAGTGGGGTTCTTCCTCTTTAGCGCTTCTGGCGGAACGCTTCTGTTTTTTCTGTTCTTTCGATTCAGTCTGATATGTACGTATCCGGACAATACCCACATCGATATCGTTATCTTTATTCAATTTAAGCGTCCCCTTATTCCAGCAATCGACCAGATCGATCTCATAAGGCACTATTTTCTCTGTACCCGCAGGATCTTGCGTCACAAACCTCTGGAACGTGATCACTTTACCCGGATTATCAAGAAGGATCTTAAGCGCCTTTTCGAACACATGGCCGGAACTTACCAGATAGATATAATTGCCCCCATCGGTCATGAAAAACCCGGTTCCCACGTCCTGAGTAATGGTCTTTGAAAACTTTTCATAACGGACCATGATCTTGGTGACCCGGACATCATACTGATCGGAAGTAAGGATGGCTTTGCGATAATACCGCGTCCGGGGATTTTGGGAAAAAGTATTATCGCCGTATCCTGAGACCGGGTCAGTAAATCCCCAGCCAAGAGCAAAAATGACCGCAAGCAGAAAACATATCCGCCGCATACTATACACCTTTCGCGTTTATTCTTCGGATTTAAATTTATCTTTTATTATCGCCTCGACCCCCCGAAACAAGTTTTTTATGGTCTTCACTGCGGGGTCATCTTCGATATTTTTGATATCCGTCTCGCCTTTAAGCACCCGGTCCAGCACGTCACCGACATTCTGCATCGTAAGCTGCTGCAGACGTGCTGTTACCTGCCCCATATCGATAGAAGGATGGTCGAGCTTTGTCTTAAGCGGCGGCAAATTGAAGTAAGGATTATCATCCTTTTTTTTTAACGCGGCTAGGGCATTTTGGAGTGACTCGACTTTATCCGGCCTTAACGGATCGTTTTTGAACGCTACATCTTCAAACATCACTTCACCGGAGATAACAAGATCGTTATCGGCGGCTCTTAACTCTACAAGCAAAGAAAGGAACGCCTGTTCCAGGTCGAGGTCATAAGCTTTAAACCCGCGCGAGTACTGTTTATCAAAAGTAAGATAATCATAACGGTCTACTTTCACCTGCGCTTCCATATTTTTATAAAACCAATCGAGCCAACCGTCGGCTTTTAAGATATCGGGCATTTTTCTTGTTTCGGTCTCCATAGATGCCGAAACATCAAAATAGAACATCAACAATTTCGGCAGGTTAAAATCCTTCAGCTTAACGTTGGTATCTTTCAAGGTGAATTCAAGCGGCGGGACAAAAGTATAATCGGTATAGGCAAGAGTTATCTGTTTCAGTAATATTTCTCTGATGATAAGGGAAAAAGGGATATCTCTTTTCGGCACAGCCGAAGCGGTTAAGGGGCTTGAAATATCGACTTTACGGTTCACGTCGACCTGATCCAATAACGGAGCGTCTTTTGAGGCCGCGATCTTGTAGCGCCAGAACGGTTCAATCGTCACCTCGTCTCTTTGCCGGACGACCTGGACTTTAAGGCCGTCTATCTGGAGCCGGCTGAATATAGGGGTAACCGGATCGAACTTTACTCTCTCAAGTCTAAGATATGCGTGAGAAAAAGAGACATCACCGCAGGAGAAATCGCTGATAACCAGAGTAAACGGAAATGAAAGTTTTATCTGTTTTATTTCGGCCTGGACGCCATAGGTAGTGGATAAATAAGACTCTATAAAACTCTTCCCCTGACTGTTCACATAGATCATCAAACCCACATAACTGATTACGATCAACACAACGGCAACAACAACAAGCGCGAGAATAAGTTTACCTAATTTTTCTATCATTTCATTCCCCTTTTCATTGTACAGTACAAAAAATAAATACCGAATTTTCAACGCGTTTCGCGTGTCGCGTTACGCGTTACGATAAAGACAGCGCGCCCGGCATTCTTCGTCATGCGTAACGCGTTCTGCGTAACGCGTGAAGAAAAATAAAAACCAAGTTTTCAACGCGTGTCGCGTTACTCGTTACGCGTTACGATAAAAACAACGCGCCCGGCAGGGATCGAACCTGCCACATTCTGCTTAGAAGGCAGATGCTCTATCCAAATGAGCTACGGGCGCATAATAGCTAATGGCGTACAGCCAATGGCTAATGTTAGCAAAGAACCTCGATGGCATATTACCATGAGTCCATTAAAATCCAAATGCTCAATGAGGCTTACGCTTTTTAGAGCCAGCAGCGAATAAAAAGCGTGTAGTCGAATTAGTCCCGCGTATCCCCGCGGGAAGCTACGGGCGCAAAAAGCGTCACGCGTTCTGCGTCATGCGTAACGCGTGAAGAAAAATAAAAACCAAGTTTTCAACGCGGTACGCGTTACTCGTTACGCGTTACGAAATTGGTCGGGGCGACAGGATTTGAACCTGTGACATCTTGGTCCCAAACCAAGCGCTCTAGCCAGGCTGAGCCACGCCCCGAGGCGATAGCGCGTTCGCGCTATCTCGTAACGCGTGAGAAAATAGATTTTCAATACATTCCGTGATAATCCGCGTAGATATCCCCGCCTGCCTGTCAGCCCCGCACAGCGTGGGGCAGGCTGCCTCCCGACCAACGGGAGGGCGGGCAGGTCACGCCCCGAAGAATAGCGTATAGCGGTTAGGGTATAGCGTTTAGTAAATAATTCTAATCTCCTCTAATCACTCGCCTCGAAGACTTTCAAAGAAGAGACGCCCTCGCATCGCTGTCACCCCTGAAGATTCTCACAAAAGAAATTTCTTCACGTGTGACTATGTGACCTTGTGTCGTGTGACCTTTATCATCCGCTTCTATATATATTAGGCAGTTTTCAAATAACGGGCAAGGAATTTCTTAAACTTCTTAAATCCCCGGGCGCGATGACTGATCTTGTTCTTCTCCCGTAAAGGGAGCTGAGCAACGGTCTTTTTGTAGCGCGCAAGATAAAACACGGGATCGTACCCGAACCCCCCTCTTCCTTTAGGAGTACTACCGATAATCCCGCTGAGATTTCCCTCACATGCAAACAGCAACTTACCGTTTTTCACGGCCGCGATCGCGCAGGTATATTGGGCACCGCGTAATCTTTTATTACAATGTTCCAACTCTTCAAGTAACTTGCGATTATTTTTTTCATCAGTCGCCTGCTCCCCCGAATATCTGCGGGAAAACACGCCTGGCCGGTTATCGAGCGAAAAAACCTCAAGCCCCGAATCCTCGCCGACCACCAGGTCATCGGGATAATACCGGGAGACTACTTTTGCCTTTTTATAGGCGTTTGCACCGAATGTACGGCCGGTCTCTTTTATCGAAAACGTACGGTCCAAATCGGCAAGCGAGACGGTTTTTATCTTTATCCCGCGCAGGATCTTCTTTATTTCCCGCATTTTCCCTCTATTCTCGGTCGCTATGATCAATCTCATGACTTTACCATGTCACACGTTGCACGTCACACGACACACGTATCTTCTTTGCGTATGACTCTGTGACCATGTGACTTTGTGACTCGCCGAAGGCAGATGTGTGACTTTGTGACCATGTGACTTTTGTTAGAGTTTACCGATGATATCTTTATAGTATTTTTTCTCTTCCTCGACTATTTCAAGGATACCTTTTTTAGCCAGCTCCAGTAACGCGTCAAGATCGTCTTTCGAAAACGAACCGTTCTCGGCAGTCCCCTGGATTTCGACGAATTCTCCTGCCCCTTTCATCACCACGTTCATATCCACATCAGCCTCGACATCTTCCTGATAACTTAAATCGAGCACATGATTGCCCCGCAATATCCCGACACTTATCGCGCCCAGATAATCTACTACCGGGAATTCAGTGATCACCCCTTGTTTATACATCGCCTGCAGGCAATCGACCAGGGCGAAAAACCCGCCGATTACCGATACCGTCCTTGTCCCTCCGTCGGCCTGGATCACATCACAATCGATCCATATCGTTTTCTCCCCCAACAGTCTCATATCGATGACACTACGCAGAGACCTTCCGATAAGTCTTTGGATTTCCATGGTCCGGCCGGAGACCTTATCGCGTACTATCCGGCTTTGCGTGGAACGGGGAAGCATCCGGTATTCAGCAGTAAGCCAACCGGTATTAGTGCCTTTTAAAAAAGGCGGCACGTTTCTTTCAACCGTTGCCGCGCAAAGCACCCGGGTATCACCTAACTCGATAAGGCATGACCCCTCGGCTGTATTCAAATAATCTCTCTGAACTTTGATCTGTCGTAACTGGGTCAGTGCCCGTTTATCTTTTCGTTCCATCCTCTCTCCTTTCACTCTTGTAAGTCACACGCTTGTCTACCGACAAGCTAGTCACAAGGTTACATCGTCACATGTCAAAATATCTCTTACTACGTGTGACGTGTGTCGTGTGACTATGTGACGTTTTTTACTCGCTACTTGTTCCTAGCCGTTCGTAGATATCGTTTCCCTGGGTGTCGATCGCCACGATAAGCGGAAATTTTTCGACTTCGAATTCAAACACCGCTTCAGCCCCCAGATCACCGAAGGCGATAAGTCTATATGATGTAATACGGTTTCGCAGATATGCCGCGCACCCGGCATGAGTCACAAAGTAGACTCTTTTATATTCTTTACATAACTGGCGCATTGCCGGCTCGCGCTGTCCTTTACCGATCGTCGCGGCGACACCTTGAATGTACATGGCTTTCATATACACATCCATCCGGCTTGCCGTAGTAGGCCCGCACGCGCCCAGAGTATCCCCTTTTATATTCGGGCCGCAATAATAAATAATCTTATTTTTCAAATCTAAAGGAAGCGCCTGGGTACGACCGAGGAGCTCGATAAACCGTTGATGCGCCCGGTCACGTGCCGTATAGACCGTCCCGTTCAAAAGCACCACCTGCCCCGCCTTAAGACTAATTAAATCTTTTTCCGATAACGGTGTCTTTAATTCCATATTCTATTCCTTATATAGAAATACAGTTGAAATACGATGGAAATATGTCCCTGAAGAGACGAAATACATTGTAAAAACAATTGCATTTCATGAGCGATAGCGAGTATATTTCGCGAAGCATATTTCTATATATTTCAAAAATCCCTGATTGTGGCACTCGCGCTGCGTAACGCGTGACAACTTATATTTACCCCGACGGGAAGCCCGGCGATATGAGTAGGCGCTGTCTTTATTTTTACCGCAAGACAGGTATATTTCCCGCCTAATCCCATCGGCCCAATATGCAACGCGTTGATCTTTTCATAAAGCGATGTTTCCCATTTTCCGGCCGATGTATCGCGCGCCGGCCGGTCTATCCGGCCGATTAACGCTTCTTTCGCCAAAAGCAGACACGAATCGGATGTGCCGCCTATACCCACCCCCACGACATAAGGAGGACATGCGTCGCATCCGGCTTTTCTTACCGCTTCAACGATGAATTCGTCGATACTTTCTCTGGATACGGTCGGATTGAACATCTTCAGTTGAGATTTATTTTCCGAACCGAACCCTTTAGGGAAAACGGTAATGGTAAAGCCTTTCTTCCTGGTAAACCCTATATGAGTTATATAAGGGCTATAAGAAAGATGCCGGTCCGAATCGATAGTCGAAGCACGGAAGCCATATTCGGCATACCCCTGATCGATCCCTTCCTGGATAGCGTCGATGAGCGCGCGGCTTATTTTCACATCAGCTCCGGCCTCTAAGAAAACTATCGGCAATCCTGTATCCTGACACAACGCGATACGCCGCGCGCGGGCGATACGGGCATTCTCAAGAATAACGCCTAAAGCCTCTTGCGCCTGCCGGTTATCTTCATCCTGATAGGCGGTCCGGAGCAGTCCGGCCACATCTTTACGTAATTCGGTATTGGCTTTTACTACGAGTTTTTTTACCGTACTGACGATTTTTTTCCTGTTCATCTTATTTTTAAAAATTTGTGGATCTGCGGCACTACCCGTGCATCGATGTTTTGTCCTGAAAGATATTCCGCATACATCAAAATATGAGCTACCAGTTTTTTATTCATAGATGAGAAATCCGGCTGCAGATAGACCGTATATTTATTCTTGTCCTTCATAAAGCGCGCGATACGTTTTATTTCGGAAAATACGGTATTCGGCGTAATGACTACTTTAAAAAAAACTTCTTTCCTTTTCGCGATCGAAAAAAACTCTTCATGTTTCGGCCATAACGATCTTTTCTTTAATGCCGAAGGTAATTTAAGATCACACGAGATCACATCACACCACCGGACGACCTTTTTAAGTGCCGCAGGACGCGTGGAGTTCGTCTCAAGGTATACCTTGAATTTATGCGGCGCGATATACGGCAGAAACTTTTCCAGAAACGTCACCTGACAAAGAGGTTCCCCGCCGGTCAAAGAAAGCCATCCGGTCCGGTACCGCGGCGAACGTATCTCCTCAGTCAACCGTTCGACGCCATATTGGACATACCGGGTGATCTTCGTATCGCAATAACTGCAATACAAGTTGCACCCGTAAAACCTGACAAAAGTCTGTAGTACTCCCGCGTATTTCCCTTCACCTTGAATACTTTTGAAAATGCGGGTTACTTTTGCTTTGTTCATGCCGTAAAAAATGAAAAATTAAATACTAAAAAATAAAAATACTGATTAAGAAAATAGTCAACTCTGTCGTGGAGTATTTTTAATATTTCTTTTTTCATCTTTCATTTTACTGCGGGATTGGTCGCCCCCTCTTCCCTTTCCCCGCAGTAATGGATCGGTCATATTCAACCGGCGAAACGCTTCGAGACGAAACCGGCAGCTATCGCAACGCAGGCAGGGTTCTTTTCCCCCCAGATAACACGACCAGGTCTCTTCAAACGGTACCCCCAGGCTCAACCCCAGCTTAATGATGTCTTTCTTACCTTTATCAAGAAGCGGAGCAATAATACGTAACCCTTTTTTTTGTATACCTTTATTTACGGCAAATTCGAAACTATTCAAGAATTCACCCCGGCAATCGGGATAATCGGAATAATCATGCACGTGCGCCCCGATAAAGATAGCGTCGGCACCAATACTTTCGGCAAAAGATACCGCATAACTTAAAAAAATGATATTCCGCCCGGGCACGTAGGTAGACGGGACTTTCTTATCACGAAGATTACGGTCAAAGGGGACTTTTTTATCTTTCCGGGTAAGGCTGGAAGGAGCCCACTCAAGAGTCACCTTGACGACTTCATAAGGGATCTTATTCAACCGGGCGATCCGTTTTGCCGATTCTATTTCACGGTAATGCCGCTGATGATAATCGAAAATAAGCGCGGTCAGATGATACCCGTATTTTTTCGCAAGGTAAAGAGTCACTGCCGAATCGATCCCTCCCGATAAAAGGACTATACCCCCCGGGCGGTCTTTTTTTACTCGTGATAAGTCGCGCATGACGTATCTTTCTCCCACACCTTTATTTCATCCAACCGGCAATGCCGGGGTATCTTAGTCTTGATATTCGTAAAAAGGAAATAAGCGATATGTTCAGAAGTAGGATTATGTGTTTTAAAGTAGTCGTGCTCGTTTAGGAGACGATGGTCAAACTCTTCGATCAGTTCATTAAGGATCTTCTTTAAATCGCCGAAATCCATCACGAGCCCGAGAGAATCAAGCTCCCCGGCACTAACCGTGACCTGGACGCGCCAGTTATGGCCATGGAGCGACTCGCATTTACCCTTATATTCTCTTAAGAAATGCGCGCCGCTGAAAGAAGAACTCACACTCACTTTATACATTGATCACCTTCGGTTTTCCGGTCGTTTTATTTAAAAACAGCCTCGCCAGCTTCATAAATCCCGCCGGTTCGTCACTTACAAAAAATTCTCGCCGGCCGCGGCGGCCCGGATTAAGCAGTCCTGAATGCCGCAAAACGCCACGGACTTTGACCGCGACCTCATAGGCGGAATTGATAAGATGCACATCTTTAAGATATGAGGCAATGATTTTTTTCAAAAGCGGGTAATGAGTACACCCCAATATTAAGGTATCTATTCCGCCTTTAAATCCTTTTAAATAATACCTGGCGATATCTTCGGTGATCGGACCCGAAAGCATCGCTTCTTCGACCAGCGGGACAAATAACGGGCAGGCTTTTACACAAACTCTTGCCCGGGAGTCTTTTTGAAGGATTTTCTTCTGATACACACCGCTTTTGATAGTAGATTTTGTCCCGATAACTCCTATCCGTCTACCGGGAGATACTTCCACGGCTTTTTCTACTGCCGGATCGATCACTCCCACTATCGGCACGCTAAAGGTCTTCTGCAGAAAATCAAGGGCAAGGCTGGAAGAAGTATTACAGGCGACGACTACCAGTTTTACTTTATTCTCTAGAAGGAACAATACGTTTTCCGTACTGAACCTGACCACGGTCTTGGGCGATTTATTCCCGTAAGGGACCCTTGCGGTATCTCCCATATACACGATATGTTCACCGGGCAAGAGGCGTTCGATTTCTTTAAATACGGTGAGACCCCCTACCCCGGAATCAAAAATACCGATCGGGCTTTGCGGGGAATATCTTTTATTTTTCGCTGATTTTCGCATAACGGGAATTAAATTGTTTTACACCCAGGGCGACTGCCTGGGATATCTGTTTACGGTATTGAGCGCTGCGTAATAATTTTTCCTCATAATAGTTGCTTAAATATGCCGTCTCCAACAGCACACTGGGCACGGAGGCATATTTTAACACATAAAACGGCGCGCCTCGAGCCTGCTTCACTTTAAATCCCAACCGCTTGAACATATTTACGAGTACATTAGCGTATTCTACCGAAAGAGCGTTATTTTCCGTAGAGATCAGGTCCCAGAGAATAGCTTTTGTCCTTTGAGAGAATTCACCGCTGAAATCCAAAGAAGCATTTTCGGTGAGCGCGACTACTTTTGCCTCATCATCGAAATATTTCGGCGCAAGATAATATACTTCCACGCCGTTTACCTTACGGTTCTTGTTGGAATTAGCATGGATACTGATAAAGAGATCGGCTTTTTTTATACTGGCAACCTGTACCCGCTGGCGTAACGAGAGATAGACGTCGGTTGAACGGGTAAGATATACCGTAAACCCCATCTCCTGCAATTCTTCCTGTAAGATTTTCGCGACAGCGAGATTTACGTCTTTCTCTTTTAATCCCTGCCGCGATATCGCTCCCGGATCTTTCCCTCCGTGACCGGGGTCGATCACGATAGTCTTGATCTGCATGATCGGCAATTCGCGCCGAGGAGTTTTCTTGCTGATTATTTCAACGAGCCCGGCGGGCACGTAGATCTTCCCATCCTTATAATAAGGAGCCTCATCGAGATAGAAAGTCGTCCCGTTAAAATAGACGATCAAAGAATTCAAAAGCAGGCGTATTTCATGTTTTTCCGAACCCAGACGGACGATATCGTCGATCGTATCGAAAGAATATTTCATCCCGTACTGTGTACAGAATTTTTTTATTTCAACGAACTGCGATGCCGCCGGCGGCTCCTTATAGGTTTTTAAAGTAGAAGTCGTACCACAGCCGGCGGTAAAGATAAGGGCGCATATGACAAGGATTCTTTTCATAACCGCAAAATATATTGAGCGATCTCAAAGTAGACAAAGATACCCACGACATCGACGATGGTAGTAATAAGCGGGCCGCTCATCAATGCAGGATCTAACCGCAGTTTTCTAAAGACAATCGGTAAAGTCGCGCCGATAATCGCCGAAAACATAATGGTAAATCCCATAGAAACCCCTACGGAAATACTTAATAGCCAGTTGTTTTGCTGCAGGACTACCCGCACCAGCCCCACTACCGCCAGGATCGCGCCGATACAAAACCCCATGAGCGATTCACGGAGTATCACTTTAAAGAAATCCTTCACTTTGATATCGCCGACCGCAAGTCCTCTGATGACCATCATCGCCGACTGCATCCCGGCATTCCCGCCGGTCGCGACCAGAATGGGCAGGAAAAAAGTCAGCGCGATCCAGTTCTGGATCACCCCGCCGTATTTCTGTAATACCAGGCTCGAAGCTGATTCAAGCACGGTAAGCACGATCAACCAGAAACTTCTCTTCCATAACAGGTCAAGAAAACCCGCCTCCATATACGGGCGTTCGACCGGCAACATCGCCGCGATACGTTCGAAATCTTCGGTCGCCTCTTCTTCCAGGATATCGACGAAATCGTCAAACGTGACGATCCCGAGCAGTTTATTATCGTTATCGACCACAGGGAGAGCGATCACGTCGTATTTTTTAAAAATATTAGCGGCTTCTTCTTTATCGGCGTATACGTTCACTTTCACCACATCGGTATACATGATCTCGGATATCGGGGTCTCAGGTTGAGCCAATACGATCTTTTTAAGAGAGACGATCCCGATTAAACATTTTTGACGGTCAAGGACATAACAATGGTATATAGTCTCCTTTTTCATCCCCACGCTGCGTAACTGTTCCAATGCTTCTTTTACCGTCATGTCCGCATAGAGCTGGACATAATCCGGAGTGATCAGGCGGCCGATGGAATCTTCGGGATAATTGAGCAGTTCCAGAGCGATCTTGCGTTCCTCTATCGATAATACGTTGATGAACCGTTTTACGATCTCGGCAGGCATTTCTTCAAAAAGCTCGGTCCGGTCATCAGGAGACATCTCATTCAATATGATCTTCACTTCCTGGATGGGAAGAGATTGAAGCATTTCTTCTTCTTCTTCGATAGGAAGATATTCAAATACTTCTACCGCTTTACTGGAAGAGATGAGGCGGAAGATGAATAATTTATACGCCGATTTGGAAAATCCGCTGATAAGACGGGCAAGATCTTCAGGATGCTGAGGAAGCATCCTTTTGATCTCGGCAAACCTCTTTTCGGCAATCAACTCCTCTATGTGGGTACCCAGTTCTTGCAACATATTCCACTAGTTTAGAGGAATAAGCTATACCTGTCAAGATAAGCATTAACCCGCTCTTTAGGAATAAGTTAGATCGAAAAATATACGGCGTGATCTTTTATGGTGTGATAGGTAGCAAGGCTTATCCGGCGCAATGTATCGATATTATCGCGCAGATATTCCGAAGGTACCCCGGCGGCGGTTTCCCGATACCGCTCCAGCCCGAGGATCACATAGAGGGTAGTCGTATCCCGGGATGCCGCCTGGTAGGAATGGTGGTTCCAATCACTGCCCAGAAATATAAGAAGCAGTTTATCGGGGAAAGCTTCAGTTATTTTATTACGCAGGTGTTCAACAATATGTTTGGGGGGGGCACAATACAATACGACTTCTATAAAAGATTGTTCCGGCATGAGCCGGTCGGCGATCGCTTTGATGAGCCGCGTGAGATCTACTTTTTCCGGAACCGCCGGCGGTTTATCCTGTAATTGGCGCATCATCTTTTTATATGTCTCTACGCAAGGCTGGTTCACGAAATTGATGCCTTTGAGATACGCGAAACATCCCACAAATACCTGCAAAAAATGCATGAGCAGCATCAGGTATAGGAAAGGGTCCTTATCGGGCGCGTCCAGCGCGACCGGCAAAAATCCTTCCTGAGTATACGTCTCTACTACCGTCTTTACGGAAAACCCTTCTTTTTTTGAACCGAGGCTTTCCTGAATAAGCTGGGTCACCCAGGTGGCAAACGCGTTTTTGATCTTTTGGGAGACAACGATCGAAAAAAAGGCCGGATCTTCGTTACGATATGTATCAGCCAGTTCATACGCTTTCGGCAGTATCCGGTTACGGGCCTGAACGTATTCACTGAAAAGCTGTTTGATCTTCGAGATATTCCGGTCATACATGATCAAAAGCGGTAAAAGAAAAATAAGGGTATGCGGGCAGGTAAATCTCCCTCCGACATCGGAGGAGCCGTCGACCTGGATGGTGCGTTTCACTGAGCCCTGCCAACCGGAACTGTCGAGTTTTACAAACGCTTCTTTATCCGACAACCAGAGAAAATTTTTCCGCCAGGTATCACCAAACCAGGCTTGGAGAGTTTTCGCCAACAGTTGGGTTTCGGCGGTCGAACCTGATTTAGAAATCGGGACCACTAACGTTTTTTCTTTATTTTTTATTTTTTCTAAAATAGCATCCAGAGCCTGGGGATCTAGACTGTCAATACAATGGATAGGGGCATCTTCGCCCAGTGAGGCCAGAGTCTTAATACCGTTTCCCGAACCGCCGATACCGACAAAAATAAACTCTTCTTTACCTTCGATGAGCCCATTTATATCGAGCAACGTCTCTTCGATCTTCTCCCAAGCGGGAGGCACTACCCAGCCTAACCGGGGGCTGTCGCCGTCAAACCCTATTTCTCTAAACAGGTTATCCGAAGATATCTCCGTTTTCGGTTTACCGACAGCCTGTATGAGTTGTTCGATAATATTCATTCTTTTAATAGTCGTTCGTCGTCAGTCGATAGTATTTAGTCGAAAAAAGAAACTCAAAATTCTAAAACTGTTTGGGATTTTGGTAATTGGGATTTTCCCGATCCTTAGCATCTTTATTTAGCGGGATCCCGCCAGAGACGGGAATTTAGGATTTCGTGCTTCGGATTTATTTTCAATTAGGTAATCGTTTCTTCGGTATCGGCGTCAAAAAACCGGCCTTTTTCCATATCCAGCACCACGTCGAGATTGGACCCCGGAGCAGGTTTATTACTGGCGTCAAACACAGCGATAAATTTATGTTTACCGGAAACAAGATACACGAAATTATTCGCTCCCATCGTTTCCAACACATCGCATACCGCCGGGATAGTATTGGCTTCAGTCGCGTTTGTCGCGAATAATCTATCGAAAATACATTCCGGCCGGATACCGAAAAATATCTTTTTACCGGCATAAGAGACCAATTTATCGTATTTTGACTGGGGTATCTTTACTTTAAAATCTTCCGCGTCAAAATAAAGCGCCCCGTTCTGTTTGTAGAGTTTCCCGTCCATGAAATTCATCGGCGGAGAACCGATAAACCCGGCAACGAATTTGTTTGCCGGATGGTCGTATACTTTTAAAGGCTCATCAAACTGCTGTACTTTCCCGTGACGCATGACCGCGATCCTATCTCCTAAAGCCATCGCTTCGGTCTGGTCATGAGTAACATAGATCATTGTAGTTTTGATCTTCAGGTGAAGTTTATCGATCTCGGTACGCATCTGTACCCGCATCTTCGCGTCAAGGTTACTTAACGGCTCGTCGAATAAAAACACAAGCGGATGCCGCACGATCGCCCTCCCCAGGGCGATACGTTGACGTTCGCCTCCGGAAAGCTGGCGGGGTTTACGGGTCAATAGGTGAGTAACGCCCAATATCTCGGCAGCTTCTTTTACCCGGGTCTCGATCTCGGATTTAGTATGTTTTCTCAGCTTTAACGCGAACGCCATATTATCGTACGCGTTCATATGCGGATAAAGCGCGTAATTCTGGAAGACCATGGCGATATTTCTATCTTTTGCGGGGACTCCGTTGACCAGGCGGTCACCGATCCATATTTCACCGGCGGTCATCTCTTCTAACCCGGCGACCATGCGTAATGTGGTAGATTTACCGCATCCGGAAGGGCCGACTAATACGACAAATTCACTTCGTTCGATACCGAGGTTTACGTTATCAACGGCGGAAACCTTGTTCGCATAGATTTTACTAAGGTTACGTATACTTACCTGCGCCATATTCTCTCAATTTTAGAGTTGAAACGGAATCCTGTCAAGTCAAATAATCAATGAGGCGGGCTATGGTCTCTTTGAGGTTCTTTCGCGGCACCACCATATCGATCATTCCGTGTTCTAAATTGAATTCGGAGGTCTGAAATCCTTCCGGTAAATCCTGTTTGATGGTCTGTTTGATCACCCGCGGCCCGGTAAACCCGATAAGCGCGTGCGGTTCGGCAATGATCACATCGCCTAAACCCGCGAACGAAGCCATCACTCCCGCCATGGTCGGATGAGTGAGGACCGAGATGAACGGAATATGGTTTTTCTTCAATTCCGATAGCACTCCGCTGGTCTTGGCCATCTGCATCAGGCTCAACATCCCTTCATACATACGCGCCCCGCCTCCGGAACCGGACACGATCACCAGCGGGATTTTCTCTCCCAAGGCATGTTCGGCGATACGGGTGATCTTCTCGCCCACGACCGACCCCATCGATCCCATGATAAACCGGGAATCGGTCACGGTAAGCGCGGCCCGGCGTTTTTGAATAAGAGCTTCTCCGACTATTGCCGCTTCTTTTAAAGAAGTCATGTTCCGTTCTTCTTCGAGTTTCTGAGGATAAGATTTCGGGCCGGCGAATTTAAGCGGATCCAGCGGTTCAAGGCCGGCATATAATTCCTGAAAACTGTTCTGATCGGTGAGGAATTCGATCCGTTCCCACGCGGTCAAAGAAAAATGATATTCACATTTAGGGCAGACTTTAAGGTTTTCCTGTAATATCTTATTAAAAATAAACTGGCTGCACCGGGGACATTTACTCCATAATCCGTCCGGTATCCCCCGTTTTTTGTTCGCTTTTACGAACTGATATTTAAACGGTTTCTTGAATATTCTCAATGTTCAAACCTCCTTATCAGGACCCCGCTGGGCAGTTTAGGATAAAAATAAGTCGATTTCTGCGGCAACAGTTTTCCTTTTTTCGCGATCGAAAACACCGTTGCCAGCGGCGTATCTCTCAGGATAAACCCTGTCTTCTTACCTGTTGTCTGCCGAGCTACCTCATCGATACGATGAACGTATTCGATGTTTTTTACGGTAAATCTCTTCAATACCAGACGATGCAGGAGCCACACATCCAACGTTTTATACACCCGGTTCTGTGGGGATATTTTACCTAAAAGCGTGCGGTTTTTCAATTTAAGAAAATAAAAACTGTTTTTATGATACATCCCGAACGAAAAAAGGGCGGTCGCGGCGGGAGGTTGCGCAATAAGTCTTTCAAGCGATTTCTGAGAAACTTTTTGCACGAAAAAGTCCGCGCTCAACCGTTCTTTTACTTCCTGAAAGGATTCTTTTAATTCCGTGACCCGGTGCGTCGGCAACACCAACAACCCGTCTGAAGGATGAGTGAAATAAGCTAGAATATAATTAAGATCGGAAAATTTATTACGGCACGTCTGGTAATAACGGCTGGCGACTTTAAACCGATGATGGCCGTCGGCGATAAAAAGTTTACGGCGCATGGTCTCATTGGTAAGAGATGAGATCTCTTTCTTGCCGTCTATTTTCCACAATTGGTGCCGGATACCGGTATGGTCTTTATAGCGGATGAAAGGTTTGGCCTTTACATATTTCCGGTACAGTGTCGAAAGAGAATCCAATTTTTCCGCGCTCACCACGAATATCGGGCTTAAATTCGCTTTTACTTCTTTTAATACCGCGAACCGGTCTTTTTTGGGAGCGCTTAACGTATTCTCATGAGGAAAGACTACCCCTTTTTTGTCGAGCTTTAATAACCCCAGGAAACCGACCCGTTTAAATTTTTTACCGCCATAAGGGAATTCCTGTTCATAAAGATATATCGCATCGCTTTTATCGGGAACCAATACTTCTTCTTTTATCCAACCAAGAAACCGTTTGGCCAGGACTTTATATCCTTTCCGCTGATTCACCAGGAGGATATTGGCAAAATTATACCGGGATTTGTGCTGGTAAGCCTGTTTTTCGGTACCTTTGATCACGTCATAAGGCGGGCAGACCAAAGGTTCAAGATCATTGAATCGGGCCGGGTTGTAGAAGAACGCTTTAAATGGTTTTATAAAAGATCTCATTTGTTCTCTTGTTTAGGACAATTATCACAAGATGAGCCTGAGCCGTCACAGGAAGATTGGCCGGATTTCTTACTGTCGGTGGATGGATCCTTTTTCTTATAATCGGTACTATAAAATCCCGACCCTTTAAAGATCAACCCCATACCGGCACCGATCAACCGTTTTACTTTCCCCTTACATGAAGGGCAGCTTTTTAACGGCTTATCCGTCATCTTCTGAAACGCTTCAAACCGGTTTCCGCATTCTAAACATTCATAATCATACGTCGGCATCTCACTCGCCTCCTTTATCTTTTATTGTCGGCGAAAATCCGAAATCCGAATATCGAAATCCTAAACGGAATTCGTTTGAGAAATTAGGATTTTGGTCATTCGAATTTGTTTCGAAATTCGAATTTCGTGCTTCGTTTTTTCTTCAGAGTTCTTTGCGTAATTTCCCCAATTCGGTCAAAAGAGCTTTCTCTTTTGCCGAAAGGTTTTTAGGGATTACTATTTCGACTTCAACGAATTCATCACCCTGACGTTTAGTCCGGTAATCGAGCACGCCTTTTCCTTTAAGACGGAACACGCTGCCGTTCTGAGTCCCGGCCGGGATCTTCATCTGAACTTTACCGGCAAGCGTCGGCACTTCTATCTCACCGCCCAAGGCGGCTTTCACCATGGTCACGCTCACTTTGCATTTCAAATTACTCCCCTGCCGCTGAAAGACAGGATGTCTGGAAACGACAATATGCAAAAAAAGGTCGCCGTATCCGGCGACTCCGGCATTCCCTTCGTTACGCAGCCGGACAATCGATCCGTTATCCACGCCCGCGGGGATCTTTACGCTTACTTTCTTATTCGCTTTCGTTTTTCCCTGCCCGTGACACTGGGTACACGGTTTTTCGATCATCTGGCCGGTCCCCTGACAACGGACACACGGCTGGCTTAACGTGAAAAAACCCATTCCGCTGGTCACCTGGCCAGAGCCGCGGCATCCTGAACACACTATTTTTTTTGAACCGGGTTCGGCACCCTGCCCCTGACAACGGGTACAATGTTCAAACCGGGGGAACGTGATCGTCCGTTCGACGCCGCCGGCGGCATCCGGAAGCGTGATCTCTATTTCATAATGGATGTCTTTTCCTTGTCCGCGGGAAGTTCTACCTCCTCCACGGCCGCCGAAGATATCAAAACCAAGATCACTAAAAAAATCACCGAATATATTCTCGGCACCGCCGCCACCGCCGAACCCCATATCCCGGAATATCGTACTGAAATCGGCGCCACGGAAAATATCTTCGGTAGAATACCGGGAATCTATCCCGGCATGGCCGTACTGATCATATAATTTACGTTTCTTTTCATCGCTCAATACGGCATAGGCTTCGGAAACCTCTTTAAACTTTTCCTCAGCCGCTTTCTTCTTCTCTTCCGGCACCCGGTCGGGATGCGTCTGCATGACAAGCTTACGGTAAGCTTTCTTTACCTCGTCCGGCGAGGCGCCTTTAGCTACTCCCAAAATTTCGTAATAATCACGTTGGGTACTCATCATAGCTCACGCACGTCACAAAGTCACAAGGTCACATAGTCACAGGTTGAAGAGAGATTTTTCTCCCCACGTGTGACGTGTGACATGTGTCGTGTGACCTTTTTTATTTGCCTTCCTCTTTATAGTCCGCGTCGATGACTTCATCGTCGGCACCGGACTTATTTCCCTGTGCCTGCCCGGCAGTTTCATCACCACCACCTTGAGGGCCCGCATCCGGCTGAGGCCCTTGAGGTTGCTGTTTCTGAGCACTCTGCTTATACATCTCTTCCGCCAGTTTATACGCGGCCTGGGTAAGCTCATCGCTCGCTTTTTCCAGCTCTTCTTTGGTCGGAGCATCTTTTTTTAAGATCTCTTTTAACACGTCAAGTTTTGCCTGAATATTCTGCCGGTCGTTATCCGAGACTTTATCGCCGAAATCTTTTAACGACTTTTCGGTAGTGAACACCAGGGTATCGGCTTTATTCCTTATTTCAGCAAATTCTTTTTTCTTTTTATCTTCTTCGGCAAACTGTTCGGCTTCTTTTACCATTTTATTGATCTCATCCTCATTCAATTTTTGAGGCGCGGTGATACGGATCGACTGTTCTTTCCCGGTACCCAGATCTTTTGCTCCGACATGGACGATACCGTTGACGTCGATATCAAAAGTGACCTCGACCTGAGGGACACCCCGCGGAGCCGGAGGTATTCCCACAAGATCGAACCGGCCCAATTCCGTATTATCATTCGCCATCGCCCGTTCACCCTGAAGGACGCGGATAGTGACCGCGGTCTGATTATTATCGGCAGTCGTAAAGATCTGCGACTTTTTCGTAGGGATCGTAGTATTCCTCTCGATCAGTTTGGTACAGACTCCGCCCATGGTCTCAATACCCAGAGAAAGGGGAGTCACATCCAGGAGTACCACATCTTTCACATCTCCCTTGATCACTCCCACCTGTACTGCCGCGCCGAAGGCGACACATTCCATCGGGTCGATCCCGTGTTCGATCTTTTTACCGGCGAACTTCTCGACAAACTGCTGTACGATAGGCATCCGGGTCGGCCCGCCGACCATGATGATCCGGTCGATATCGTTTGCCGACAATTTCGCGTCGCTTATCGCCTGTTTAATCGAATGTTCGGTCCTCTCGACGATCGGCCTTACCAGTTCTTCGAGTTTCGCCCGGTTGATATTCATCACCAGATGTTTCGGACCGGTTTGATCGGCAGTAATAAACGGAAGATTTATATCGGTCGTGATCGTCGAGGTAAGTTCGATCTTCGCTTTTTCGGCGGCTTCTCTTAACCGCTGCGCGGCCATCTGATCATTACGCAGGTCAATGCCATTTTCTCTTTTGAACTCATCCACGATATACTTCATCAACACTTCATCCATATCCCGGCCGCCCAATTCGGTATCGCCGGAGGTGGATTTTACTTCAAACACACCCTGAGCCATCTCCATAATAGTGACATCCAACGTGCCGCCGCCGAAATCAAATACCAGGATCTTCTGTTCTTTACCCTCTTTTCCCAACCCGTAAGCCAGACACGCCGCGGTCGGTTCGTTAATGATCCTGAGCACCTTGAACCCGGCGATCTCGCCGGCATCTTTTGTCGCCTGACGCTGGTTATCGTTAAAATATGCCGGGCAGGTGATCACTACTTCCTGGACCGTATCACCCAGATAGCTTTCGGCATCTTTTTTGATCTTCTGTAACACGAACGCCGAAAGCTGTTGCGGCGTATACTCTTTATCAAACACTTTATATTTATGAGTCGTCCCCATTTTCCGTTTAAATCCGGACACGGTACCTTGCGGGTTGATCGCCGCCTGACGGCGTGCCGGTTCCCCGACAAGAAGCTGTCCGTCTTTAGTAAACGCGACGTAAGAAGGAAACGCTTTCCCTCCGCCGACAGTCGTTCCTTCGGCAGACGGGATCAATACCGGCCGGCTTCCGTCCATAACGGCTGCCGCTGAATTCGAAGTACCTAAATCGATTCCAATAACTTTAGCCATAATCATACCTCCTCAATGAGCGCACAATTTTTCAAGCGTACTCACGCGATGAAAAATTGCATGCGCGAATTGACTCCGACGAGCTCCGCGAGATTTTACCTGTAAAATCGAGCGGTATACTGGGCGAGTCGGAGCAAATACCCTATCAATAAACTACTTCCTTCAAATCTTCGGGTCACAAAGTCACAAGGTCACATAGTCACAGGTATAGAAAATTTTATTCGTGTGACGTGCTTGCCCCGTTGTCGCCAGACTCACGGGTGTGACCTGTGTCGTGTGACTCATTTTTCTTCACACTCACAATCACTTTCGCGGTCCTTAGCACTTTCTCGTTTAAAAAATACCCTTTTTGTACTTCTTCAAGGACCATATGCTCTTCACCCTCGTCGATTTCTTTCTGCCCGACGATCTCATGGCAATGAGGGTCGAATTTTTTACCTTTAGTCACGATGAGTTCAAGCCCGCATTTCTGCAGGATCCCGAAAAACCGGTTGAACGATATCTCGATACCTTTCAGCATCTGTTCGCCGGCATTATGTTCTTTACCGATACGCAACGCGTGTTCCAAATCATCCAGCACGACGATAAGGTCCAGGATCAACTGATAATTGGCAAACCGGAACATCTCTCCTTTTTCCCGGTCCCACCGTTTACGGCTATTCTCAAAATCGGCATGTAACCGCAGATATTTATTCCACAATTCGTTATATTCCGACGCTTTTTTCTGCAATTCGTCTTCAAAGAACTTCCCGGCCTCTTTACCGCCGCACTCGTTTTGGCAGGCCTCATCGTTATGAGCGCAAGATGATTCCTGCTGTTTTTCCTGGTCAGGGTTATGCTCTTTAGGTAGTTTCATCCCACACTCCTTCTAAAATCGATTCGAGATTATGTTTTACCGAATGAAGAGCCGATACCGCCCGCACATAATCCATACGCATCGGCCCCAAAAGAGCAAGCGAAGCGGTAAGATCGCTGTGTTCGATACCGGAGATCACCATTGAACATCCCGAAATATCGCTGACACCGATCTGGTCCCCGATAAGAATACACATATCTTCTTTGGTATAACGGAACAACAGATCCTGCAAATCGTCGATCTTCACCTCTAACGCGTAAAACAACGATTTAAGACGATGAATATCTTCGAATTCCGGCTGGTTGAAGATGAACCTCATTCCCCGAAAGAAGAACTTATCTTCGAATCCCGATATCGCTACCAACGAGGCATATCCGCTGATCGTCGCCAACACATCGAGGGTCCGGTCAAATATATATTCGATATCCCGGGCATGACGCAGATCTATCTCCATATCGGCGATAATACGCTCTTGAAGCAACCCGACTATCTCTTCATCCAGCATATTCTCTTCTTTCAGGCGGCCGACATAATATTGAAACCCTTCCTGAGTAGGGACCCTTCCCGACGAAGTATGGATATGAGATAGATACCCTTTCTTTTCCAGAGATTCCATCACATTACGGACCGTTGCCGACGAACAGGAAAGATTGGCACGATCACAAAGATATCCCGAACTGATCGGTTTCGATTCTTTGATATAATGCTGAACGACCAGGTTTAATACCTCAAATTCCCTTTTTTTACTATCTTCTTTCATATCATCACCTTCATCTGCCGCGCACGCTTTAGCACTCTATCAATCAGAGTGCCAGGTATAATAACACACCGCATTCTATGAGTCAAGGAATAATGAATCTTAGTCTGTTTCGGAATCAACAGACCGGTGGACCGCGGATAGTTTCTTTTTCCCCCGTCTGAGAGAAGTCTCGATACGATATTTCAATTTATCTAACTGCCGGGCAATCGCCGAAAAAGCTTTGTTCATGGCGGATGCGGCGTTCGCCGCTTTCTCATCGGCAGCGACCACATGATGCGGTAAATAAATATAGCTGCGGCAGAAATACTGTTCTTTATTCGGATTTTTTTCCAGATGTATCGACACATGTATCGGCGAATCCTTGCGAAAGATCTTCACCCGGCGGGTAATCCGCTGGATATTCTTCTCAAGCGCGTTTTTCAGGATATCGTTTTTCTCGATATATTTAAGCGTAAAATCAACCCGCATATTCCTCCTTCCTGCCGGCAAAGGCCCGGTAGACATCTCGCCATTGTTAAAACTGATCGAATGGTATTATCACACAGCTTGAAAGTTTATTCAAGAACTACCTGTGAAAATCCAAAGCACGAAATCCTAAATCCTAAACAAATTCCAAATCCTAATGTTCAAAACAGATTCCGTTTGAGAATTTAGGATTTTCTTCATTTGTTTCGAGTTTCGGAATTCGGATTTAGAATTTAAACCGCGTCCGAATGTTATTTCTTCTTAAACACCAGCTTATGTTTCTGCTCATCGATGACGACTTTATCTCCTTCGGAAAACTTGCCTTGAAGGATATCGATACTTAACGGGTTGATGATCATTTTCTGGATCGTCCGTTTGACCGGCCGGGCTCCGTATTCGGGGCTATATCCCTTATCGGCGATAAAATCACGGGCCCGATTAGTCAGTTCTAAACCGATATTTTTCTTTAAAGTGCGTTTCTTTAATATCTCCATCTGAATATCGACGATATCCCGGATATGCGCGAGTTCAAGGCTGTTGAACACGATAATCTCATCAAGCCGGTTTAGAAATTCCGGCCGGAAATGATTTTTCAGTTCTCTCCTGATCCGTTCGTCAATGATCTTTTTATCCAGAGTAATATCGTTGAATATCTCGCTGCCGATGTTAGACGTGAGAATGACGACGGTATTACGGAAGTTCACGGTGCGTCCCTGCGAATCGGTAAGTTTTCCTTCATCCAATACCTGCAGGAGTATGTTGAATACATCCGCGTGAGCTTTTTCTATTTCATCGAACAGGACCACCGCGTAAGGCCGGCGCCGTACGGCTTCGGTCAACTGCCCGCCTTCTTCATATCCCACGTATCCCGGAGGCGCGCCGATAAGCCGCGATACAGAAAACTTTTCCATATATTCGCTCATGTCGATACGTATCAAGTTCTGTTCGCTGTTAAACAGAAACCAGGCCAGCGTCTTTACCAGTTCGGTCTTCCCTACGCCGGTAGGCCCTAAAAACAGAAACGACCCTAACGGCCGGTGAGGATCGGATAACTCCGCGCGTGACCGGCGGATACAATCGGCGATAAGCTCGATCGCGTTATCCTGGCCGACGACCCGTTTTTTCAGCTCATCTTCCATCCGGATAAGTTTTTCCATTTCCGCTTCGATAAGTTTTGAGACCGGTACCCCGGTCCATTTAGAGACTATCTCGGCGATATCTTCCTCATCGACTTCTTCTTTAAGCATTTTCGTCGTTTGCTGGATCTCGTTCAGTTCTTTATTCAATGTATCCAGTTGTGAAGTAAGAAGAGGGACCTGGCCGTACCGGATCTCGGCGACCTTTTCCAATCGCGCCTGTTTCTGATATTCGGCGGCTTCCAGCTTCAGTTTTTCCAGTTTCTCTTTGGTATCCCTGATCCGGGTGATCACATCTTTCTCTTTCTGCCAATGCGACTTAAGCGATCCCAACTCTTCCTCTAACTTCTCGATATCTTCCGCTAACTTACTTAACCGCTCTTTCGCCGCCGGGTCGGTCTCTTTTTTAAGGACCTGTTTCTGGATTTCCAGTTCCATCTTTTTACGTTCGATCTTATCGATCTCTTCCGGTTTAGAATCTATCTCGATACGCAATTTCGATGCCGCCTCATCGATAAGGTCGATAGCTTTATCGGGAAGGAACCGTTCGGTAATATACCGGTCCGAAAGTACGCTCGCGGCGATGATCGCCGAATCCGTTAATCGCACCCCGTGATGCACTTCATATTTCTCCTTCAACCCGCGTAAAATAGCTATGGTCTGCTCGACATTCGGTTCGGATACATATACCTGCTGGAACCTTCGCTCGAGCGCGGCGTCTTTCTCGATATGTTTACGGTACTCATCGAGCGTCGTCGCTCCGATACAGCGTAACGTGCCGCGGGCCAATGCCGGTTTCAGCATGTTGGACGCGTCGATGGACCCCTCAGATGCGCCGGCCCCGACTAACGTATGCAATTCATCGATAAAAAGGATCAATTGTCCTTCTTTCGATTCGATCTCTTTTAACACGCTTTTAAGCCGTTCTTCAAACTCACCGCGGAATTTACTCCCGGCGACAAGAGCGCCCATATCCAAGGCGATTATCTTTTTCTCTTTCAGGATTTCGGGAACGTCGCCCGAAGCAATACGCTGAGCCAATCCTTCGACGATCGCCGTCTTACCGACCCCGGGTTCACCGATAAGCACCGGATTATTTTTTGTCCGGCGGGAAAGCACCTGGATCACCCTGCGGATCTCCTCATCTCTGCCGATGACCGGATCGAGTTTACCTTTTCTTGCAACTTCGGTCAAATCGCGGCTGTATTTTTCTAACGCCTGATAGGTCTCCTCTGCCATCGGGGAATCGGCATGGTGCGAACCACGCAAAGACTGGGTGAGCGAAGACAGTTCATCAAAAGAATATCCCTGTTTACGTAAATAGTTAAAAAACAGGCTGTCTTTCTCTTTCGCAATCCCCAAAAGGAGATGTTCGCTACTCACAAACGAATCATTGAATTTTTTGGCAAAACTTTCGGCGTTATTGATAATATCCTTAAGACGCCCCGACGCATACGCAGCGCCTGGACCCTGCACTTTCGGCTGAGAGGCAAGAAACTGACGGACCCCGGCGGTAAGATCGCTTGCGTCTATCCCGGACCGGATAATGATATCCCGGCATATCCCCGGTTCTTCCATAAGCGCCGCCAGAACGTGTTCAGGAAGAAGCGCTTGATGGTTCAATTTTGCCGCCAACTGTACGGCTTTACTCATTGATTCCTGTGCTTTTAAAGTAAATTTTTCTAAATTCATACTTTGATTACTCCTATTATTTAGAAATACATAGAAATAAGAAGAAATTCACCGAAGAATTTCATAGAAATATGGTGGAAATACAATTGTATTTCGCGTGAGCATATTTCGCGAGCGATAGCGAGTATATTTCCATATATTTCAAATCACGTTTGTTTATTTCATCTCTCAATATACATCAATACTGTACACTTCTCTTACGCACAAAAACCTTTACGAAGATGATCCCTGCGACAAACCCTCCGACATGCGCCCAGAACGCGACGCCGGTTGAATCCGGAATCCCTAACGACGATAGCCCTAAAAAGAACTGATATAAAAACCAGACCCCTAAAAAGAACGGTGCCGGTATTTCCACTATTTGCCAGAAGATAAAAAACGGCAGAAGCGTAAGTACCCGCGCCCGCGGAAACAGAAGGAAATATCCTCCGAGGACCCCGGCAATCGCGCCGCTTGCGCCGATTGCGGGTATCGTCGAATCCAGGTTAACCAATCCGTGGATAACGGACGCGGCAATCCCGCAGATAAAATAAAAGATCAAAAACTTTCCATGCCCTAACCGGTCTTCGACGTTATCGCCGAAAATCCAGAGATACAGGCAATTTCCCAACACATGCCATACCCCGGCATGAAGGAACATATTGGTAAAGAACGGATATATTTTTTCAAATATCCCGACCGGAAGCTGAAGGCGGTACGGGATAAACCCGAACGTATGTACAAACGCCTCCAGCTGCGGGCCCAACGATATCTCATAGAAGAACACGATGAGGTTTATCGCAAAAAGCGTTATCGTGACCACCGGCTGAGTACGGTGAGGGATATTATCGCGTAAAGGTATCATTTTCCGTCGTTAGTCGATCGTCGTTGGTCGTTCGTATAAGGATATCGGGACAGGGTTACGGGTACCGAGAATACCCGAAACCCTGCACCCTGTACCCGAACATTACTGCACTTCAATCGCGATCTCTTTCGTTTGGGCTTCTTCCCGTTTAGGTACGGTAAGTTTCAGCACACCATTCTTATAGGTCGCTTTAATTTTACCGGTATCGGCATAGATTGGCAACCCTATCTGACGATAAAACTTCCCCTGAAATCTTTCGGTACGTAAGTACCCTTTCTTCTTTTCTTCTTTCTGCTCGTTCCGTTCAGCAGAGATCGTCAGTATATCGTCCTTGGCGTTTACCTTGATATCTTTCTGCTCGAACCCCGGCAAATCAGCATCGACATAGATGGTCTTCTCATCTTCGCTCACATCGACACTAGGAGTCAATATCGGATCCTGGTGTTTGATCAATTTACCGAACGAAGAGTCAAAGAGACGATCCAACTCATGATGCAAATCGTCCAACGCATTAAACGGATTAGAATTGTAACGTACTAACTTCATTCTACACCTCCTGCTTCGTTCGCAGATGATCACTGATTGCAGACTGATGATCACAGACAGGATGCCTGCGGCCATTTCCTCTTTTCAGAAATCATCCGGCTTTAGCACTCATAACAATAGACTGCCAACCCTTGGGTAAAAAATTTTTCTATTCCCCTACACTATCAGCGCTGATTTCAACGATTAAAAATCGATTACGGTGATTCAAATTATTCTTGTCCATTTTCATCATTTTCGTCCTCTTCCTCATGCATTTCGAAAATCACCCGGATACCCTGGATATTCACTCCTTTTTCTTTAATAAGGTATTTAATATATTTGAGGCGCCTCAGGTCTCCGTAACAAAAGAGTTTTTTCCTTTGGCCTACCATCTTAGGTTTCAATACCCCTTCTTTGATGAGCTCATTGATCGTCCAGGTATGCATATCGATAAGCCGGCACACGATATTCAACGGATACAACGGCTCATCATCGGGAATATCCACATCAAATTGATCTTCATCCTCAAACCAATCTCTCATCTCATCCTTTTTATATCATATATCAAAATTTCTGTCAAGATATTTCTTGAAAATTTTTTAGTTTTTTATTAAAAACGCAAGCGTTTACAATGAAAAAAGTCAATAAATAAAAGGTTTTTAAAAAATAAGATATACCTACCCCCCGTTTCAGGAAGTAGGTATATCCGATACTATCAAGCCGCTATTATGTCTTATCTATATTCCAGAACAACTCTTATATACCCTTGGGGCAATGGAACCTGGTTCAGAATACCGGTAAGATCAGCCTGATGACACTCTTTTCCGGTAAATCCAGCCACTTTTAACCAGATAATACCATGAGAATCGGTCTTCATCTCGAGAGTGACTTTTTTTAACGACCACTTCCGGAAAAGATCTTCTAACTTACTTTTTACCGGGTCGATGAGCGTATCGAACCTATCTTGGGTCCATCCTTGCGGAAACACGCCGTTACCGGCCACGAGATGAGATGACTCCGCTTTTACCTCGGGCGCGGCAGCCATATCGTTACGGCTTAACGATAAAGATCCGGCAACCGATTTGAAACAGGCTTGAGGAAAAGATCCCCGTTCTTCCAACGCCAGTTCACTTACTCCCTGCGGTAAGGGAAGAGGCTGTTTCACGGTCACGACTTCTCCGGTTTCCCGGACAACCGTATCGACCGCGACAAAGGAGGTATATTCGGTCATAAGCGAATATTTCAATCCCAACTCCGCCACCTGATCTTTTACATTCATACCCACACTTGCGTAATCGGAAAGTCTCGCGATTTTTTCTCTTGCCCACAAATACCGCAGGGCGCTGTTGGTTTCGTTTTCTTTATAATCCGTTACCTTGATCACTCGACGATACGGGCCGCCTGCGGTATTTCCGGTCACCACGATCTCACCTTCAGGGTTTTTGTATTTCCCGTACACGATCAAAGGACGCATCGCAAAGAGATCGCCGATCGCCTCAGGTCCCACATCATAAGCCTCGAACCCGCGATACTCTACTTTGATGTCGGTCAACACCGGCCAACTCACGTAGGTCAAAAACGTTTCGGCCAATTGTTGGGCTTCTCGTTGATCGGTCGCCACAAACGGCGCGCCTGACCCGGCCCGGGCCAATCCTTCGATAAGGTACCGGTTAGTGCTTGCGCCGATACCGAACGTGAAACAATTCGCATCCCCTATACGCTTTGAAATCATATCAAACGCTTCTTTTTCGACCGAGATATACCCGTCGGTCGCGATCACTACCGTACGCGATACACCCTCTTTCTTTTCGAGCGCCAGAGTATGAGTCAATGCCGAAAGCAGGTTTGTCCCGCCGCCGCCTTGCTGGCTATCAAGCATAGCAATAGCCTGACGGATATTATCCGGTGTCACCGGGAGCGGATACGGCGATAATACGCGTGAGCCGCCGGCAAAAAACACGATATTAAAATAATCCTTTCCGTTAAGATCATTCAGGATGTTACGAATAAGCGTCTTTGATACTTCCAGAGGAAATCCGTTCATCGATCCGGACACATCGACTACGAACACGTATTCCCGCGGCGGCACATCACGCACCTCAACCCTTTTAGGCGGCTGGACCATTAACAGGAAAAAATTCTCTTTTTCGCCGGGATACAGCATAAGGCCAGTTTGGATCTGATTACCTTTTAACGCGTACCGTAATATAAAATCCCGGTTTCCCCCTTGAACTTCCTCAGAAAGTTTTACGCGGGTATAGAGATCGCCTTCTTCGACAGTCACGTTATGAGAAGGGACCCATACCTCATCGACCGCGACCGGAGTGTTAAGCGTCACTTCTATATCGATATCATAAGGGACTTCTTCTTTATTCCGCAGATACGGCATCGCGACCCAGGGATTTTCTTTTTCAGGATCTTTTACCTCACCGTTATACCGCGGGCCGACGACCGTGGGAAATACGAATTCATAGGTACTGTTTTGAGGTACAATCAGCTCAGTATAATGGACCGTGACTTCAATCATATCGCCGGGCATAATGTTTGCCACGTTCATCTGGAACACGTTCGGACGTTGCTGCCGGAGTAGTGAGGCGATTTGTCCCGCATTCTTCGCGGTTTCATAGATATTTTTTGCGGTTTCTTTTTCTTCGATCTTGGCGGTAATCACCCGGTCGGCTATCTTCATCTGCATCCGGTTGATCGCCGCGTGCGCCCCCAGGGGAAACACGTACATTGCCTCTATCGTTTTATTCCCCTCATTTTTATACGTCTGGATGAACTCCACATAGGCGACAACCCCGGCGATATTTACGTGTACTTTTGTCCCTAAAAGCGGGAATTGTTCGACTCCTTCTTTACCGGCCACCTGAAAATACGGCGACTGGTGGGCGGCCGGCTTATCCTGCGCCCAGCTTACGGGAACGATATGCCCGATCATCCCGAGAAACCCCAGAACCATTATAAGTTTTCTCATGTTTCCCTCCTTTCATGAGGCCATCACTTACGGAATTTTAATGAACGTAAGTGATCCGGCCGAATTAAATCCTTGACAATTGTAGTGCGTAATTCAATTGTCAAGGATCAGGTTCGTTCATCGGACTTATGTTCGCCCACTTTGTTACCTCCATAAGTCCGGAACTCACCTGATTGGACACCGCAAGGCACAGGATTGTTCCAAAAAAATCACCTTTTTTTAAAGGGAAAAAATGAGGTTATTCGGCGAGTTTTTTATGTAACCGGATATGTAACACAACACTCTGGTATCGATCAAGTTCTTTTCGCGGGCTGACGAGGATGTCGGCAATATCCGTTTTTTCAAGTTCGTCTAAAAACGAAGTAATACTTCGCCCGTCAGCTTTCACCGCGAACTCAAGAAATTCTATATTCTCGGTATTTACTTTACGCAGGTCTTCGTTTAACGGGGCGATTACCGGGATATTCAGTTTTTCAAGCAGTGTGAGGATAGCGGTTATTCCCTGACGCAGGTCTTTTACCGTAACTTCTAATCGTTGTTCGGATATCGCCGTGAGCCCGCCCTGAGCGACACCGATCATTTCTTTTTGCATCAACGCCGCCGACGGCTCCCTTTTCATCTGAACAGCTTTCCTCTCTTCTAAAGCAAAACTCTCGCGCATACCATTTTCCCGTTCTTGTCTCAAAATGCCGCCGGTCTCGCGCGCGGGGCTTGCCGGTATAACGGCTGTTGTTTCATCGCCTTTTTGGACCATCATCTTCATCGGCGCGTTCACTTCAAGGGTCTTAAATACCGCGACCACACAGATACACACTACCACCAGCGCTACCGGGATTTTAAGCGCCGAATTTTTCATTATCCTTTTTAAAACCGAATCGAGCTCTTTTTGCCGGCCCAGACGCGTGTTCACCCGGTCCAGGAAATCCGACGGGGCGTGTTCGTGCGGCTCTTCTTTCAATAAATAAGATATCTGCCGTAACGATTCAAGATCACGGCTACAGGCGGCGCATCCGGCAAGATGTTCTACGACCTCGTTATGATCGATGGCATCCAGTTCACCGTCTAAGTATTGGCCTAACAATTCTTTTATACGGTCACATCCACTCATAATAGTCTTTCAATTTCTGTCTCAATTCCGCGCGCGCGCGCGCCAGACGCGATTTTACCGTACCGATATCTATTTTAAGTATCGCCGCGATCTCGTTATATTTTAACTGTTCGAACTCTTTTAACACAACGATCTCTTTATATTCTGTTTTTAGACTATCAACAGTATCCCGTACTATCTTGCGGCGTTCTTTATCGCTCGTCTCGTCCCGCGGAGTCGGCATACCGGAATCTATCTCGCGGCGCATCACGCCGCCGGCGGCCTCGACCGGGCTATCCAGGGAATAAGCGACGTTACGGCGCAGCCGCGCGCGGCTCCGGAGACGGTTTTTACACATATTCATACATATCCGGTAAAGATAGGTCGATAACAGAGAGTCTCCCCGGAACTCTTTCAGGTGCCGGTATAACGAGACAAACACATCCTGGGATACATCCAAAGCGTCATTGCGGTCGCGTAACATCTTCATGCACACATTAAACACCATATCCTGATATTTTAATACTATTTTATTGAACGCGGCATGGGCGCCCCGCGTAAACTCTTCGATCAACCGGATATCGTCGCTATGATTAGACACTTTCCGTCCGCCTTTTGTTCCGTTTTTTATATACTGTATTTTCGGCCGCCGCGCGGGATGAGAGTCACACAGTCACATGGTCACATGTCACACGTAAAGAAAAAACTGTGGTTAAGCTCTCTGAAAATAGATCTTTTGCGTTATACTACGGACCACAGACTATGGACTACAGGCCATCGACTATCGCTCTATTTCTTTAATCTGAGCGCCCTTTTTTTCCAAAGAAGAGATCAGATCGTTTTTGATCACTGTTTTTACCTCGACGTGCTCGGCGGTATAATTCACTTTTATCACGGAGGCGTGGCGGTAAAGCCAGTCGAGTATTTTCATCTCCGCGAAATTAAACGTCACCCATACCGTCTTATTATCGACAAAAAGTATCTTCTGGATCTCAGCTAAGAGTTCAGACACATTCGCCCGGGTAAGGGCTGAAACAAGTATCGCTTCCGGATATTTCACCTGCATCCTCTCGATCTCAGCGTCACTTAACCGGTCGATCTTATTAAAAATAAGCAGCTGATGTTTTTCGTTCAACTCCAGGTCTTTCAGTATCTCATCGACAGCCTTGATCAGTTTCGGATAATTTTCGTTACTCACATCGACCACATGAAGCAAAAGATCCGCGTACTGTAACTCTTCCAGCGTCGCTTTAAACGATTCCACAAGATACGGCGGCAGTTTATAGATAAATCCGACCGTATCGGTGATCACTATCTGCAGATGATTATCGAAGGTGAACGTCCGGCTTACCGGATCGAGCGTAGTAAACAAAGAATCTGACGTTTCCCGTCCGGCGCCCGTCAACGTGTTCAGCAGGGTAGATTTACCGGCATTGGTATATCCGACCAGGGAACATACTTGTACCTGTTCTTTCTGTCGTTTTTTCCGTATGGTATCCCGATGTTTACGTACGTTTTCCAGTTCTTTTCTTAACCGCGTGATCCGTTCGTCGATCCGCCGCCGGTCGATCTCGATCTTCCTTTCGCCCGGCCCTCTAGTCCCGATACCGCCGCCCAGACGCGACAGCATGATCCCTTTCCCTTTTAACCGGGGCAGAAGATATTCGAGCTGAGCAAGCTCTACCTGCAGAGCCCCTTCCTGAGTATGAGCGTGCGCGGCGAAAATGTCGAGAATAAGCTGGGTACGATCGATCGTTTTCACTCCGACAATGTCTTCGAGGTTCCGTTGCTGCGTCGCGGTAAGGTTATTATTAAAAATCACGACATCTATATCAAGCCCTTGCGCGAGTTCGGCGATCTCCTCACACTTCCCCTTACCGATATACCGGCCGGCACTGATCTCTTTAAGATGGACGGACATCACTTCGACCACTTCTATCCCGGTCGATTCGACAAGGATCTTCAATTCCGCGGCGATCTCTTCTTCAGTCCAGGTCTCTTTTTCGGGTTTGACCGAAACCACGACCAACAACGCCTTCTCTTTTTTGTCTTGAGTATTATACATATTTCAAATAAGAGTGAGACAATCTAAAATGTAAATATACTAAGAAATTTAACCGCAGAGCTCACAGAGTTACACAGAGAAGATACAGAAAATATTTGGTTTCCTCCATTGTTTCTCTATGGAGCGTCTTCGCGAAAGATGGAACTTTCAGGCTTGAAAGTGCGAAACCAAATATTCTTAAGATTTCCAAACTCAAAAACGCTCATCTTTTCTCGGTGCTCTCTGTGTCCTCAGTGGTTGAAATATATTCATTTCGAGAACGCATCTTTCAAACAATACACCTTTTCTTTCCATTGCTAAATGATAATTGCCCATTGAAAATTGATAATTTTCTGCTTACTACTCTCTACTTTTTCCTCCTAGTTCCGCCTCTACAAGAGACAGGATATCCTCTATCACCTGCTCACGGCTCTTGCCGTCCGCATCCACCCATTGCAGTCTCGATTCGGCTTTGAACCACGTCATCTGTCGTTTCGCGAAATTACGCGTATTTTTTTTCATCGTTTCTTTTGCTTCATCAAGAGTACATTTGTTATCAAGGTACTCTCCGATCTCTTTTATCCCGATGATCTTCTCTGCCGTGCGGCTTAACCGGTACGTCAGGAGCTCTTTCACCTCATCTACCGCGCCCTGCTCGACCATCATATCGACCCGGCGGTTAATTCTCTCATAAAGGGCCTCCCGTTCCAACGATAATCCGATAACCGATACCGGCAATTTCCCCCATATCCCTTCTTTCTCTTTCTGTTTCTGCGAAATCGGGATACCGGTCAACGCGTATACTTCCAGCGCCCGGATGATCCGTTTAGCATCGTTCGGAGATATTTTACAAGCTGAAACCGGATCGACCGATTTTAATTTCGCGTGGATATGAATGTTTCCCTTTACACGCGCCTCGTTCTCGAATTCAGCGCGTAACGTATCGTCACGCGAGGCGCCTTCGAATATCCCGTCTAATATCGCTTGAGCGTACATGCCGGTCCCCCCGCAGACGATCACCGGGGTGCCGCGTGAGTACAGCTCATTGATCAGTTTTACCGCGTCCCGGAAATAAGTGAACACGTTATAATTTTCTTCTACCGAGATAATATCCACGAAATGGTGAGGTATTTTATCGAGATATACGCAAGAAGGTTTAGTGGTGATGATCCGCGGTTCTTTATACACCAGCATCGAATCGCAGGAAACGATCTCGGCATCGATCTTCCTGGCAAGATTAAACGCGGCGTCGGTTTTTCCGGTCGCGGTAGGACCTAAAATAAATATGATTGGCAACATAAAAGTCACACAGTCACATAGTCACATGTCACACGTATGGTTAATTATAGCAGAAAGTATTTACTTGGTAAGAAGTATTTTATCTATATATTTATATTTTAAGAGATCTGTTTACCACGTGAGCTCCACAACATGGCGAGCACCAAAGAGAATTAAACCACAGAGCGCACAGAGTTCTACAGAGAGGATACGAGGATATTTGGTTTCCTCCATCGTTCCTCGATGGAGCGTCTTCGCGAAAACAGTCGAGACGGAAAATGTGATTTTCCGGTTCGATCTGGTTTTCGCGAAGGACGGCGCTTTCATATTCGAAAGTGCGAAACCAAATGTCATGGATCTTTTCGAATTCAACACTCTCATCTGCCCTCCGTGACCTCGGTGTCCTCGGTGGTTAAAAATACTCTTTCTGTTAGCTCCTGTTATCGTGCTACCTACGGGGCTACACACATCTTCCCAATAGTACATTTTACCCGGCATCGATCTTCAGAAAAATCTGGAAATATATTCGATCTCAACACTAAGGAGAAATTCTTATTGTAAAACTCTCCGAAAAAAGAGAGAATAATACCGGTATACACGGGATAGGTATTTTATTGGTGCTACTCCGGATTTTCTGAAATGGGAACGAATCCCCTGGAGGGATCGGGCTCAAGAGACTCCGGAGTTAAAGACTCGTTAAGAAGGAGTGGTGCATGGATCTTTTAATGTTAAAAAGTTTCTTTTTCTGGTCCTCCATAATCAACATCGGCCTTTTACTGCTCAGCGCTCTCATCATTAAAATCGCTAATGAGTATATATGCCATAAACACGCTCTTTGGTACAGGCTGCCGCATGAAACAATCAGATCTAATCTTTATTTAATGCTGGGATGCTATAAACTGGGGATTTTTCTCTTCAGCCTGGTACCCTGGATCGTTTTGTGCATCATCACGAAATAACCTCTTTAAGACAATAGAAGTCACATAGACACATGGTCACATGTCACAAGTAATGGAAAGAACGCGTGTGACTAGCTCGCCGACAGGCGAGCGTGTGTCGTGTGACCTTGTGACCTGCATAGTTACGGGAATATACGGGCAGGGTATCCGTCTTCTACCAGTGCATGGTATACTTTTACCGCGTCGGCACGGTCCTGATATTTCCCGACTCGGACCTTATAAAGGCTCACTTCGTCACCTTCTTCTTCGACCCAATACGCGGGATATTTATCTTCGAGTTTCTGCATCAACTCATACGCGTTCACTTTTTCCGAAAACGCGCCGACCTGGATAGTAAAGAAATAACCCCGGTTCTCGAGGATATCGACATAATATTCTTCGACACTTCCGGGAAACTCTTTCCTGATCTTTTTAATATATTTTTTTTCTTCTTCCCATTGGCCTAACTTTGCCGAAACTTGAGCCAGCCGTAGGTACACGCGCGGCAGATAATCCGGCGCGCTGTTCTTCTCTAAGATTGAAGCGTACACGATTTGTGCCTGGGTATAGTTCGTTTCCAGAAAATACGTATCGGCATATTTTATCTGCGCCGGTTGATAAAATAGGTTATCTTTAAAATTGTTAATGACTCGCCGGAAATATTCCCGCGCTCCTTCATAATCGCCGAGTTCCAGGTAATCCATCCCGGCAAGATATAACATCTCGTCCCCGCCGGCATAATGCACCCCTTCTTTCAGTTCGACCAATGAGGTGTTAAAATCACCGAGGATATAGCTCTTATACGCACGATCCAGTGAATCCTTTGCATAGCTCTTTACTGTAAGAGTTACAGAAATTATCGCCATGCAAAAAAATCGAAACACGAAATTCGAAATCCTAAACAATCTCGAAATACAAATGTTCAAAACATTAGACATCATTGCGATTTATTTAAAATAGCCCCAAAAATATTCATTAATTCAGTCGATTCTCTCACCAAATCCTGCTGTATTTTAATGTTCTTATTATCTGGTGCACTGAGATTAAGCCAATACCTACTTTCTTTAGCTTCTTTACGTGATATCTTAATCCTCATTATAAAATCTTTTTTACCTAAAGATTCATTTGCTTCGATATAATTTGCTCCCACCGATCCTGCAGATCGTGTAAGTTGTTTACCAATTTCAATATTAGTTATGGTTTTAGGCAACTTATTAACATAATCACATACTAATCTAGCAAAATTAAATGTTCTTTCCTCCAAGTCAAATTGTTTATTCTTTAGAGTTTCGGTCATTCGGATTTTCCCGCCCCTTAGTATTTTTATTTAGCGGGATCCCGCTAAAGGCGGGAGTTTCGAATTTCGATATTCGAATTTCGGATTTAACCTGTATAGTTCTCTTTCGAGATCTTTTTCTGCATTTCCAAAAGGACCGCGTGCCTGCGTTTTTTTTCAACCTCCGTAACATCATCCGGCATACCGGCGGCTTTTGTCCCGGGCCGCGGCGAATATTTAAAGATAAACGCGCACTTAAATCTTACTCGCCGCATCAGGTCTTCGGTTTGAAGGAAATCCTTTTCCGCCTCGTTAGGAAACCCCACGATCACGTCGGTCCCGAGCGTGCCGCCGGTGATCTTTTTATACTCTTCGGCTAACTGTAAATACTTTTCCCGGGTATACCCCCGGTTCATGAGTTCCAGAATACGGTTTGATCCGGACTGAAACGGCATATGCAGATGTTTGACGATCTTCGGTGAATGAGCCATCACCTCAAACAACTCTTTCGAAGTATTTTTCGGATTATTCGTAATAAAACTCAATTCTTCTACGCCATCAATTTTATCTATCTCTTTTAACAGGTCAACAAAGTTGACCACGTGTGTCGTGTGACCTGTGACGTGTGACGTATATTCATAGTCATTTACGTTTTGGCCCAATAATGTAACTTTTTTAATACCCGCATCGACGTTCCGTTTTACTTCTTCTATTATATCTTGCGGCGTACGCAGGCGCAACGGCCCGCGCACATGAGGAACCACGCAATAGGAGCACCAGTTAGAACACCCCGTCGAAATAACGATCTGCGCGTGTCCGGGCTCGACACGGAATAAAGGGTGGTATAACGCCTCGGACCGCTCTTCATCTTCTATCTGAATGATTCTCTTTCGAATTTCGTGCTTCGGATTTCGGATTTCGTCGACAAAATCAGGGATTTTGTCGAGGTGTGCCGGTCCGACGATAAGATCGATATGCGGCATCTTCTGGAATATATCTTCTCCCCGATTTCTCGCCATACAGCCGATTAAACCGATAATCGGTTTAATCGGCGTCGTTCGTTCTTCGTGTGACGTGTGTCGTGTGTCCTTGTGACGGGCAATTTCCTTTAAACTTCCGGCAAAGGAAATTGCCCTGTTTTCCGCGTGGTCCCGTACCGAACAGGTATTGATGAGGATAACGTCGGCAGATTCGACGATCTCGGTCATCTCATAGCCTCGATCGAGGAAAAGCCCGGCAAGGGCTTCCGAATCCCGATCATTCATCTGACATCCGTAGGTAACAATGTAGAGACGTTTGCCCTTTCCGTCATAAGTATCTGATTTTCCTGCACTTCCCATTTTAGCGGCACTCCTTTGTATAGGCTTTTGTAAGGCTC
>JAFGQU010000024.1 GCA_016935525.1 Candidatus Omnitrophota bacterium
GCGTTAAGCCCGCAGATCACATCCTGCGAATGTTTTCACGTGGAAACCCTGTGCCATGAACCTCTCGTAGTAAATAAAAGAGCGCAATTCCTGCCGCCAAGTGCGGATATTCCTCGGAAATAAATTCCCCCAAATCAACCATACTTGACAGAAATCAAAAAATTGTATAAAATAAAAAAATATCAGATGGATTCACTATTTCAGTAAAGTTTCCACGTGGAAACTTTACTGAATATGATACGGTTTGTATTCACTCACCAATAATGGGAAAAATCATAGGTATCTGTAATCAAAAAGGTGGTACCGGGAAGACTACCACCGCGATAAATTTAAGTGCTTTTCTGGCCCTTGTCGGACAAAAAACCCTTCTTGTCGATATCGATCCCCAGGGAAATGCTACCAGCGGCGTAGGAGTGAATTCCGAAGAAAAAATTACTATTTACGAAGCGTTGATTAATGAGGTACCGGTACCAGAATGCATATTTCCTACTCCCTGGACCAATCTTTCGGTAATTCCTTCAACGATTTCACTTACCGGGGCAGAAATAGAGTTGGTCAATCTTTCCGGGAGAGAAGAGCGGCTTAAAGTATTATTGGACCGCATAAAAGAAGATTTTGATTATATTATCATCGATGCGCCGCCATCATTAGGGTTACTTACGGTCAATGTATTGGTGGCCGCAGATTCATTGGTAATCCCGATTCAATGTGAATATTTTGCGCTCGAAGGGGTATCACGGTTATTAAATACCATTGAACTTATCCGGGATCGTTTTAACTCTGATCTGGACATCGAAGGGGTGCTGCTTACGATGGCTGATTTCCGTACGCGGCTGACGTTACAGGTGATAGAGGAAGTAAAGAAATATTTCCAGGAAAAAACCTTTAAAACGATTATCCCGCGCAATGTAAAGCTTGCCGAGGCGCCCAGTTTCGGCCAGCCGATTTCCGGATATGACCTGTTTTGTGTCGGTTCTAAAGCGTATATGAATCTTACTCAGGAGATCCTCAAAACGCCTATCGATCTTTCGGCCCTGCGCGTAGAAGAAGGGATGAAAAAAGGAGAATAATAATGGAGAGAAAAGTATTAGGAAAAGGGCTTGATGCATTGATTCCGCAACGGCCGGATCGTGGCCAGAAAAACTTCGTACATTTATCCGTTGACCAGATCATGCCCTCACCGTACCAACCCCGGAAAGAAATCGATAAAGCCGAGCTTGATGAACTTTCCCAGTCAATAAAAGAGAAGGGAATCATCCAGCCTATTGTGGTGAGGAAAGTAGGGAAAAAATATGAAGTCGTTGCCGGGCACAGGAGGTTCGAGGCGTCTAAGTCGTTGGGGCTCAAAGAGTTACCAACAGTAGTGCGTGAGTTGGACGATCAGGAAGCATTTTTACTGGCCCTTATCGAAAATATTCAACGTAAAGATCTTAATCCGATAGAGGAGGCCTATGCGTTTAAAAGGCTGAGCGAAGAATTTAATCTTACGTATGATGAAGTCGCCCAATTTGTCGGCAAAGATAAAACATCTATCGCCAATACGTTGCGTCTTTTAAGATTGCCCCAGGAGATCAAGGCGGCTTTACAGCAGGGGATTATTACCCGTACCCAGGCCCGCACGATCTTAGGGTTGGAAAAAGAAGAAGACCAGAAAAAGATGCTTTATACTATACTGAGCGAAAAGCTTTCGGTACGGGAAATAGAAGAGAAGGTAAGAAAGGCATCGCCTCACCGCAGAAAAAAGACGGACCCGTTTATTACCGAGCTGGAAGAACGGTTCCAGCAGAGCCTGGGGACAAAGGTGAAAATAAAGAACAGGAAAAATAATAGTGGAAAAATTATAATAGAGTATTATAATTTAAATGATTTAGAGAGGATTACCAAAAAATTGTAAAATCTTTATAAAGCGGCGAGGAGAAAAAGAATATGGGAAAAGAAGCAACGCTGGTCATTATAAAACCCGATGGTTTGATTAAATCTCTTACCGGCAACATTTTAAGCCGGCTTTCCGAGACGAAGCTGAAAATCATCGGAGCCAAGCTCATAAAAGTATCGCCGGACCTTGCCCAAAAACATTATCGACATCTTGCGGATAAACCGTTCTATGAAGAGTTGATAAAATATATTACCGGCACGCTGCATGGTGACGATCGAGTCATGGCTTTGGTATATTGGGGCGAAGACGCCATTCAAAAAGTGCGGGCAATCGCCGGGGCGACGAATCCGGAAGAGGCGACTCCTACCAGTATTCGCGGCGCTTACGGCCGGATCCTTACCAGCGGTCTTTTTGAAAACGCGGTCCACGCTTCAAGCAGTATCGATGAAGCGCAAAGAGAGATTCAGCTCTGGTTCGAACCGCAAGAAATCGTGTATCCTTTATATCCCGCCAAAGAAATCGAGGTTCCTGCAACCCGGAAATACGTGTGGGCATGAACGCAATGGAAGCCTACGGCTACGCCCGGGTACGTAACGATGACGAGACGATAGAGTCTGTCGCTAAATCATTGAACTCCAAATGGTTAGATGTTATAATCTATCACCTGCCCTCCGAAAAGATGTTCCTGGAAAAAGAGATTAAAGAAATGGTAAGAAAGAAGATTAACCGGGGCAGAGTAGAGTTATATTTTTCGATCAAGTCGCCGCCGTATCTTAAGGCCCATATAGATGAGATATTATTGAAAGATTATCTGGGGCAGATCAAACAGGTACAAAAAAAGTATCCGGCACTGGGCAGGAAAAAAAATGGGTTTACTATGTCGGAGGCGTTTACGCTTCCCGGGGTGGTGAGTTTTAAAAGCGAACTGAGGATAAGCGATCGTATCCTTCTTCAGGCGGCGAACGAATCGATTAGTAATCTGGTGAAATTCCGGATGAAGAAAGGGGAGACGATCCGCAGGAAACTGCTTCAATATGTAAAACGTTTAGAAACTATCGTCGCTAAAATGGAAAAATATAAACCCTCGCCGCGTACGCCGGAATTAGGGAAAGAGGAGATAGCCGAGGAATTGTCGCTTATTTCGTTTTATCTTCAAAAGCTTGCCAAAGAGATGCGCGAGAAAAGCATCGAGCCTAAAGGGAAGACGATCGATTTTTTGACTCAAGGGATTTTACGTGAACTCAATACCGCAGCAAGTAAGACTAAAAAAGTCCGGATAACGTCTTTCATCGTTGAAGCAAAAAATTATTCGGAACGGATCAGAGAGCAGGCCCAAAATATCGAGTAATAATGACAGCTAAACTTTTTGTGATCTCCGGGCCTTCCGGGGCGGGTAAAACGAGCATATTACAAAAATTGTTTCAGAGAAGATTTATCCGAAGCAATTTCCTTAAAGGGATTTCTTATACTACCCGTCAAAAGAGACCCGGAGAAACCAGCGGCCGTGATTATTATTTTGTTTCCAAGCCGGTCTTTTTGAGATTAAAAAAAGAAAAGTTCTTTTTAGAGACCCAGAAAGTGTTGGAACATTATTACGGGACCGCTTACCGTACCTACAAAAAAGCATTACGGCAGAAAAAGGGGTTGATTATCTGCATTGATGTCAAAGGAGGAAAATATTTGAAAAAAAGCTTTAAAAAAGATAGAATGGTATCCGTTTTTATTGTGCCTCCCCGGGCAAAAGAATTGTATCGGCGTCTGGCGAAAAGAGGGGAAACCAAAGAAACTATAGGTAAACGGGTCAGATTAGCCGAGAAGGAAATGAAGTACTTACGATTTTACGATTACGTAGTGATCAATGACAAGATAAAAGAGAGCGTAGATAATCTCGAAGCTATTTTACGGGCTGAACAATTACGGAGAGGTAAATGAAAGAAGACAGATATATTCCTTTAGAGCAGTTATTAGGGGCAACCAATGGTTCTATTTATAAGCTTGCGGTATTGGCGGCAAAGAGAGCTTTAGAGCTTGCCGATGGAGCGAAATCTCTTATTGAGAAACCTGGCGAGAAATACTTAGAGAATGCGCTTGCTGAGATAGTCGCACAGAAAGTGGCGATGGCAGAAAGCAATGGAGCAGAGAAATAAAAAGCCTCGTTTTTAACGCCAATGCCTTTTACCCTTTCAGCAGTTCATCTTCGATTTTTTTACAGGAGGCAATGGCGTGGTAGCCAAGTGGTAAGGCAGCGGTCTGCAAAATCGCTACGCGCCGGTTCAAATCCGGCCCACGCCTTATACAGAAAACCCGTAACGCGTTCGGCGTAACGCGAAACGCGTTTGAGGATAAAAAAATATTCTTTGAAATTCTTCAAGGGTACAGTACCGCGAGGCCGTCTTTTGAACATGCCTATTGCGTATCGCGTAAAGCGTGTTTTTGTCTTTTTAGATTCTTACGCAGAACGCACGACGCAATACGCGTTACGAAATAGTGCGTCAGCACTATGATGCATGGGCGGGTGGCGGCAACGACTATCGCGAAAGCGATTATAACAAGAAAAATAAAAAGTCGTTCCCGCATAGTTCTAGTTGTAAACTAAACGTTCTTTTGGGAATTAAACGAAGTGGATAAGTTAAAGAGCTCATTGGGCGGGTGGCGGAAATGACCGTCACGTAAGTGACTTTAAAAATGGTCATTCCCGCGTCCGGCTAAATATCAAGAAAAACCCTGCATTGAAAATGAGAGGTTTGTAGTTGAGAACAAAGCGATCGGGCGGGTGGCGGAACTGGCAGACGCCTGGGACTTAAAATCCCATGTCCCGTGAGGGACGTGAGGGTTCGATTCCCTCCCCGCCCATTTTTCAGCGTATAGCGAATAGCGGCGAGCGGATAGATGGAGAAAATTCATTTTAAACGCTAAACGCTTACCGCTATATGCTATTTCAGGGCGCATGGCTCAGTTGGCTAGAGCATCACGTTGACATCGTGAAGGTCAGAGGTTCAATTCCTCTTGCGCCCATTGTTTTCGTTTGTTCGAGAAGTAGGCGCCGCAAGTGAGGTCCGTGCAGAAAGAGAAAGCACGACTTGGATCCAATGAAGAGGCCCTTCGGGCCAATGCGCCTTACGGCGCATATTGGATGCAATTCCTCTTGCGCCCATTTTTTAGCGATTAGCGGTAAGCGTATAGCGAATAGACGGAGAAAAGACATAATTGCTCATCGCGTACCGTTTTGCAAAATAAATAAATAGTGATTTCTTAAAGGAAAATATACGTATGAACAAAACAGATATACATTTAGAAACATTAAAACATTCATGTTCGCATGTGATGGCCGGGGCAGTAAAGAAATTATACCCTGCGGCGAAGTTCGGTATCGGTCCGGCAATTGAGAACGGTTTTTATTATGATATCGATTGTCCCGGAGGGATCAAAGAAGAGGATCTGCCGAAAATAGAGGAGTTAATGCGAGAAGAAATAAAACAGGACCATCCTTTTATCCAAAAAATGTGGTCGAAACCGAACGCGAAAAAGTTTTTTCAGGAACAGGGTCAACCGTATAAATTGGAATTGATCGAGGGACTTGATACCGAAGAAGTATCGATCTATGAACACGATAATTTTGTCGATCTTTGCCGGGGCCCGCATGTTTCCTCGACCGGCGCGATCAAGTTTTTCAAGCTGCTGTCTCTTTCCGGCGCGTACTGGCGGGGCGACGAGAACAATGCTCAGTTGACCCGGATTTACGGGGCCGTGTTCAATACGAAAGAAGAACTGGATACCTATTTGCAGAATGTAGAAGAAGCGAAAAAACGAGACCATCGTCTTTTAGGAAAACAACTCAGGCTTTTCGATATATACCATGAGGAAGCCGGGGCCGGTGTAGTATTTTATCTGCCTAAAGGCGCTACCTTGCGCCGGATTATCGAACAATGGGAAGAAACCGAACATAAAAAACGCGGCTACCAGGTTGTTATCACTCCGCACCTGATGCATCAGAACCTTTGGGCCAAAAGCGGCCATCTTGATCATTACGCCGAATTTATGTATCCGATCGAAAAGGAAAATCAGGGATTTATTTTAAAACCGATGAATTGTCCGGGACATATCCTGATTTATAAATCGGAAATAAGAAGCTGGCGCGATCTGCCGTTACGGTTATTTGAGTTAGGAACGGTATATCGTTACGAAAAGAGCGGCGTACTCCATGGCCTCCTGCGGGTGAGAGGATTTACCCAGGATGATGCGCATATTTTTTGTCAGGAAGAAGATCTTCAACCGGAACTGGAAGGGGTACTCGATTTTGTAAGTGATGCGATGCGCGCTTTTGGTTTTTCTGAGTTCGAAGCGGAACTAAGTACCCGCCCGGAAAATTATATCGGTGAGGTGCGTCTTTGGGAAAAGGCCGAACAGATATTGGAAGAAGTATTGAAAAAGAAAAAAATCGCATATCAGGTCAACCCGGGTGACGGGGCTTTTTACGGCCCTAAAATCGATATTAAACTGAAAGATGCCTTGCAGCGCAGCTGGCAATGCGCTACGGTCCAGCTGGATTACAGTTTGCCGGAGAAATTCGATTTAACGTATCGCGCGCCCGACGGGACCAAAAAACGGGTAGTCATGCTACACCGGGTTATTCTGGGCAGCCTGGAACGGTTTATTGCGACTTTGATCGAACATTATGCCGGGAAATTCCCCTTATGGCTTGCTCCGGTGCAGGTGAGTATTCTTACGATCACCGATGACCTTGTCGATTATGCGAAAGGAGTGTTTCAAAAAATAGGGGATAGCGGGTGCCGGGTCGAACTGGATACCAGAGACGAGACGTTACAGAAAAAAATCAGAGAAAATGAATTACAAAAAATACCCTATCTTATTATTCTGGGAAAGAAAGAAGAAGAAAAAGGATTGATGAGCGTACGTCAGAGAGGCGGAAAGAATCTCGGGACGATGACGCCGGAAGAATTCATCGCATTAATGACCAAAGAAAAGGAGGTGTTGTATTAACTATAATATCCGAGTGAATTTCAGGATTCGCGCCGCTACCGTGAGACTGATCGGAGCCGAAGGCGAACAACTGGGGATTTTCCCCCGTGACCTCGCGTTAAGGAAAGCTGAAGAAGCCGAACTGGACCTGGTAGAAGTCGCTCCTACCGCTAATCCGCCGGTCTGCCGGATAATGGATTTTGCTAAATATAAATATGAACAGGAGAAAAGAGCGCGCGAAGCGAAACGGCACCAAAAACATTCACAATTAAAAGAAATCAGGCTGACTCCGCGAATAGGAGCGCATGATTATCAGATAAAGCTGAAACATATCCAGGAGTTTCTGGAAAAAGGGCATAAAGTCCGGGTAAGAATGTTTTTTAAAGGGCGGGAAGTCGCGCATCAGGATCTGGGAAGAAAACTGATGAGTAAGCTTACCGACGATATAGCCCGGGTAGGGAAAATAGAAAAAGACGCGATCATGTTAGGACGGTCTTTAATTATCGTATTTAGTCCAAAATAAATCCAGGGGGGATACCTATGCCGAAATTGAAAACAAAAAAAGCGCTCGCCAAAAGAGTCAAAATCACTAAAAAGAAAAAAGCCTTGCGTTCCAAAGCGGGGAAACGGCATCTGTTGAGTTCAAAAAAACAAAACCGGAAGAGAGGATTACGTAAGAAAACGCTGGTATCGTCGGGAGAACGCAAGATGCTTAAGCGGGCTCTCCCGTATGCGTTTTAAGAAAAGGAGTGTATCATGAAGACAAAACATGCGGTCGCGCGAAAAACAAAAAAGAAAAAATTATTAAAACAGGCAAAGGGATATCGCGGAAAACGTTCTAAGCTGATCCGGCGCGCTAAAGAAAGCGTCCGGCGGGCTCTGGTCTACGCCTATCGCGATCGCCGGAATAAGAAAAGAGAGTTCCGCAGTTTGTGGATCGTGCGGATTAACGCCGCGGTACGGGAACGGGGGCTGCCTTATCGGGAGTTTATTCACCGTTTGAAAGAAAATAATATTCTTCTTTCCCGGGATATGTTAGCATATCTTGCCAGCGAAAAACCCGAAGCGTTTGATGTGTTGGTGGAGGAAGTAAAACAAAAATGAAGTATGTCGTCATTGTCGGCTGCGGCCAGACCGGAAGAAATCTGGCGTTAGAACTTTCTCAGTCGCATAACGTGGTGGTGATCGATAAAGACAAACAGGCGTTGGACGTGCTGGGAGAAAGTTTTAACGGAAAAACCGTCGTCGGGGACGCGTTGAATGTGGAAATCCTGGAATCAGCCGGGATTCAGGAAGCTCACGCGCTGATCCTGCTTACCGGCAACGATAATTTCAATCTGGTCATCGGGAAAGTCGCCCGGAGGAAATACGGCGTCGAAAAGGTCGTGCTGCAGGTGTATGAAGTGAAAAAAAAGAAACTTTTTTCCGAAGAAGGATTGATCATCGTAAACCGGACGTATCTTTTGGTCGAGGTATTTAAGAAATGTATATTGTAATTGCCGGCGGAGGAAGATTAGGGTACCTGCTTGCGAAAAAACTGCAAAGCGATAATCATAAGCTTTGTATCATCGACGAATCGTTAGCGGTCTGTGAACATCTGGCCGAAGAATTTCGCGGGTTACTGGTCATCAACGGCGATGCATCCGATCCGGAGATCCTCACCGAAGCAAAAGTCGACAAAGCCGACGTAGTGGTCGGAGCGACTCCTTTTGATGAAGCAAATATCATCATCTGTAATATAGCCAAAGAATTGTTCAATGTGAAACGTACGGTTGCCCGCGTCAATAACCCGAAACATCTTATGCTGTACAAATACATGGGGGTTGACGTGCCGGTCGATTCGACTTCGATTATCGCCCGGATCGTGGAAGAAGAAGCATCTTTTTCCGATGTGATGAGCCTGCTCAGTATCAAAAAAGGAAGGCTTTCTATAGTGCGGGTAGATATTCCCAAAGAATCCCCGGTGATCAACAAAAAACTGAAAGATCTGAAACTTCCTTCCAATTCGGTGCTTATTTCCATCATCCGCGGTACGGAAATTATCATCCCTTCCGGTATGACCGAGATCCTGGTCGACGATGAGATCATTGCGGCGACTCTTATCGATAGCGAGAAAGAGTTGATTCACAGCCTGATCGGAAAACTATGAGGATTATCTTAGGTATTATCGTTGAGATTTTTTTCTGTTGTTTCCTGCTGGCGATCGGGTTGGGATTAGCATTTTTATTCTAATATGGTTATTTCCCCGGACAGAAAAGACTTTTTTGCGGTTTTCCATATCATCGGAAGATTAAGCCTGTTTTTAAGCCTGTGTATGGTGATCCCGTTGGGGGTCGCTTTCTTTTTTAAAGAAAGTTCGCCGTTCTACGATTATCTGATCGGGATCCTGGTGACCGCCTCGGTAGGCTTCTTACTAAGTATCGTTTTCCCGCTTAAAAAAGAAGTAGGATGGCAGCATTCTTTTTTCATCGTCAGTTTAGGCTGGCTGGTCGCGTCGCTCTTAGGCGCCGTACCGTTTTTCCTTTCCCACCACTGGCTTTCTTTTCTTGATGCCTGGTTTGAATCGATGAGCGGGTTCGCGACGACCGGGCTGGTCCTGGTCCAAGACTTAGACCATTTAGCGCATTCCCATAACGTGTGGCGTCATCTCACGATGTTTCTTGGGGGACAGGGGATCATTCTCGCGACGATCTCGTTAGTACGTAGCGCCGGCAGCGCGAATATCGGGCTGTATGTAAGTGAAGGCCGGCAGGAAAAGATCTTTCCCAATGTCATCGCTACCGCCCGGTTCATCTGGCAGGTGAGTTTTGTGTATATGATTTTGGGGACGACTGCGTTGACCGTAGTACTGTATTCTCAAGGGATAGAACTTTCTAAATCGATAGTCCATGCGTTTTGCTTGTTTATGGCCGCGTTTGATACGGGAGGATTTGCTCCTCAGGCGCAAAATATCGCTTATTACCATTCATTTTCTATAGAAATACTCACGCTCATCTTGATGATCCTGGGCGCGATGAATTTTAACCTTCATTTCTGGGTATGGAATAAAGATAAAAGAGAGATATTCAAGAATTTCGAAGTAAAGATTTTTTTATTCACTATTCTCATCTTTACCATTGTCCTTTACTGGGCGATGCAGGGGAATCCCGCGGTACGAATGTTCCGTAAAGGCTTTTATCAGCTGATCTCGGCCCATACCGGATGCGGATTCACGAACCTTGCGTACGGCGAACTGGATAGAGAGCAGCCGATCATGGCTGCTATCCTTATCATGGCGATGGGGATCGGCGGAGGTATGTGTTCTACGACCGGAGGCATAAAATTGTTGCGGTTAGGTTTTATCTTTAAAGCGGTGGTCGGGGAGATAAAAAAGGCGGTCATGCCGTTTAAAGCCATATATAAAGAACGGTATCACCATTTAAAAGACAGCGTGATCGAAGAGCGATACATCAAAGAAGCGTTCATTATTACTACCTTCTACGTATTTACCTATATGCTGGGCGGGCTGTTAGGGCTGGGGCAGGGCAGTGTGATCCATTCTTTTTTTGAATCATTTTCCGCGGCGGCAAATGTCGGGTTGTCCGTAGGAATTACCAATCCGGGGATGCCGACGTATCTCAAGTTGACCTATATTGTACAGATGTGGATGGGACGGTTAGAATTTTTATCGATTTTTATTGCGTTAGGGTACGTATTCTCATTATTTAAAAAATGAGATTTTTGATTTTTATTTTCATGATTTCGGTAAGTATACCCGGGTATAGCCAGACCCTGAAGGATATCCTGGAAAATTTTGATACGTATCATGAACGGACCGTAGAGGTGACCGGAGAAGTCATCGGAGAGTCGATTAAAGACCCTGGCGGCGGGTACTGGCTGAATATACTTGATGAGGGGATCAATCTGGGGATATTCGTAAGTGATCCCGCGTTGATAAAAAAGATAACTTTTTTCGGCAGCTATAGGGTCCGTGGCGATAAAGTGAGGATTATCGGTACGTTTTATAAAAGAAGCCCAGAGCATCTTGAACGGCATATCTCTGCCGACTCGCTCTTTATCCTGGAAAAAGGATCGGCCCGGCCGGACGAGGTTTCCATAGAAAAGAGAGAGGCTGTGATAGGGTTAGCCGGGGTATGTATCCTGCTCTGGATTATTCATTTGTTCAAACTGTATTATGGAAGAAAAAATAAAACAAATTAAAGAACAGGCGCTTAACGAGATCGACCGGGCCGAAACCGGCCAGGTGATCGAAGAATTGCGGGTACGGTATCTGGGCCGTAAATCCGAGATCAGTCAATTGTTTTCACAGATTCCTAAGATGGATTCCGCTGATAAAGGTAAATATGGAAAAGAGCTTAATATCTTAAAACAGACGATCGCAACGGCTCTCGATGAAAAAACCGGCACGTTCGGCGCAAAAGAAGAAAAAATAGATCTTACGTTACCGGCTGCTTCTTTCCAAAAAGGGACCAAACATGTTTTGAGCCATACGACGGAGGCGATCTGCCGTATTTTCGAAGATCTGGGGTTTATCGTGTATGAAGGGACCGAAATAGAAAACGAATGGCATAATTTCAGCGCGCTCAATATCCCGCTGGAACATCCTTCCCGCGACGCGTTCGATACGTTCTACCTGGATGTTCCGGAAAAAAGAGAAGGGAAATATCTTCTGCGCAGCCACACCTCACCTTCCCAGATCCACGTGATGAAAAAACTTAAACCCCCGCTGGCGGTGATCTCTCCGGGAAGAGTGTATCGTCCCGATAAAGTCGATGCGTCCCATTCGTTCATGTTCCATCAGGTAGAAGGGTTTTGTGTCGATACCGACATCAATTTCGCTCATTTAAAAGGCGTATTACTTCATTTTGCCCGGCGGTACTATTCGCCGGATGTAAAATTACGGTTCCGGCCGCATTTTTTTCCGTTTACCGAACCGTCGGCCGAAGTCGATGTGAGCTGTATGATCTGTCACCAGAAAGGGTGCAGTGTCTGTTCTCAGAAAGGATGGATCGAGATCTTAGGGTGCGGGATGATCCATCCCAACGTGCTCGGCGCCTGTCATATCGATCCCAAGAAATATCAGGGGTTCGCCTTCGGAATGGGGGTCGATCGGATCGCGATGCAGAAATACGGGATCAACGATATCCGGTTGTTTTATGAGAACGATAAAAGGTTCTTAGACCAGTTCGATGAAGTTTAAATTTATAAAATGAAATACATGGAAATATGCTCCACTTCGTTCCGCGAAATATGCTTCGTTTCACTTCGCGAAATACATCGCGACACTGTGTTACAATTATATTTCGCTCAAAGCGGTAGCGTCGAACGTATTTCACGAGCGTAAGCGAGTTTATTTCGTCCCGTAAGGGACATATTTCGAATAGATATAAAGTAATATGAAGTTTAGTCTGAATTTTGTAAAAGAGTTTATTGACCTTAAGATCACGCCGGAAAAGCTGTGTGAATTGATCACTTCCGCCGGGATCGAGGTCGAACAGTACGAAAAAATAGAGAACGATTGGGTGTTCGATGTCGAGGTGACCAGTAACCGGTACGACTGGTTGTCGCATATCGGTATTGCCCGGGAGATCGCCGCGGTTTCTGGGATACCGGTAAAAGTGAAGTATCCTAAGATAATTACGACACCCGCGCTTAAGCATAAAAAAATAATCATCAAGAACGAATCCGACTGTCCGCTTTATATCGGCCGGCGCATTGCAGGTGTAAAAGTAGAAAAATCGCCGGCATGGTTACGTGAGCGCGTCGAACATTGCGGGGTAAGTTCGGTAAACAATATTGTGGATATTACTAACTACTGTATGCTCAAATGGGGCAACCCGCTTCACGCGTTTGATTACGATAAGATCGAAGGCGACATCTATGTGCGCCGGGCGAAAAAGGGCGAACCGTTTTTAGGGTTGGACGGGAAAGAACGGGAACTCGTACCGGAAAACCTGGTGATCGCCGATCACAAAAAAGTGATCGCGCTTGCCGGCGTGATCGGCGCGAAAAACACCGAAGTCGATGAACATACAAAAAATATCCTGCTTGAAGCGGCGATTTTCTCGCCCGTAGTTACCCGCCGGTCGAGACGGCTTACGGTCGAGACGGATTCGTCATACCGGTTTGAACGGAGAGTCTGTCCGGAATATGTGGAGATCGCATCGAGTCATGCGAACGAACTCATACATTCTTTCGCGAACGGTACATTTTCCGGGTACGCTTATGCCGGGAAGAAACCGAAAGAAAGAAAAAAGAAGATCCCGCTTTATTTCGGACATTTGGAACATTACATAGGAAGTGCGATCCCGCAAAAAGAGATCAAGACCATTCTTACACATCTCGGATTTTCGCTCGGTGCATCGTCAAAAACGAAACTGGACGTCAACGTGCCGCCGTTTCGTCTGGATGTCGATCAGGCCGTCGATCTCTACGAAGAGATCGCCCGAGTATACGGGTATGACAAGATCCCTTCGAGTCTTCCTTCGATCAAAAACCGGATGCCGGTAGGGCTTTATGATTTCAAGAAATCGTTAAGGGATTTCCTGATAAGTATGGGGTTACAGGAAACGGTGACGTTCAGTATTACTTCCCAAGAGCTCATGGAGAGATTGCAACAGGGAGAGGGGATCAATCTTATCAATCCGTTACGGGTCCAGGAGAACATGATGCGTACGACTTTACTGACCGGGGCTTTGGATGTGATAAAACATAACCTTAATCAACAGACGCACAATCTGGAATTTTTCGAGATTGCCGATATATACAAAAAACAAAAAGACGGGTTTAAAGAAACCCCGTCATTGGCGATAGCCATGAGCGGGGGGCCAGAAAAAGCGTGCCGGTTGAAAGGGATGATCGAATTATTAATAAAATGGTTAAATATCGATATGACAGGATTCGAACCGGATGCCCGCGCACATTTTACCAATGCGTTAAAGGTCTCAGTTGAGAAAAAAGAGATCGGATTTTTCGGGAAACTCGATAAGAAAACCAGAGACGGATTTGATATAAAAGAAGATATCTTTTTTTGCGAGATAGATATGGCGAAACTTGCCGGAATAAAAAAAGATAAAAAGATGAAAACTTTCGGCCGGTATCCGGCGGTAACCCGGGATATCAGCCTGGCAGTGCATACCGATACCTTATTTAAAGATATCGAAGAGATAATCACCGCCCACGCGGGCGGATACCTGCAGAAAATAGAAGTGGTGGATACCTATCGGGGAGAAAATATCGAAAAGGGATATTACGGGCTTACCGTACGTATCTCCTATCAATCGCAGGAGAAAACTCTCACTTCCGATGAAGTCGATGCACTTCATGGTAAAATCCGCCAGGCGATCACCGATCGTCCCGGAGTGCAGCTGCGGTAATGTATACCGTTTCCTCTTTTTATTCTAAGAAGATTTAATTAGGGACAGCATCTTTATTCGTTTCAATCCAGGCATGAATATTTGCCTGAGTTACGTTTATTAATATATTAAAATCACCGGAATGGCAGCCAAAGCCTGTAACCCCCATGCCGCCTCCCGCGAGTACTTCTAATACACATTTGCGTTCTATTACTTCGCCATGAACAACCCCGATAAGCTCTCCGGATTCGTTAAATGCAGGAAACCCAGAATCACCGGGGGCAATATCAACAGGATTATTCTCTTTGTCTATTTCGATTGTGGAATTTGGATAAGGCCCCCATTCGGCAAGCCCTAATTCAAACCCAAGATCTATGGCATATTCATTTGCAGCTTGATTGTTAGTATAAGTTACCTGTGTGTTATCGGAACTGAATACAAGATTATCCTCATAGGTAACTTGTACTACATCGCCTGCCTCTATTGATTCGGGCTCGGCAATAGTAACCGGAGCTCCGAATAAGGGGTCTTCGTAGACTATTATTGCTAGGTCAAGTGACCCTGGTGCAAAAATGACACGATTTACGTTTCCGTTGATATAATTCTCATTATCGTAATTATCTAAATAATCTGGTCCAAAGATATACATAGCATTTTCATCACCAGGATTTGTGTGAGCAGTGGCAACATGGGCTGCGGTGAGGACAGTATGTGTTCCGATTACAACTCCGCCTCCCATGACACCGTTATTATTCAACACGACTATTTGCGTAGCTGCAGAGTTTCGTAGGGCAGTCATCTCAGCCACGAAATTCCACGCGGCCCTGATACCTGCAGGGATGAAATTTCCCCCCTGAGGTCTTTCGTCTCCGGAAGGTTCGTTCGAACTATCTCCTCCATGTGTATCGTGATTATCGCCGCTGTTTCCACCGCCGCTGTGTTCATCGCCGGAAGGCCAATTGTTGTTATTAACAGGATTATTGTTATCCGAAGGTGTTGACCAACCACCGCTGGACGAATCGCTATTACTGGTGGCGTTCAGTCGGTTTGTGGCCGATATGCCAGCTATCACACAGGCCGCGATTCCGAGGATCTGATTGAACGATAAAGCATAACTTTGCGGCGTAAACATTGTGAAGAACAACATAAATGATAGCAGGAATATCCTTGTTTTTCTTATGTGAGTACGGTAGAGGGTCTTTAAAAGCAGTAATTTTTGTTTCATAATTCCTCCTTTGAAATAAGGGTTCCAGTAAAACAAACGCCCTAAAGTAACTCACGTTACCTGAGGGCGTGTATGATTCTTTATAATGAGAAATTTCCCCTTTTTCCCTCATCTGTATAAAAGGGATAAAGATTGTGCCCCCAAGGTTCCCCGTTGGGTTACTGAACCTATTCTCGGATATTGCCAGATTGTCTAATGTATTTCCGTAGCTTTTAGAATCCCCTCCGTGACAAGGTGATCCTAAGATAATTCTCAAGATAAGAATAAAACGAGTTAATTCTGAACAATATCGTCGCTGCGGTTGCTATCCCAGCCGATCTTATTTTTCATGTATTCTTTCAACGAAGACATATCCCAGAGGTTCGTGTGATGAAAATACGTTGATTCGGCGTACGCCGGCTGTTTCGGTAAAATGTCTTGAAAGAAATCGACCAAAAAAAACGTGGTTACTACAAATAACACACAGACTATAAACGAAAGAAAAATGATTTTATGCATATTCAGTCTTATTGTCAAAATAGTACTCCTCTCAAAATCCCGTGGTTCACAGATAAAAGATCCGGAACAACTCTTCGTTGGAAAGCCCGCTTTTTTGCAATAAAGCGAATAGTTCCGAATCGAAACATTTCGTTTTCAATTTCAACTTCAAGGCTTTAGGCAACTGTAATAACGGTTTGGTCTCCGCGGTGCGTATTCCGTTCTGTGTACTGCGTTTTTCTATGTGTTTCATGACTGATCCCCTCCGAACAATATCTTGTCTTGTTTAGAAATAAAACAACCGGATGATCTCCTGATCGGTAAGGCCGACATTTTTTAGTTCATGAACCAGATGTTCATCAAACCATTTACGTTCGGCATTCATCTTTATCGAATCACTGAGTTCGGATAATGAGGATACCGAATACTCCCTTTGTGTGAAAAACCGGCTATATTTTATTCTGTTTCTTTGACGTTCTTTCATCATATCCCTCCCGTGAGTATGTTTTTATAAACCTCTCCATAAAAGAAAAAACCCTAAGGCAAAAATTGGGCGCCTTAGGGTTTGGGTATGGAAATAGTCCCCGTGGTAACCCCTCTTCTTTTTGTATGAGAAGGTGGTTTTGTCACGAACCAGCCGCTGAACCAGAATGAATTCGGTTCCGGGCGATTCGCGGTCCTTCCGGACGTCCCAAAGTTTCCTTTGGTTTGCCTTTTCTTGAGACTTCTGGTTTCGAAAGAGCTTAGAGCGATTCCGTAGAGCCTATACTACTGTAGTACAGGGCTTTGATTTTTAATCCTGCTTGTATACTTTTAATTCCGTAGCCGTTGAAAAGTTCTTTCTGTTGGTAACCTTACATGTATACCATATCCCTTATAAAAATTTCAAGGGCAATAAACAGAATATTGTTTATCTTCGATGCCGGCATACCTATATATAGTGGCAGAGGATAAAAACTTCTTTTTTCCCGAACGCGTATCTTGAAAAAGAAAATAGCAAGTGCTATACTATCAAGTGCCGATAATTGAAAAATGAAAAAACCCTGCCTGTCGCGTCAGCAGGCATTTGTGCTACAGCCAAAATTTTATGAGGGAGCCAAATCGCTTTAATGCTGCGGTGTTAAAGACGCGGCGCCCACGTGCATGAGAGCCGGACTGTAAAGCGGCAAGTCTGCGACGGACAGGACGCAGGGTTTTATATATAAAACGCTTCTTGAAAACACCCCGATGGTTTCATCTGAATCACACATCCCTCTTGCCGTCCGTCTACGACCGCTTACCCTTGATGAGTTTGTGGGGCAACGCCATATTTTAGGAGAAGGAAAACTGCTGTATCGGGCGATTTCTTCGCCGCAACAATCGTCGTTTCTGTTCTATGGCCCGGCCGGATGCGGAAAAACGACATTGGGGTTTATTCTTGCCCGTCTGCGTAATGCGTATTTCCATTATCTTAATGCCGCGTTTTCATCAGTCGCCGAGGTAAAAAAGATCCTTAAAGATGCCCGTACCCGGTTAGAAAAAGAAAATCAACGGACGATACTGTTTATCGATGAGATCCACCGGTTCAATAAATTACAACAAGAGATCCTGGTTCCCGATACGGAAGAGGGGACGATCATTTTAATCGGGGCTACGATCTATAACCCGCGTTACTATCTGATCCCTTCGATCAATTCCCGTTCGGTCCAGGCTGAATTTAAACCGCTCGAGATCGACGATATCAAGATATTACTTGCCCGGGCGCTTACCGATAAAGAACGGGGATTAGGGCAAACCCCGGTGACCATTACCAACAAAGCGTTACACTATATAGCGTTACATTCATCCGGAGATGCCCGTCGCGCGCTGAACAGTCTGGAAATGGCGGTGAGGACCACCCCTGCCGGCGAAGACGGGAAGATCATACTTGACCTGGAAGTTGCCAAAGATTCGATACAGAAAAACCTGGTGTATGATAAAAAAGATGCTTACCATTACGATACGATCTCGGCATTTATCAAATCCATACGCGGCTCCGATCCGGATAGCGCGTTATATTGGCTTGCCAAAATGATCGTCTCCGGTGAAGATCCCCGGTTTATTGCCCGCCGGCTAGTCATCTTAGCCAGTGAAGATATCGGAAATGCCGAACCGTTCGCGTTGGTCCTGGCGACGAACTCATTTAAAGCGGTAGAGTTTGTCGGGATGCCCGAGGCGCAGCTTATACTTGCTCAGGCTACCGTGTATCTGGCGACCTGCCCGAAATCAAATACCAGCTATAAAGCGCTTAACGAAGCCCTCGCCGACGTCCGGGAGGAAGAGACCAAAGAGGTTCCGGATCACATTAAGACCCATTCCGATGAGTACAAATATCCCCATGCGTTTGGCGGGTATATCGAGCAGGAATATGGGGCAAAAAAAAGGTATTATCAACCGCTCAATATCGGGTATGAAGCGAAGATCAAAGGATTCCTCGACCAAATAAAAAAGAAGGGGTAATTTTACATAACTACATGTTCCGCAGTTATTTATAAAAAAAATAAGAAGATGTTTACTTTGAGAGGTTTAATGATATAATAGCCTCATATGGTTATGGTAAAAGAGAAGCAATCAATAAGAAATCAATTGTTAGAACAGCTACTTTCTCTTACTTTAAGAGAAGTAGAAAGGAGGAGCAAACATGTTGAACAGAAAATACAGCGGTTATCAGAATATATTAGGGCCCAGTATGTTATGGCCTATTATCCTTTAAAAGGAGAAGTAAATCTTTTGGGAATGTTGAGGAAGGATCTAAAAAGAAAGATAATTTGTTTTCCGGTCATACAAGGAAATAAACTGAAAGCTTATCAAGTAGAAGATATTGATTCCGACCTAGTTTCCGGCCCCTTGGGGGTACGTCAACCGGATACGGCTCGTTGCCAAGAGGTTCCACTCGCCGAGCTTGATCTGGTTATCGTCCCCGGTATCGCGTTTGACAAATACCGCAATCGTTTGGGGCGGGGCGGGGGATATTATGACCGGTTTTTAAAAGAGTTGCCGGATAAGGCCAAAACCGTCGGTGTCGCTTTTGATTTACAAATTATAGAAGACCTTCCTCATACTACTGCCCACGACGTAAAAGTCGATATGTTACTTACAGAAAACGACTCCTTTTAACTTTCTTTCAGCGTAAAAGTTGTATTGGTACCCAAAGGATACAGAGTCAATGTATATGGATATTTTTTGTCATAGTGCATCATAAGAGTGTACGCAAAGAATTGACAACAGACGTATAAGGAGGTAAACGATGACAATCGTATATGTAGTATTAGGGGTGATCGGCGGTATCGTATCCGGATATTTTATCGGAGAATTGCTTGAGAAAAACCGTTTAGCCCGCGCGAAAAAAGACGCCGAAAAGATTCTTAAAGAAGCAAAAGATAAGGGCGAACAGATCGCCCGTAAAGCTGATCTTGACGCTAAAGAGATGCTGTATAAGTTGCGTATGGATTTCGAGAAACAGACTACGCAACGTAAAGAAGACATTTTTCAGCTGGAAAAACGGATCACTCAGCGAGAAGAGAATCTGGAAAAACGGGTTGATTTCCTCGAGAGTAAAGAGCGAGAACTTACCCGTAAAGATAAAGAGTTAGAAGAACTCTCGGTCCAGCTGAAAAACAAGGAAAAATCGTTGGAACAGTTGATCGCGGAAGAAAAAGAGCGGTTACAGAAAATATCGTCGTTAACCCCTCAGGAAGCCAGAGATTTGCTCCTGCGGCGGTTTGAGGAAGAGTTGCGTGACGATAAAGCAAGAATGGTAAAAGAAGTAGAAGATGAGATCAAAGAAGAAGCTGAGAAAAAGGCGCGAGAAATCGTCTCGCTGGCGATCCAGCGGTGTGCGGTAGAACATACCACCGAGACCACGGTCAGTGTCGTTCCGTTACCGAACGATGAGATTAAAGGGCGCATCATCGGCCGGGAAGGAAGGAATATCCGTTCGTTTGAGATGGCGACCGGAGTCGATCTGGTGATCGATGATACCCCGGAAGCCGTGAGTATTTCCAGTTTCGATCCGATTCGGCGCGAAGTCGCCCGGATCGCGTTAGAGAAATTGGTAACCGACGGCCGGATCCATCCGGCCCGTATCGAAGAGATCGTGGAAAAGACAAAAAAAGATTTTGAAAAACAGCTGATCGAAGACGGGAAACAAGCGTCGTTTGAAGTAGGTATCCATAACCTTCATCCGGAATTGATCAAATTACTGGGGAAACTGAGATTTCGGACAAGTTTTGGACAGAATGCGTTACAGCATTCCAAAGAAGTCGCGTTTATTATGGGAACGCTCGCTTCCGAACTGAATTTAGACCCGCGCCTTGCCCGTCGTGCCGGCCTGCTTCATGATATCGGTAAAGCGGTCGATCATCAGGTAGAAGGTACCCATTCCAATTTAGGTGCCGAATTGTTGAGGAAGTACGGTGAAAATGATATTATCGTCAACGCCGCTGAAGCCCATCACGAAGAAACCGAATTCCTTTCCCTTTACAGCGTATTGGCTCTGGTCGCCGACGCGATCAGCGCTTCCCGGCCCGGCGCCCGGAGAGAAACACTTGAGACGTACATCAAACGTTTAAAAGATCTCGAAACGATCGCCCGGTCATTCGAAGAGGTGGAGAAAGCTTTTGCGATCCAGGCCGGAAGAGAGATCCGGGTCATTGTAAATCCCCATAAGATCAGCGACGATAAGATGGCGCTGTTAGCGTATGAAGTGAAAAAGAAAACAGAAAAAGATATGGAATATCCCGGACAGATCAAGGTCACCGTAATCAGAGAGACCCGGGCGGTGGATTACGCGAAATAGAGGAGAAGTCACACGACACACGTTCAAAAAATCCGAAATTCGAAATACGAAGCTCGAAACAAATCCAAAATGAAGAAAATCCCAATATTCCAAACAGATTCAGTTTATTGTTTTGAAAATTCGGATTTCGTGTTTGTTTCGGATTTCGATATTCGTGCTTCGAATTTAATACGTTTAACATGTGACCTTGTGACCCAGAAGATATGAGAATACTATTTATCGGTGATATCGTCGGCCGGCCGGCACGGGAATATGTGAAAGAGATCATGCCGAAAGTGAAAACCGACGAAGGTATTGATTGTGTGATCGCCAATGCCGAAAATGCCGCCGGCGGTTCAAGTATTACCATGCATATCGCCCAGGAATTATTTGAAGCCGGACTGGATATCTTGACCAGTGGCGACCATATTTTTAAGAAAAAAGAAGTCAAAGAGGTGCTGGATACTTTCCCGGTAGTGCGCCCGTTAAATTACGGTAACCTCGCCTGGGGCGATGGGTATGTGGTGAAAGAAATCAATGGGAACCGGATCGCCGTAGTGAATCTTTTAGGCCGGGTGTTTATGCAGCCGGTCGATTGTCCGTTCAAAGCGATCCGTGACCTTTTGCCGGCGCTGAAAGCGAAAGCAAATATCATCGTTGTGGATATTCATGCGGAGGCGACCAGTGAAAAATTAGCGATGGGTTATTTCCTTGCCGGCGAGGTAAGCGCGGTCTTAGGCACTCATACCCATATTGTGACCGCTGACGAACGGATCATTGACGGCCATACCGCATATATCAGCGATGTGGGGATGACCGGTAGTTATGATTCGATATTGGGTCGGGAAAAACATCAGATCATCGAACGGTTCCTGACCAATATGCCGCTCCGGTTCAATATTGCCCAGCTCGATATACGGATGCAGGGCGTTATTGTCGATATCGATGCCTCAACCGGCAGGGCCGAAACCATCCGCCGCGTCGAATATCGAAAAGGAAATATTTAATGGACATTCTCCGCCTTTTTTATTTATAATAAGAGTTTGGCGATGATAGAAAAGATTAATTCCCCTCATGATGTAAAGCAATTACCGCTTTCCGATTTAAGCATTCTCGCTGCGGAAGTGCGTAATTTGATCATTACTACGGTATCGAACCAGGGAGGGCACCTGGCAAGTTCCCTGGGTGCGGTAGAGCTCTGTATCGCGTTGCATTATTGCCTGGAAACTCCTTACGACAGCGTTATTTTTGATGTCGGCCATCAGACTTATGCTCACAAGATCATTACCGGCCGGCGCGACGCGTTCAGTTCTTTACGGCAACATAACGGTATAAGCGGATTCCCTAATTTCCGCGAATCCCCTTATGATATCTATATTTCCGGTCATGCCTCCACCGCGGTATCCTGGGCTCAAGGGTTGGCTGAAGCAAAAAAGATGCGTAATGATGAGTCGAAGACCGTTGCGATTATCGGTGACGGCTCTTTAACCGGCGGGATGTGTTTTGAAGCGCTTAATAATTGCGGTCATACTCAGAGCGAAATCCTGATCATCGTCAACCATAACGAGATGAGTATTTCTCCTTCGGTTGGAGCCCTAAGCAGTTATTTGAATAAAATCATTTCCGCTCCGGTATATAACCGTATTCGCGGAGAACTGGAAACTTTTCTTTCTCATTTTTCTTTGGGTAAAAAATTAGCGAATCATGCCCGGCATTTCGAAGAAACTATAAAAGGGCTGATCGTCCCCGGGATTTTTTTTGAAGAACTGGGATTCCGTTATTTCGGTCCTATCGACGGACATAATTTTGAGACGCTTATCCCTACGTTAAATAACGTAGTATCGTTAAAAGGGCCGCGGGTCCTCCATGTGGTGACGAAAAAAGGTAAAGGGTTTGAATTTTCAGAAAAGAATCCGGAATATTTCCATAGCGCTCCCTGTTTTTGCACTAAAAACGGCGAATGCGTCAAAGAGAAACAAGAGACTTTTAGCGAATCGTTTGCACATGCGCTTATCGGGATCGCTCAAAAAGATGAACGGGTAGTTGCGATTACCGCGGCAATGCCTCAGGGGACCGGTTTAGATATTTTCGGCAAGACTTTTCCCCAGCGGCTTTTTGATGTAGGGATCGCCGAAGAACATGCGGTTGGGTTTGCCAGCGGGTTGGCTAAAGGAGGGTTACGCCCGTACGTGGCTGTTTATTCTACGTTTCTGCAAAGGGCATTCGATCAGATCATTCACGATGTCGCGTTGCAACAGTTACCGGTCACTTTCATCCTTGACCGTGCCGGAGTAGTCGGTGAAGACGGCCCTACTCATCATGGCGTGTTTGATATCGGATATTTAAGGATCATTCCCCATATGGTATGTATGGCTCCTAAGGATAAAGAGGAGCTCGAAGATATGCTTGAATTCTCACTCACTTTAAATAAGCCGGCGAGTATCCGGTTTCCCCGTGGGACAGCCTATTCGTTAGAGAACCGTCAGAAGGTCTCGTTAGGGAAAGCTCAGATCATGCGTTCGGGAAAACAGGTATGGCTTGTTGCGTTAGGGACTATGGTGAAAACCGCGTGCGAAATGAGCGATCGGCTGGCCAGAGAACATATTGAATGCGGAGTGATTAATGCCCGGTTCATAAAACCGCTGGATGAAGAATTATTTTTTTCGCTTGCCCGAAAGAATACGATTATCGTTACCTTGGAAGACGGGGCCCTTTGTGGAGGGATCGGGGGCGCGTTACTGGAATTATATGAAACCCGGGGGGTAATATCCAAAGCAAAAATAATCCGTGCGGGATTTCCCGATGATTTTATACCGGCGGCATCGCGTGAAGAATTGTTCCGGATGTACGGATTGGACGCCGATTCATTAGTCGAACGGATAAAAAAAGAGATCGGTCAGGAAGCGGTATGGCAAAAACAAATCCCTTGAATTCATCACCAAAGCAAAAACAATCACGGCATTCAGTCACGATAAAAAAAGATAAATGTAAAGGCTGTAAGCTCTGTGTCATTTATTGTCCGACAAAACATCTCAGATTAAGCGATACCCTGAACAAACGCGGCGTACATTACGCCGAAATCAATGAGACTACGCAGTGTGTCGGGTGCGGCCGGTGTTACCTTATGTGTCCGGATTGTTGTATAGAGATTATAGAAGAATAATATAAGCACCAATGACCAATAACCAAAATCCAATAATCAAACAAAAAATTAAAGCAAACTGTTTGGTGATTGAAAATTGGTTATTTTGAAAATGTATTGAACCGATAAGGGTAGGAATCGAATCATAGTGTAATCATGAAAAAGCACGCAACGAAGAAAATCCTGATGACCGGAAACGAAGCTATGGGAGAAGCAGCGATACGGGCCGGCTGCCGATTTTATGCCGGGTATCCGATCACGCCTCAGAACGAATTGACTGCGTATATGGCGCGAAGGATGCGCGAGGAAGAGCGGGTATTTATCCAGGCGGAAAGCGAGATTGCCGCGATCAATATGGTATACGGAGCCTCGGCGGCGGGTGCTCGAAGTATGACTTCTTCGTCTTCGCCGGGGATCTCTTTAAAACAGGAAGGGATCTCGTATATGGCCGGCGCGCAATTACCGGCAGTGATCGTGAACGTGATGCGGGCCGGGCCGGGGTTAGGCCATATTTCTTCAAGCCAGAGCGATTATTTTCAATCGACCCGGGGCGGCGGACACGGTGATTATTTTACTCCGACGTTCTCTCCGGCCAGCGTCGAAGAAGCGGTACGGTTGGTGAGAGAGGCCTTTGAAGTCGCCGATTACTATCGGACGCCGGTACTGATATTAGCCGATGCGATTATCGGCCAGACTATGGAATCGATTCCACTCGATGTGTTAGAGAAACCGGAATTAAGATTTAAGAAAAAGCCCGGACACAAAAGCTGGGCGCTTACCGGAGCCCGCGGCCGGCCGGCGAATATCATACGGTCTTTTTTCCTCTATGAAGGGCAGCTTCCCCGTCACAACGAATTGTTAAGCAAGAAATGGGAAAAAATAAAAAAATCGGAACAACGCAGCGACTTGTATCAAGCTGATGACGCTCATTTCCTTATTGTCGCCTACGGTTCTCAAGCGCGTATTGTCCGGGAAGCCGTGGATATGTTACGTAACGAAAAAATAAAAGCAGGGATGTTCCGACCGATAAGTCTATGGCCGTATCCCCAAGAATCATTGACTGCGGCCGTAAAAAAAATCAAAAAAGTTTTTGTCATAGAACAATCGTTAGGCCAGATGGTCGAAGATGTCCGCCTGACTATTCCGGAAAAAGAAATCCTCTTTTTTGGGAAAACCGGCGGTGAGATCCCGGAAATCGAAGATGTGGTAAATTTTGTGAAGAAACATATAAAAAGATGAAACCGACGTATAAATTCAAAAAACCGGAATTACTCCATGGCGTAGACACGCATTACTGTTCCGGATGCGGCCACGGCATCCTTCATCGCCTTATTGCCGAAATCATCGAAGAATTGAACCTAAAAGAAAAAACTATAGGAGTCGCTCCGGTAGGATGCGCGGTCATTGCCTATAATTATTGGGATTTCGATTGTAGCGAAGCGTCTCATGGCCGGGCGTTGGCGGTTGCGACCGGCATTAAACGTGTACATCCTTCTCTTACCGTATTTACGTATCAGGGTGACGGGGATTTAGCTTCTATCGGGCTTGCCGAAACTATGCATGCGGCAAACCGGGGCGAAAACCTTACCTGCGTATTTGTAAATAACGCCTGTTATGGTATGACCGGGGGGCAAATGGCGCCTACGACGCTTATCGGACAGAAAACCGCGACTACTCCTTTGGGGCGCGATCCCCGGGAGAAAGAAGGTTGGCCGTTAAAGGTAAGCGAGATATTAGCGATGCTTCCCGGAGTATGTTTTGTGGCACGGAGTTCGATATCGAATCCGGCACATGTCAAGCAGACCCACGACTACATTAAAAGAGCGTTTATGAACCAAACCGAAGAAAAAGGGTTTTCAATCGTCGAAGTATTAAGCCCTTGCCCGACGATCTGGCAAAAAACTCCTGAAGAAGCGATGAACTGGATCGATACGGAAATGACCAAAGAGTTCCCGTTGGGAATAATAAAAAACACAGAGGTTCACAGATAGCAGAAAATAGATGACCACAGATTTTTTCATCTGTGACGATCTGTGAACTTTTTCTGTGGTAATCTGTGTAATTTAAAATAATAAAGTATGACGACAGAATTTTTATTATCGGGTTTCGGCGGACAGGGATTGATGAGTCTGGGCAAACTTATTGCCCGGGCGGCTATTGAGGAAAATAAACATACCACCTGGTTTCCTTCTTATGGAGCCGAGATGAGAGGGGGGACCGCGCATTGTTATGTGAAGATTTCCGAAACACCGATCGCATCTCCGTTTATCCGGCAAGCCGATATCGGGATATTCCTTAACCAGCCGTCATTAGATAGATTTTCTAAAAGAATAAAAAAGGGCGGTATCTTGATCTGTAATATAGATCTATGCGAACGGATTCCCGAGTGCCGCGGTATCCGGATAATAAAAGCTCCGCTTAATCAAATAGCGCTTGCCTGCGGGAACATAAAAGTAGCCAATACCATTGCGTTAGGTATTATGCTCAGCCTCGATCCCGGTATTCTTGGGTTGCAGACGGTTCAGGCGGTTATCAAAGACCTCTTCCCGGCCAGTAAAAAAAATATACTCCAGCAAAATCTATGCGCGCTTAAAAAAGGAGGCGAATTTGTTCAAGACTAGATTTGCCCCGTCGCCCACGGGATTTTTGCATATCGGCGGCGCGCGTACCTGTCTGTTCAGCTGGCTGTATGCCCGCGCCAACGGCGGCACATTCGTATTACGTATCGAAGATACCGATACAGGACGTTCGAAAAAGGAATATCTTGATGAGATCATCGAGAGTATCCGCTGGTTAGGAATGGATTGGGACGAACTGTACCATCAATCCGACCGGTTTGATATGTATCGTCAATATGCCCGGCAACTTATCGAGGAAGGAAAAGCCTGTGAAAAAGAAGGCGCGATCTTTTTCAAATATGAGTTCTCTCAGATCGAAATCGACGATTTGATCCGCGGGAATATTATATTCAACGAATTACCGAAAAAAGAAGAAGTGATAATCAAAAGCGACGGTTCACCGACGTACAATTTCAGCTGTGTGATCGATGATGCGTTAGGAGGGATCACCTGTGTGGTACGCGGAGAAGATCATATCCCCAATACGCCTAAACAGATACTGATGTATCAGGCGTTAGGGTTCGGGGTCCCGGTGTTCGCTCATGTTCCCCTGATCCTTTCTCCCGAAGGCGGGAGGCTTTCCAAACGGTTCGGAGCGACTTCTATACGGGAATACCGGAATATGGGGTATCTTGCCGATGCCCTTGTAAATTATTTGATCCTTCTGGGTTGGTCACCGGGAGAAAACCGGGAGATCATCTCGTTAGCTGAGGCGCAAAAATATTTCGACATTTCCCGGGTAAACAAATCAAGAGCGGTTTTTTCTCTCGATAAATTAAACTGGCTTAATGCCGAATATGTGAAACAATATGATAAAGACCGGCTGGGCGACGTGGTGATCGATTTCTTACGAGCAAAGGATTTTTTGCCCGAATCTTACGATAAAGGATATATAATAAAGGTAATGGCCCTTTTTGAAGGCAGGATCACCACCTTACAGGATATCATCGACCGTGCCTATTTCTGTTTTTGTGACGACTATGGATACGATGAAGACACCCGGGAGATCCTTAAAAAAGATTATTCCGGCCAGATCCTTGTGCTTAAAGATACCCTTTCTCAATTAACCGATTTCGGCTGTGCTGCGATAGAAAAAGAATTCCGCGCGGTATGTGAAAGAGTCGGATTAAAAGTGCGTGAACTTGTCCATCCGGTACGGGTCGCCCTTACCGGGAAAAAAGTAGGGCCGGGGCTTTTCGAGGCGATGGAAGTGTTAGGGAAAGAAAAAGTAATTGAACGGTTAACGAAACTGATATCTTTTTGGAAAGAGGAGGGTCAGGAATAATGAGAATATTATTTTTAGGCGTGTTAGTTTTTTCTGTGATATGTATGTGCGGCTGCTCGACGACAAAGAACAGCCTTATCGGTACCGCGCTTATCGGCCAGGGCGTGGTCGACGACACGACCGATACCTACAACGCTATCGAAAAAGCCGATGATAAATTTGAAAAGGAATATTGGTAAAACAATGTAACCGCGATTAACCACAACCGCAGAACAAAGGAGGTAAAGATGAAAGGGGTACTACTTTTAATATTGACTGCATTTCTATTCGCCGGATGCCAGGACACCCAGGAACAGATGAGAGCCGAAGGGACCGAACAACAAAGTTCCGATATGGGTATGCACATGGGGAACGTGACTGAAGACGTGATGGGCCAATTAGATGAACCGATAATGGCCGAAGAGACCGACATGACTGCCGAGCCAAGCGAAAAAGCCGAAGATATGGCGGCCGGCCAACAGTTAATGGAAGAAAAAATAGTAAAAGAAAACAGCCGGCAGGCGGGAATGATCGCATCGGTCCCCGACGCCGAACGGGAAAAGATCATCAACGAAAACCGTTGGGGCATCTCCATCCGCGACCTCGAGGACGGGAGCACGATGTACTATGACCGTAACGGGAACTTTTTAGGGAAACGTAAATAACCGCTGGAGAAAAACAAAACGAAAAGATATAGGCCATTGAAACAATTCATCATCGTTTCTATGATCGGCGGGATTGTGTTAGCCAATGGCTGTGTTCGATCTGTCTCCCAGGAGGCCCGGGCAATACCCGATCCCTGTGACGACAGATACTACCGGGGATATTGCCTTCAGCATGTATCATTCCCTTCGCGAGTCTATTCAGAGATAATCAAAGACAGGGAATATGTCCGATACGACCGACAAAGACTTTTGTTGGATGTATATCTTCCGCACAACAGACATGCTGTCCCTGTTATCTTGTGGGTGCATGGCGGAGGATTTCGTCTTGGTAATAAGGAATCCCCGCTCTATCTTAAAGAGTTTTTACAACGTGGCTATGCGGTTGTTTCGATAGATTATCGGATATGTCCGGAAGCTGTTTTCCCGGACCAGCTGAACGATGTACGTAACGCGGTACGCTGGATTCGAGCCCATGCGGACCGGTATGGTTTTGATGTACATAACATTGGTGCTCTTGGTTTTTCCGCCGGCGGGCATCTGGTCTCTTTATTGGGTACTGCGAAAGAAGAGGGAAAAGAATCCAGTGCGGTAAAAGCGGTAGTCAATTTCGGCGGCTCAACCGATTTGTTATCGATTCAAGAACATTGTCGTATGGTGAGAGGGTGTGACATAGATCCTGCAAGCAGTGACCGAGGATTTTCTTGTTTTTTAGGCTGCATTATTACTGATGCCAAATGTGAAGATAAAGCTCGATTGGCCAGCCCGGTTACCCATGTGAGCAGTGACGATGCAGCGTTCTTAAATATTTATGGAGATCGGGATTTTCTGGTCCCATTAGCGCAAGGCCTTGAATTCCATGAACGGTTACGGGAAAATGATGTAGACGCATCGTTTATTGTCGCCCAAGGATTTGGACATGGTGGCGGCGTGTTTGATGCGTATCAAGAAGAAGTCTTGGCGTTTTTCGATAGGCATCTTTTAGGCAAAACCCTTGATCAATGAGGTAGACCTAAGATTTTTCCTGCCGGTACAGTGAATGACACCGGGGAAAATTATCCTTGTCAGAAATCTTTGATAATAATAGAATTGTAGGACACTTGTCCCGTAGTGCTCCGAACCAGGTCCGCCAAAGGCGGAACGGTTCGGGAGTTGAAATAGTTGGTAACACGCCTGCCCGGAACCAGATCGTAGATCGATTCCGGGCAGCCCAGTACCGAACGAATAAAATGAGTTCTGGTTCTGGGCTGACGTATAGATGGATGTATTACGTGTATGCTTTGTTTTCCAAAGAGGATGCGAAGTTTTACATCGGGTATACTAAGAATATACAAAGACGCGTTCGAGAACATATAACCGGATGTAATCATACGACGTTACGGTATCGGCGTCCTCAACTGGTATTTTTCGAAGCTTTTCTCAGCGAGATAGATGCGCGCCGCCGAGAGAAATATTTTAAGACGACGAAAGGAAGAAAAGCCCTTAAGTTAATATTAAGAGAGACTCTGACGAATAAAGAAAACATTTGCCCCGTAGTGTAGTTGGTAACACGCCTGACTCTGGATCAGCTATTTCTGGTTCGAATCCAGACGGGGCAATTTGAGAAAAATATCCCCTCACCGCAAGGTGAGGGGTATTTTTTTCAAGTGTCTCACTGGGAGAACCAGC
>JAFGQU010000002.1 GCA_016935525.1 Candidatus Omnitrophota bacterium
CGCCGAGGAAGAAGCCAAGCGTAAGGCTGCCGAAGAAGAGGCCACACGTAAAGCCGCCGAGGAAGAAGCCAAGCGTAAGGCTGCCGAGGAAGAGGCCACACGTAAAGCCGCCGAGGAAGAAGCCAAGCGTAAGGCTGCCGAGGAAGAAGCCAAGCGTAAGGCCGCCGAAGAAGAAGCGAAACGTAAGGCCGCCGAGGAAGAGGCCACACGTAAAGAGGATGAAGAAAAACCCGTTCTAGAAAAATCTCCGGCAGGATCAGAACAACAAAAACCACAAAAGCCAAAAGAAGATGATTTACTTCAAGAAACGTCTGGATTTGAAAAATCACCGACAGGACCGGAGAAACCTCAAATAAAAGAACAGACAGACCAAGAACGAAACGGACACATCCCTGCCCCCGAAGGAGTACCGCCGTCGGAATCGTCCGAAGAAGAAGCCACACCTGATGGACAATCCTCTCCTGGCGAAGAGGACCAAGGAATATATAAAACTTCAAGTTCACTGAGGTCTCGACATGTGAAGTTGCTCGCCTATCTTAAAGAAAACGAATCGATTTCTCGTGCCGATTACGCAAAATTATGCGCGATCAGTGTCCCTACCGCCGCGCGCGATTTAAAAAAACTCACAAAAATGGGCTTAATAAAAGCCGAAGGCCCTCTCGGCCCGGGAAGAATATATATGTTAAAATGAAATCCCAAATTCCAAATCTCAAAGCGCAAATTACAAAGAAACCCTATATTCTTCCCGAAACAATACTGAGGATGTCACTGGATACAAACAATAAAGTGTTCAAAATTCCTAATGGCCAAGATATTTTGCAACGCATAGTCCTTAGTTTTTGGCGTATATCCCCTCCCTATCGACCATCGACTATCGACTATCGACTATTCCTATGATCGATTTTTCTCTTAATCGTCCAATAACGATTTTCATGATTTTCACTACTATTTTGCTTTTAGGGACGATCTCTTTGTTTACCCTTCCGATCGAACTGATGCCGGATATCCAATTAGGTACTGTCAGTGTGATCACCCGGGTCCGTGGCGGGTTGCCTTCGGAAGAAGTAGAAAAACGTATTTCAAAACCTCTGGAAGAAGCTCTCGGCGACACTTCCCACATGAAGAATATGTTAAGTATCTCCAAAGAAGGAGAATCAACGATTGTCCTGGAATTCGAACCGGACACAAACATGAATTATGCGTCGCTCGAGGTACGAGAAAAACTTGCCCGGGTAAAAAAGAAGCTGCCCCGCGAATCGGAACGGCCGATGATCATTCAATACGGGTACGGTGATTTCCCGATCATCGCCGTTTCTTTTATTTCAACGCAACTTTCTCCGGAAGAATTAAGAAAATTTGTCGAAGGTTCTTTAAAAGAAAGGTTCTTAAGGGTCGAAGGCGTCGCCAGGGTCGAGACTGTGGGCGGCCGGGAAGAAAAGATCATAATCGAGCTGAACGAAAAAAAACTGACCGCGCTGGGGATATCTCTAAGCGAAGTACTTGACAAGATCGGTTCGAGTAATGTCAACCTTCTCGCCGGTGAGATGGAATACCGCGGACAGGATTATCTTATACGCACCTTAGGCGAGTTTTCCAGTATAGAAGAGATCGAGAATTTAGGGATCCAAATGGGTGCCGACCGGAGCGTAGTCAGGCTTAAAGATATCGGAAAAGTAGAATATTCATATCTTGAGCCGAAAGAGCTGGGACGGCTTAACCGTAATCCCGCAGTTACCCTCTATATTTTTAAAAAAAGCCTCGCGAACACTTTAAAAGTCTGTAATGATATCGAACAGGTGACCAGCCAGGTAAAAACCGAACTGGGAGACACCCTCACTATCATTCTCCCTTTTAACCATGGTGAATTCATCAAAAAAGCGATCCAGGAACTCAGGCTCTCGCTGCTCATCGGGATCATTGCCGCGGTGGGAGTATTGATATTTTTTCTTAAAGATTATCTTGCGATCCTCATCCTTTCAGTAAGCATCCCTTTTTCTATCCTTATCACCTTCACGTTTATGAAATTCCTGAAAATATCTTTGAACGTCATGACCCTCGCCGGATTATGTCTGGGAATAGGGATGCTGCTTGACTCAAGTATCGTCGTCCTGGAAAACATCTTTAAACGCCAGGATCAGGGACAAACCGTCGATAAAAAAACCATATCATCATGCACAAAAGAGGTCGGGAAAGCGATCTTCGCTTCAACGCTTACGACGATCGTAGTCTTTTTACCGTTTATGTTCATCAATAAAGAAACTCAAAAACTGTATAGCGGAATAGCTCTGGTCATCATATTTTCTTTGATCGGGAGTATTTTCGTATCGTTGTCGTTTATTCCTCTGCTTTCCCACCTTATTCTGGCAAAACGCAACAAACAAAAACCGGCGGTATTCTTTAAATTCCAACAATGGTTTCGTAAGACCGTCACCGAGGTCCTTTCGATCCGCGGGACCGTGATCATTATAATTACCATACTTTTTCTCATCAGTATCTTTATCGGCACAAAACTGGAAAAAGAATTTATCCGTATGCCCGAACAAAGTAAATTCACCATATTTGTACAACTGCCTACCGGGACCCGTCTGGATATAACCGATAATGTGGTCGGCAAAGTCGAAGAGTATCTTGAAGAATACCGCATGATGGGCGAAGTACAAAGCTACACGGCTCATGTCGAACCGTTTTCGGCAAAAATATACGTGCAGCTCGAGCCTCGAGAAAAACGTAAAATGCAGATGGAAAACCTTATTGCTGCGTTAAGAGAACGCAGTTCAGACTTGGATCCGGCGTTTATCTATTATGAAGAACCGCAAGAGGTCGAAAGTAAAGAGATCATCATCGAATTTCTCGGGTATGACTACACGGTATTACGCAATATCGCCCAACAGGGAGCGCAATTGTTCCGTAAAATACCCGGTCTTACCGATACAAAAATACGTATGCGCGAGGGAGGCCCTCAATTAGACGTTATTCTTGATAAAAACAAACTGGCTCTCCTGCGGCTGGATACGTTATGGACTACGACCGAACTGCACGGGAAACTAAGGGGCCTTATCCCCACTTATTTCCATCCGCCGGAAGATTATAACCCGGACGCGAAAACCCCGTTTACTATGCAACAATCTAAAGAGATAGAGATGATCGTGCGGCTGCCCGAACATCAAAAGAAAAAATTACGGGACATAAAAAAAGTGACCGTGGTCACTCCCCGCGGAGAAGAAGTAAAACTATCTCAGATCGCCGATTTCGTATTTACCCAGGCCCCTTCGGAAATATGGCGAAAGAATAAACGGCGGATGGTCCAGGTAAGCGCCAACCGTAGTGACACGCCGTTGGGAGCGGTGACTCGTCAGATACGCCAGGAGTATGACCAAAACCTTACTTTACCGGAAGGATACCGCTGGAAATTCGGTGAAGGGTATTACAAAATGGTACGCAGCCAGAAAGAGCTCGCTCTGGCATTTATGTTCGCCTTGATTCTTGTGTATCTGGTGCTGGCATCGTTTTTCGAAAACCTGACTCAACCGATCGTCATTCTCTCATCTATACCGCTTGCCGGCATCATCACTATTCCCCTGCTGTATCTTACCCGGGAACCTTTGGGAATAGGGGTATGGATCGGCGCGATCATGCTTGCCGGGATCGTCGTAAACAACGCGATCATCCTTATCGATACGGTAAACCGGTTAAAACAACAAAAAAAATTATCGATTCAGGACGCGGTAAGAGAAGCGGCATCCCTGCGCCTGCGGCCGATCCTGATGACCACCTCAACTACCATCCTCCCGCTCATCCCGTTACTTATCATCCGGACCGACGCCTCCAGTCTCTGGGCGCCGTTGGCCTTAACGGTTGTCAGCGGGCTGGTGACTTCATGTATTCTGACCCTCTACGTGATCCCCTGTATTTACCTCTTTTTCTATCGTGATCTTGTAGAATTACGCCGGGGCCGAATATCGACATTGGACCTTATGAAAGATATCTTCCGCAAACCTAAAATCAAGATCGACGAAGAAGGACAGGCCCTCCCTGATGATGTAGGGCTTGATGATTTTAAATTGGACGATTTACCGTGGGATGATCAATAAAAGCATTTCTACGGTGGGATCAGAATCCAAGGGCCGCATCGGCGGAATCACCGGAGGCATCGGGCCAGTTGATCCTCGCGCCGGCGTCGATCTGTTCAATCACCTCGGCACTGAGAAATTTCATATGGTACGGACTACTTCCTTCACCGACCTTTTCCATATCAATATATGCTCCGGTAAAATTCCCGTCGGCATCATATTGTGGTACTACCGTTACTTTAATTTCAGCGATATATTCGACCTCTACCCCGTCTTCTTCCCCAGTATACGGAAGGGTATAGGTAAATTCCCGGCCAAACAGATCGGCAAGGTCTACGTCTCTATTGACCATTTCTAAATAAAACCCGGCAAGTACTATCTCTTCAAATGCAGTCCTCTCTTCGTAAGAGATCTCGCCGTCATCGTTTAAATCGGCGATATCTTCGTAATATTCGCTGGCTTTGATCGCATTGCCGAAGACCGTTTCGTTGGGAGTGTTACCGACATAAAGCGAGACATAAGAATGATTATTAATATTATAAAGAGTGACATTAAGATTGATCACATCAAACACAAGCGCCATGCCCGCGTAGGCTTTACCGCTATATTCGTTCTTTTTGATCTGCTCGTAAAGCGCCGGCAACACTTCATCGATATTGAGATCTTCCAGGCGATCGTCGGTTATCTGGCTTTTTACATATTCGACGAACTGGTCATAACTCATGTCGGCGATTTCCCAGAGATAGACAAATTCGACCATCACCTCACCGGTATCTTCAAGTTTTCCGTCTAAGGTCTCGGTGATCAAAGTGACCTTATCCGGTTTACCTTCGACATCGTAATGCGTACGCTGCATAAGGCTTATATTATCGCTATACCGATGGAGTGAACCTTTCCAGTTATGTACGATCTCGACCATCCATTCGGTAGTATTATTGATCGTATCATGGAATATCAACCCTTCTTTAAGCAGGCCGAAATCGCCGAAAATCTGAAAACTATGGGTCGGTTTACCCATCCCGTCAACAAAGGTCTCCGACAGTTTTATCCGATGGTCGTCGCCCCAGGTATTTTTCACCATCAATGTGCCGTCAAAGCCATATACTTCTTTCAGTTCATCGTAATGGACGATATCATAACGGGCATAGCTGCCGTCAAGAAGACTGTGTTTCCATAACCCCACTTTCCCGAATTTTTCTCCTTCAAAATACTGAGCGATAACCGGGCCGTCTTTTCCGTTACGCCGGTCTTCCATCTGCCTGCCCTGATTGAACCGAGTCCAGATATTGTTCACCAGATCGTGCATCCAGTGTCCTTGTTTATCATATTGGTTCTCATAGAGCAGATTCAGATGCGAATCAAAGACTTCCAGGGTCCGGTCGCCTTCGCCGATCCTCTCGACGGAAAGCAGATCTCCGAACTCATTTCTGGTCATGACCCTTGCCCCGTCCTGAGTATAATAGCGGTAGGTGTACCGTTCGCCACTGGATAATACTTTATCCGTACGGGTTTTCATCCCGTTGGTAAACATCGTAATATCCCCGTCTTTACTCACCGAATACCTTCTTTTTCCGCGGATAAAGACAGTGACGTTACCCTGTTCATCGACGATTTTTTTCATGATCCCCGGATCGATGTTCGGTAACGCCCAGTTCAATACATTACGTAATTCGGTCTGTTTTTGAGCGATTTCGTAACGGTCCATACGCCGGAAATCGCGGCGGTAGGAATAAGGATTCACTCCTCCCCCATCATCCTGAGCATACAGCGGTATACTCACCCAGAGCAAACTCATTCCGATGATAAAAGAAGTGATTCGGTTCATTATGTTTCTTATTTAATTTCAAGGCGGAGAGGGGTTATGCTCTCCGCCTTGAAATATCTAAGTAATTTCCAAATTTAGATTATATCTGATCCTGCCAAGCGCCATTGTCGGGTACTGTTCCGACATAAGACGACTGTTCTCCAATATTGCCCGTATCCGGAGTTTGTGCCCCGATATTGCCCGTATCCGGAGGAGTATCTCCTCCCCAATGCATCTCGCCGGCCTCGACAATATTTTCCCAGTTTTCCAACGTATTAGAATTAAAATAAGCTAGATTCTGGTCAGCTACTGCTTGAGGGCCGTCTCCGCCGACAACGCTTCCCACAAGATACGCTCCGCCATCGTCCGTCGCTTGAAGCGTGAATTGATACTCAATCTCAATCGGTTGAGCGTCGTTAGCGTGTTCCGGTTCATACACATGGGTAAACGTTATAACTGCCGATTCCTCTATCGCAGTTGCCGGACCACCGGCATCGATGATATCTCTATATACCCGTTGAAGAACACCTTCGGTGAACGAAGATCTCTCACGTTGAGATACGACGCCATCTCCGTCAAGATCAGCAAGTACCTGAAACGCTTCAGGATAATTCGTCTCCATGTTCGACGCTATATCTTCACTGAAATTGCTGGCCTGGACGTCTTCGGGTATTTCGAGATCCATACTGACCGTAGCCGTCTGGAATGACGTCACGTACCCATGATAGAGATTTAACGTCAGCGATGCCGAGTTCAACATCAATGAACTTTCACCCGCATTGATACCATCCAACATCGCTTGGAATATATTGTTTCCACCCATTGTACCGAACTCAGGGCTTCCAAAAACGGATAATTCGGCTCTTAACGCGTCTTCCAATTGAGTTGCGCTCCCACCATGATGAGCGACCCAGGCCGCTGAGAACTGAATACCGACAAGCGCGACATCACCGACCCCGCCGATATGATGAGATGCCTGTCCTTCCTGTCCGTACACAGTATAGTCGGAAACTATTGACGCAATCCCGTCTCTCCCGATAAAAGCTCCGCCGTTATTTTCCACTTTAAATGTCAAGGTAGGAGTCAACCCGTCGGTAAGATTAAACGGATCGGCAATAATAGTAACATATACACCGTCATCCATCTTCTGTTCAATCGCGTATAGATTAACTCCTTCATAGCGATATTCTAATGCTCCTATCTGCCAGCCATCATCCGGAATAAACGTATGCCCGGTGACAACACGTCCATCGTTATATACTACTATCTGGGACGTTCCGCTCACCGAAAGTTGCATGATCATATTACCCATCACATCATATTCGTTAATACCGGTGATATATTCGGCATACTGGTTAAGTCCCATTCTATTCAGTAAAGCTGAACCATCACCAGTTTCCCACCAAAATCCGTCCGCATGAGCCAAAGGACTAAAGCCTATAGCCATAACGCCAACACATACTAATACACTTAACAACCTTTTCATTCTTACCCCCCTTTTCCGTAACAAAACCTTCATATTATTATACCGTTAAGATACATAAACCCCTATATATTTCCCTCATGCGCCTCACAAGAGGGAAATGTCGAGAAACCGCTGTTTTTGAATGAGCTTTTCTCGCTTAACACCTTATTTTAAATACGTGTTTTTCCGTGGCACACTTTTCCGCAACCGTTGCACTTACTATATACCATATATAGCGCAGCGTTTTCAAGCCCTTACCGACTTTTGTTTTCTGACAAAAATCCACATATATCGGGCTTGCGCTGTACAACAAAGAAGAAAACCTACATTTTCAGTTTATTTTTCCGTGGCTCTTTTTTTGATTACCGTGGCTAACCGTTCATTTATACCACCGATTCACTTGGGTTTCAAGGGTATTTAGCAGAATATTGTTTTTGTGTATTTTTTCGAAATCGGCAAAGAAAAGACAGGGTTATTCCTGCGGCGGAGAGTCACGCCGGTCGACAACATAGGTACTCCCCAGCTGTTTCTTGGCGATCTCCTTGATTTCGGCTTCAAACGAACTGATCTGTCCGATATGTGTAAATTCCCGGTAACGGTTAGTGATCACCGCGATCGATACACTGACAAACCCGAATTTCTGTTCTATCCCGCTACGGTCTTTCGTCAAGATATAGCCCTGTAATCTTTCTTTCTCATCGAAAAACTGGGGAGTGGCACGTTCGAAATCATTGATGATATCCTGAGCGATCTTTTCAGCATTCTCGATACTGGTGATCACCACAAAATCATCGCCGCCGATATGGCCGATAAAATCACTGGTCTGGCCCTGTTTTTGGATCGTCTCGATGATAATACGGCCTAATGTCTTGATGGCCTCATCGCCCCGGTCAAAACCATAGTAATCATTCAACGCTTTGAAATGGTCCAGGTCAAGATAAAGAACAGCAAATCTATCTTTAGCCTGGATCCTCTTTTCGATCTCATTATTCACAGTCACATTACCCGGCAGACGGGTGAGGGGATTGGCGTCTAAATGGATGTTTGAACGACGAATAAGCATCCTTACCCGGGCGGACAGTTCGTCCGGAGCGAACGGTTTTACCATATAATCGTCTACTCCTGATTCCAGCCCTTTCACTTTATCATCAATCTCTCCTTTACCGGTAAGCATCAAAATAGGGGTGTGCAGGAAAAAAGGGTCTAATCGCAATTTAGCGCAGATATCCGGCCCTGCCATATCGGGAAGATTATAGTCAAGCAGGACAAGGTCCGGTTTTTCCCGCCGTATGGTATCGATACCTTCCTGACCGGTTGAGGCTTTAATCACCGTATACTCGTCTTCTAACGTCGCCTCGATCACATCGAGGATATCCGGGTCATCATCAACAGTAACTATCTTTATTTTATACATGTTCAACCGCCTTTAACGTAAAATAGAAGGTCGTGCCTTTCTCAAGTTCAGATTCAACCCATATTTTCTGACCGTGAGTCTCGATGATACGTTGGACCAGCGATAACCCCAATCCCGTCCCTTTGATCTCTCTATGTTGGACCGTATTCACCCGGTAGAATTCATGGAAGATGTTCTCTATGTCCTCTTTAGGGATGCCTAATCCGGTATCGGCGACCGATACGACGACCTGATCGTGTTCTTTCACACATTTTACCATGATCCTGCCGCCATCCAGGGTGAATTTTATCGCGTTATTAATAAGATTGATGAAGACCCGTTCGATAAGATTAGCGTCCATATACGCCATAAGGGTTTGAGGGACATCCGTATGCAACTGGATACGTTTTGCATCGACTTGAGGCATGAGGAAATCGCTCACATCCCGGGCCAGCTTACTGATATCGGAAGGCGCGATCTTTATTTCGATCCGTTTTGATTCGATACGGGCTATATCAAGAAGCGTGTTCACCATCGAAACAAGTTTATTCACGTTATCATCGACTTTTTTTAACCGTTCCTGCGCGGCGTCGGGAAGTTTACCGAATTTTTCGGCAACGAGAAGGCTGGAGAATCCTTTAATAGAAGTAAGCGGCGTGCGCAATTCGTGAGAAACACTGGAAATAAAATCTGATTTGCGTTTACTGATCACTTCTAACTCCTGTAACGTCTGGGTAAGCTGGAATGTCTTTTCTTTGATCCTCTGTTCAAGCTCTTCTCCTGAACGATATAATTTTTCGAACGATTGGATGTTTTCTAACGACTGGCTTAAATACATACAGAGAATGGAAAAGACCTGTCTTTCCGATTCGGTAATCCCCCCGGTCAAAGTGCAATCCGCCACACAAAATCCGGCATAGATCTGCGGGCCGGTGAATATCGAACCGATAAGAAAGTCGCGAGTATGTAAAGATTTACGGATATTCATGGTAATATCCGAATCGATACTGAACAGGCTATGAGGGTCCAGTTGTTCGCGCTGTTGCCGGAAAAAATCCTGCAATGCCGCAAGCTCCGTACGGTCGAACCCCATATTAATGACATCCTCCTCTTCATTGAAAGGGATGATACAGGCGTTTTTAAAACCCATCCCCTGGATCGCTTCGTTCACGATATATGAAAAAAGCTGTTTTCTGTCGAGCGTGTTGAGCGAGGCGCCGATAAAATTTTTTATAAAAGACAATTTCTGCAATTTATCATTGATCGCGTCCTGATAGAGCTTGAGTTCCATATCATTTTTTATAATAAGTTTTGCCTGATGGTCGACATCCTCCAGGCTTTTCTCAAGACGCCGTATCTTCATCCCGGCGTCAAAAGCTTTCTTATTAAGAAAATGGAAATATACCAGCAGAGAACACAGGATAATACTGAGAATGACTAATAACTTATCCCCTAAATCGATAGAAAAAAGGTAACTCATTTATTCCCCCAAAAGGTGACGTGTAAATCCCCTTTTTCTATTATAAACTCTTTTGAAGCTTCATCAAATATGATTTGATAATCAGAATAGAAGCCGATGACGTTACTGTCTTTACCTATTACTTTCTTGATAATCCCTATTTCCCGGTCGGTTTTTTGTTTAAGTATCTGTTTCCTCACCAACGAGCTTACGATGATCACTAACTTTGGCGCAAGTTTCTCTTTTACTGCCGCCATAAGATCGAGGATAGTCTCGCCCAACAGGTCTTCATTGATCATCATCAACCGGGCCTGGAACCCTTCTTCGACATGCCCCAGATATTTAAGAGAGTCGCCTTCTAAAATGTCTTCGATACTCACCAGACGGTACTGGCCGGCGCTTTTTATACCGAAAGGATAAAGGTAACACAGCTTCTTTTTCAGGAAAATTTCGAACTTATCTTCCAGATATTTCCGGTATATTTCCACCGCCGGTTTATGGTCGATCTCAAGAATAAGATTCCTTTCTCGGTCTACTTTTGTAAAGGTAAACGGCATCCCCAGCGGAAGAAATCCGCTGATCTTTTCATAATGGATATTGAATCCTGCACTGATCGCAAAATAGAGATACCCATTCTCGATCCGGTCATTGAGAAGGTGCTGATAATGCACATCCGGATTCTCTTCATACCCGGCAGTAAGCACCCGCGCGGTCTTTCCAAAAGCGAATTTTAAACCGCCGATACAGTGATCATAATTGATCTTCGGGGAAAGAAACCCTAACAGAAGATCAAAAGGCCTTATTTCTTGCCTGGTTTTACGTAAAGCGACTTCAATAGATTCGACTTTATCTTCGTTCAAAGCCGTCGTTGCCAGTTTTATCTTTCCCAGGTCCATACAGGCAACCACAATACCATGTTCGATAGTCTTATATTCATAAATAAGCAATGGGGCTTCGATAGCGATTAAAGTAACCGGTTTTAAGGTAAGTTTTAACGCTTTTTGAATAAGCAGCGGTTTATAGTGGGGTGTGAAAAATACGAGAGCAAAATCGACCGTACGCGGAAATGCCGTCTTTATCGCAAGCGATATCTCTTTTATCGCATCTTCTTCTGAGGTGCGTTCGCTACAAGCAATAGCGAATTGCTCTTTTTTTTCTTCAGATACAGCCAAAGAATCATCCTTTCCTGTCCCACTGCATATGTCTCATTGAAGCAAAAAAGTTAAGGAAAATAAGGAATATCTATCTTTTTTTAAGAATATCATAACGACACGAAAAATCAACCTAAAAGACAGAATGGCCCCAACCGGATTCTCTGTTCCGCTTGCGGCGGAACGAGGATGCCTTAAGAGGCAAAAACCTGATTAATTGAGGCATACGGGACCGGGCCCTTCGGGCAACCGGTTCTTCCGGGGAGACAGCACAGAACAAAAAACCCGTCCTTTCAGACGGGCGTTTTGTTCTGGTAGCCCCAACCGGATTCGAACCGGTGTCGCATGGCTGAGAACCATGTGTCCTAGACCGGGCTAGACGATGGGGCCGTTTAAAAAGTAAAAATATTGTATTTTCCTTAAAGGGACCTGTCAACAGAATCTTTTTTCTCCACTCACCCTCAAAGAAACAAGCATATTTTCTTCATATACACCTATATGTTACAAAACAGGACAGACCTCAGATGTAACATATAGAAATTTTGACCATCTAAAACAAAACTCTGCTCTCTCCTCTTGAAAACTTGTTTTATAAAATGGTATACATGCAAGGTTAGGAAGTTAAGCCCTCAACTTAATTTCCGCCACGAACACGGCTACGGGAAAGTAAAAAAACAATTTGGTAAGTACTATTAAATAATAAGAATGTCTCTTATTACTGACGGAAGGACTGCGTCTAAAGATAAGACACCTCAAGACGAAAAATCCGCGTAGTTCTTTAAGTTTTGAAAATCTGGGGTCCACCTGAAAAAGGCAAACCAAAGGAGACTTTGGGACGTCCGAAAGGACCCGGAACTATGCAAAGCATTAGTTCCGGGCAAAACCACCTTCTCATATAAACAGAAGAGGGGTTACCAACGGGACTATTTCCATACCCAAACCCTAAGGCGCCCAATTTTTGCCTTAGGGTTTTTGTTTTTTTAAACCTTTTTAAATCCAAAGGAGAAAAAAATGAGACACGGTCATTTAATCAACAGTATAGTACGAATAACGATTATTTTAGGCATGTTTGGGAATATTTCTTTCATCGCCTATCCTACCACATTCGAAGAACAGTCGGATTGGACGATAAATTGTTTTTTACATGAAACCGGCGGCGACTTTGAGGCTGCAAAAAATATGTGGCAAGCTGAACATGATGCTGCTACGGGAAATCAAAGTGGCGGTGGTGGAAGTAATCAATCACAAGGGCAACAACAAGAAGAACAGATGTATCAATTTACCGGTCAAAGCACTCAAAATCCTCAACAACAATCTCCGGTCATGACCGCATCTCAAGCCGGTGATGCGGCTTACGGTCAGGCGCTTGAAATGTATATGCAACAACACGGTGTAGATCCCAGTGACCCGACAGCTCAAGCCTATGCAACGGCAGCGGCCAGTCAGGCCTATATGAACTACGCTCAGGAGCATCCCGAATCGGTACCCTGGGTACAGGACGAAAATGGTAATCTCATTAATTTAGACAGTATTGCTCACTCCCTACGGGTCGCTGCCGTAGAAAACGGCGCTCTTACTGATCCTGCGGCCGCGTACGTCACCGATTCTCAAGGAAATCAAGTCCATATCTACGATTACAGTGTCCACGTACAAAACCAGATCGCTGCCGCATATAGCCAAGGCGAACTCCCTCTTTCCGGTATCATGGAAACTCTAGAAAATCCTGAAGGCCTTTCTCCTACAGCATTAGGCCTTCAGATATTCAATACTGCCGAATATCGTGACGCATTTGAAGTGGCTACCGGTGAACAATTGCCCCAAGCGATAAATATCGATGTCAGTTTCGACGCGTTTGGCGAAGTACAAATAATTCAGCTTTCCGCTCAACAGGTCCTTGCCCGAGGATATTCGGTCGAAACCGTTGCCGATGTGTTTGGTTATGATGTAGCATCGGTAGAAGTCACCCCCGAGGAATCGCAAGATATATTTGTCGTTGAACGTGAAATCGACGGACAGGATGTACTCTTGGGCGTCGACCCGGGAACTGGCGATGTGGTAGGGTTTTATAGTGAAGCCGGAGAATTTACTTCGCTTACTCCTCCTCCACAAGCTACAACCACCGCTGCAGTTACATCCGGCATACCTTCCGCTGCCGGCGGAGCAACCATAAACTGCGCGGTTGAGACTATCCAGCAATTGACTGCCGAATATTATCATGACCTTGATCCTTACGACCCTTACACGTATTACGATTCAATCCCCGATGAAGACGAGATCGCGGGAGAAATCACCAGAATATACGCCGAAGAATTAGGCGAAGATTTTACCCCTGATATTGGCATTCCTGTCCGTATGGATGTAGTAGCTATGGCATTAAGTAACTTTGGCGTACCGACATTTTATACCGAAGATGCCGATTTCGAAGCACTTACCGCTGCCGACGGATTCCAGGGGATTATCCATCAAGATATACCTGATTCCGATATCGACCATTTTGTCGCGGTAGAAGTTGAGGATGGCATAATTCACCCTATTAATAATCCCGAAACTGATATCACCGATGCAACCCAGAATCAGTGGACCGGCGCAATAATCGGAATAGTACCGCAACAACCATATTCTTACCCCGAAGACGGTGATGTACCCGACGAAGATTCTTTCCCGATTCTGCCCGATGCAATCGTCTACTCTCTTTCATCGGAAGGAGCAATCACTCCTATCTTGCAGCTATCTGACGGCGGACAAACCCCTATTGTCGGAATAATGCAAGGACAATGGGCAATATTAGGGACCGATAACGGAGTTTTACTATTCGTCGACATTGCCGATGTCAACCTCGATGAAACTGATTTAGAACTTCCCAGTAGTTCTGCCGCATTGATCGACTCGGTAGAGATCGTTCCTGAAAGCGAACCGATCGAGGTATTTCAGATAAGCGGCATGGATGCGGGAGAAGCCGTAAGTGTAGGTGCTCTTAACGGCGGCGATAGTATCACTATCTATGGATTTACCGGGGAATATGCCCTGATCGACGCCGAACAGGGTTTAGTAGTCCCTATGGAAGATATCCTCCCCTCTCTTGCCCCGATGATCCAAGACATGCAGGATCAAATATACGGAAATCAACCTATAGTCTATAGTCTCACCGAAGATGATGAAGGACTTTATCTTACAGAACAATCCGGAATCAACGCTGAATTGTTAGTCAATATGGGGTATGTCGAGAACGGACAAGGAGAGGTATTCGTTGTCGCGGCAGACCCGCAAAATCTCGAAGAAGAATATTATATACCTCTGGGAAGTGTACCGATGGGTTCCGATCTACTCAATCCTGGATCCGGCCCCATGCTCTATCCTATCGATCAAGAAACTACTGTCTACGGGGCTGACGGAGTATCTATAGGCAGTTTCTCCAATCTCACCGGTATCTCCGGAAATGAAAACGGTGTGGTCGTTATCCCTAACGGCCCCTGGTTAGACATCGTCACTACAAATGACGAAACCTACCGTATCCCGGGAGTACCCACAAGTACTTTACCGGAAACCGCCACATTATATGTGACGACCGCCCCCGACGACGAAGGGATCACTTTAGACAGTCTCTATGAGGTAACCAGCAATACTGCCGATACGATGGCTTTATACGGCAGTGACGTATTTGTCCTTGGTGACGGATTCACTGAAATACAGGGAGTCGCGTTTGTCGCGGTATCTCCTTTGACCGATCCGGAAAGCATCTATTTCGTACCGGTAGCGAGCATGACTGATTCGCTCATACCCGATTCCGGTGACGATGTAGAACCGGTCAATGCGTCGATCGTCAACAGTGATTATGCTCAAGTATATGCGCCGACCTACGTAGCGGCAATCGACTATTTCCTTTCTCTCACGTTTAATACTACCAGTGACGATCCGCGTATATCCGGATTCCAGGCCGAAGGCGTTTCCGGGACTTTTGATATACTTTCTTATAACGGGGATTTCCTCACTATCGGCGATGCCGGAGCAGGCAGTGTCGACCGTATCATCGAGATGATAGTGAACGATACCCAATCGTATGTACATGATTATCAAATGGTCTATGACAGTATCGATCCTTCCATGCGTACACGGATCTCCAATGATATGGAGACGTATGGCCTTGCTGAACAGTATCCCGAAGTATACTCGTTTGTGACCGGAGAATTCTTTAACGATTATTCCGGGCTCGACAATCCTCAGTTCATCGGAGATAGCATAGTCATGGACATCCCTATTGTCCTTAACGCGATAAACGCAATCGCGCTTGAACAAGGCGATACGGAAACTCCTATTTATGCGATGTCTTTCGATGTTGGGATGGGATTGGATATCCCCGATACGATAGCGAATGATTTTGATATCGAAGAAGGCGTAAATTTCTACGGACTTACCGAGGATGCCGCGATTGCTAACCTTGAAGAAAACTATGGCATACCGGAACCGATAACAAATATGTTATTTTCTAACTTCTCGGCAGTACCTATCGTCGTAGGACTTAATATCGAAATGTTTAACTATGATTCCGAAGATGAGACGTTCACGCCTGTACTCAGCGCCGAAGAAGCTCAATGGTTCTCGAGCCTTCCGCCGGTCATCACCGGATACGAACCGATTGAAGGATATACTCTTGACGTCGGTGAATCCGTATCTTTTGATACCTTTATGGTCGGTAACGCAGAAAACTCTCTGGACCGGACGATCATGGTCCAAATAAACGAAGACTTAGACCTTTGGGTCAATGTCGGAGCGACAAACGCCAGTTACGACGACGTGCGTAACCTGATGGGTATCGAAGAAGGGCATGGCGGTCTCATCGGAGTGGTCGAAGGAGCATTTGAGCATATCACCGATATAGGCGATGTCGTCATCGGATCGATCGTACTGGATGCCGGAGTCCTATTTGGTGACGAAAACATGCAATTTGTCGGCGGCGAGATGTTAGTCAATTCCGTATGGTTCCAACATCTTAACGATGTCGCCGGTTGGGATATCGACGGATCCAGCTGGGCTGAAACCATGTGGGGAATTGAAATCTCTGAGAACCAAGTCGCCTGGCAGGACTATTTTGACAGCTATAACCTTTTCACTCTCACCAACGATATGGCGCTCTACGGATACGAAAACGGCGATCCCACGATGATCGCGGCTGCCGATACGATGGGTTTCTTACGTATCGCCGCCGATATTTATGCATTCAATGCCGCAGCCAGAATAGGGGGAATGGTCATCGGTGGTTCACAGGTAGGACAATTAAATACGGTACGCGGCCTTACCGCTTGGGCAGTCACTCAAGGCGGACCGACCGTGATGATGGCGCCGATGTACGCTGATATGGGAGCACAGGCCGCCGATATTATCGGTTCTATCTTCGACGGCGAATTCGACGCACAAGATTTCGTCTCTTTAAACAACATCGCGATGTTTGTCGTCGCCGATGCCGGGGTGAATACTTTTATTCACCGCGGTTCCTTTACTAACCGCAATGATGCGTTCAATTCATTTACCCGTACCGCCGGGCGGTCATTAATTATTATCGGCACTGCCGCTGCGGGAGAAATGGCATTCGACAATTCTCTTTTAGGTGCAGCCGGAGGCATGGGTGGATATGGCGCTTACAACAACTATGCTACTATCGAGCAGGCAATCATGGGCCAGATAAACGCAAGCGGGAGCAACCGTGTAATCGTGGTCATGGGTGACCCTGATATCGCTCTTGGGGAACCGCTTGCCACACAGATAGTGATCCGTGGTGACGCGCAAGACCGCGTAGTAAACCGGCTTTCCGATGTAGCGGAACGGATAGGATTAGCCAATCCTGATTTAGACGTGACGGTGATCAACTGGCAAGATCGGGCTCAGGTAAGGGACATTCTTAACAATCTCCCGCGGGGAGAACGAGCGACGATCATATTTATCGGACACGGAGACATCCAGATGCTCCCTGAGAATATAGGCCAACCAATTACCGGCATCACCGTACGTAATGCGGCCCGCTGGAATCCCGATAGATTACTTGATTATAACGATTGGGTAAATCCTCGAGCTTTTATTCAGGAATTCACTGATTTGGGAGTTAATTCCCGTACTGTCGAACGATTCTGTATCGCATCCTGTGGAGTCGCTTATCCTCACGGACAACCAGACGCTCTTCCCGGGACGGAAAACCAGACATACTTACATCAAGTTGCCTTGGCTTTTCCCAGAATACAGTTTGAAGGACCTAATCATATCGCATCATTCGGCAGCATAATAGATCAGGCATTAATGATTTATAGCGCCGATATTATGCAGGGTTTACAGGTCGACGGAGCAGGACGAGTGATAAAGATCACTTCTCCTTTTGATCATCCGATAATGCCGAGGTAACAAAATAACGATTAATACTCTTTTGAAATAATGATTATTAAGTAAACGGACTATACATCTCCTCTCGACCCTAAGGCGTAATGCCTTAGGGTAGTTTTACTAAGTTGTGGGATCTATTAAGATTTTTCTCACATAAAAAGATATCTACACGTCACGGTATAGATAAAAGCTACGGATAATTTTTAAAATAAAAGGGGTTATCATGAAGATGTTTAAATATCTGTTACTCTTTACATTATGTCTGTGCCTATGGTTACCTCAAGCATTCTCTTTTTCATTATGCGATAACGACAGCTGTTCCGGCCAGAAACGGGAACATACCTACCGGCCACCAGCGACCTCAAGCGGTGGCGGCGGGTCAAATTCATGGACTCCTCCTTCCAATAATAACAATAATAGTGGAAACGACCATCACCATGATCATGATCACGATGACGATGATGATGACGGCCACCATAGCAGTAAACCGAAAATAAATTGGGAAGCGATCTTTCGCGAAGCCGCACTGACAGCGATGAAATTAGCAACTGAACTTATAGAACAGACAGGGATTACCATTAGTTCCCCCACTCCTCAAATTAACCTTTCTTTATGGGAACATTTAACTCCCGGAGAACAAGTCCATTTAGCAGATCTTGCAGTTGCAACAAGCACTAATCCTACCGTTATCCATAAAGGAGCTGACGGAATTATTGAACGCCGTGCTCTAATAATTGGATCAAATAACTATCCCAGTCCTACGACAGACCTTTGGTTAGGCAATCATTCTATGAGAAACGATGCAGCCTTAGCGATCGATACCCTGGAAAGATCCGGATACACTATAATTCATTATGAAAACCCCACAAAAGAAGAAATAATTGCTGCAGTAAACTCTGTTTCGCAATTAGAAGATGGTGACGATGAAACATTCATCTTCATGGTCGGGCATGCACTCGAAGATGGTGTCACAAAAGAAATATTTGGCTATGCGCCCTATGATTATAGCGAACAATATAGCGAAATCCTTATTGATAACAAATTAATAAGAAAGGACCCTATATATCGTCAAATCATAAGCCCAATATTAGAAACCACGGCGGTATCTTCAGAAGATATGGCGAGAGAACTCATTCAATTCGATGGAGATCTCGTAACCATGTTTGATTTCTGTCATGCTGGGTCGTTCAACGCATATGCTGCGATTGACCGTATTACCGTAGATGATGAAGATACTGTAAATACGCCCACAACAATTTCTATTTCTGGATCGGATAGAGACCATAATGAAATGATTTCACGATGTGTCGATTGCACTGGCTTTATGTATGCTGTTAATTTAAGTGGCGCAAACACTTATGCTCTTTTCTCCCCTTTTGCAAGACGGACATTAAATAATGTACAGGAACGACAGGATACAAATGGGAATTCTCCCATATCTGAGATCATAAGCAACGCCTTTACTGATGCCTACAATAGTGATCAGACTTTACGAGATAATGGGGCAACTATTATGGAAAATTCAACTCCTTAATCTTTGTAAGTATTTTTCTGTTTTAAATAGCAGGAAACATGCGGGTTTCCCAGATAATGCCTTCATCTCTTGCATTTTTACCTATTAAAATGGTATATATTAATTGGATATATAAGGCTACTGAAAACAAAAGTTTGCCACGTGTGCTTGCATTATAATTTGGAAATATGGTATATCGATATGGTTGTCTCTGTCCATATCTTATTAGATGATAGCAGCTTAGAGGCTGCGTAAAGATAACTGACAATCTGGTATCTCTTGAAAAAGGCAAACTAAGGGCGACCTTAGGACGTCCGGAAACGGACCGCGAATCGCCTAGAACCGAATTCATTCTGGTTCTGTGGCTGGTTCGTGGCAAAGCTACCTTTCCTTACAAACCGGAAAGAGGGGCTGCCAAGTAGATGTGTATACGCATTTATAACCCTAAGGTAGTGTGCCTAAAATTGCCTTAGGGTTTTTTGTTTTTCAGGACATAGGAAATGAAAATGCGAAAAAAGCGGTTAATCAATTCCATAATCCGGATAGCTATTATATGGGGTATTCTCGGTAATATATCTCTCCCCGGATACAACCAGGCCCTCGACGGAATGGAATTTTCTACTCAGGGTGAATGGGTCATCAACGCCTTTTTAGCTTCAAATGGCGGCGACTGGGGCGCCGCGCAGGCAGCCTGGGAAGCCGAACGTAACGATTGGCTGAGAAGCCAGGGATTGGTTGACTCTTCCCAAAACAACCAACAACAGGGTGATCAACCGATGACTGCGGCGCAGGCCGGTGAAGGTGCGTACGGCCGGGGAATGGATCTCTATTTAAGCCAGCATCCCGGCGCAGATCCTGCCTCTCCAGAAGCCCAAGCGTATGCGACTGCCGCGGCAACTCAAGCCTATATGCAATATGCCGAGGCACACCCGGAATCTGTGCCCTGGGTACAGGATGAACACGGAACCTGGATAAATTTAGACAGTATCGCCCACTCAATACGCGTGGCGGCCGTAGAAAACGGCGCGCTGACTAACCCGGCCGCAGCCTATGTGACCGATGCTAACGGCAACCAGATCCATATCCAGGAATATAGTGTTCATGTGCAAAACCAAATCGCCGCCGTTTATCAACAGGGAGGTTTTCCTTTATCCGTTGCGATGGATATTCTCAATAACAGTGAAGGCTTAGCCCCTGAGCAGATAGGGTTAGAGATATTTAATACCGCTGAATACCGAACTGCTTTTGAAGTCGCGACAGAAACCGAATTACCTCAAGCGATAAATATCAGCGTCCGTTTCGACGCGTTCGGAGAAGTACAGATCACCCAACTTACGGCGCAGCAGGTCCTTGCCCGAGGATATTCGGTCGAAACCGTTGCCGATGTGTTCGGATATGGAGTGGAGACGATAACAACCGATAACGGGACACAACAGGTATTTACTGTAGAATCTGATGGAATGGTTTTTGCCGTTGATACTAGCGGGATGCCGATGGGTATTTTTGACGGCGATCAGTTCGTCTCGTTTGCCCCTTCTCCTACTATGACAGCATCTCCTACGGTAGCGATGGCTGTGGGGCCCAGCGCATTTGCCGGGGCAAGCGGAGTGAATATTAATTGTGCGGTAGAAGTCATTCGTGAGTTAAGTCGGGAGTATTATTATAACCTTCCCACTTTCGATGAACCGTTTCAGTATTATGATGACGTTCCGAGCGATGAGCAGATATATGACACTATTGTTTCTCTGAGCGGCATCGAGCCTGATGTCGGTACGCTTGTTCCCCTTCACATCGTATTTGCGGCTTTAGGTCAATTCGATGTGCCGGTATATCTTCAGATCGGTATGGCTGCGACGGATTTACCTGACGGGTTTAGAGGTGCTGCTTTACTTTCTGAACATTTTGAAACAGTAGAAGTAAATGACGGAGTAATCAGTCCTCTCAATGATACAGCAAATATAACTGCTGATATTCAAGACAGTTGGTCAGGGGCGGTAATTGGATTAAGAACAGACGCTTATGAGCCTATTGTGGGGAATGCGATTATTGAACCGGAGACAATTATTGGTGCGAACGTATATGGGCGATGGGATCCCGTCCCGCTTGAAAGCTCAATATCATTCCAGGTAATGGGATATGTTGATGCCCAGAGTGTTTGGGGATATGCCGAAACCTCCGCAATGGGACAACCGGTGCAGTTTCCTATTATAGTACCGGTGGGTGCAGTAGAGGTGAATGATCTGCCTGTGGGACCAGACGGACAAGCACCGGCAGTACTTGAGCCAAATGCGACAGTGAACGCCGGATCGACATATTCAGCCCTTATCGGGGGGGTATGGACGGATATCGAAATAAATACATCAGTAGAGATGACGGTATTAGGCCCTGCCGATGACGGCGAAGTATTCGCCATGATCAGTTCACCCATTTACGGAAATACCCAAATCATAGTCAATAGCCAGAATGTGACTATGGATGAGGGGACAATCCCGGCGCAGTTCCCTGCGATAGGGTCGTTAACTATTGAAGGGCCGATTGCAACACATCATATCCGTCCGGACGGACTTGTCGAACGGGACGGTGAGATCGTCGATCCGGCAGGAGGAGCTTATACGTCAGTTGAATTTTCTCCATTTGGATTCGTGGCAATAACCGATGCCGGTACGCCGGAGGTTTTTGTGTATACCGTAGACGGCCAGCTGATCTCCTACGGAACATTGGAAACGGCCCGGCAGACTGATCCGCAAAGTATTGCTCAGGCAACTCCGTTTCAGCCGCGTACGGATGCCCTCTATTCTCCGGCGACAACGCCCGGTATCAGTGTGAATCCGTATATGGAATTCAGGAGGAATTACGTAGAATACGCTCCGGGAGAAGGATCGTTCACCTATACGGGAGCCCCGATATATTTCGTCGATGCTCATCTCGGACACAGCAGGAGTTATTATGATTATCAGCCCGACCTCAGTTCGGTATTATTAGATGGTGCCCCATCGCGGGCTGTTGCTGAGCATGGGTCGACTTATTTACATATTGTGGATAGCCTTAACGGCCCGCGGTTAGCGATTAGTTCTATCGTCGATTTTAACCATATTTCACAAAGTGATGTCGCGTTTAATTCGGCAATGTTGAGTACTATCCCGTATACTTTATCGTTAAATGATCCTGGCTGGGGAGGAGCCGGTTGGGCCGAACGGGTCATGGTTATAAATCAATCAGGAGAAATTGACGCTTTATACACTCTTTGGTCAAGAGATTCGCGGCAGACTTTAGATCAATACATTGATGGCGATTTGCCGGAATTACAGATCACCGTTCACGCGATAGATGCGCAGAATAGCGCATATATTACTTTTGTGGATCCGGCAACTGGTGATACTGAATATGGATTCCTTTATCTTACGCCGACGGAAAAAATCGGGATTATGCAGGAATACGAATCTATGCTGGCACTTGATCCCGACACGATCAATCCTGATTTAAATGCTCTGGGTTCTCAATTGGGTACATTCCCCGATGCGGTCGTCTATAGCGGAGTCGACATGAACGCTATTGGGATTGTTGACGAAGATACACAAGTAATTCCTTGTGGGTATGACCCCGATGTGGAATTAGTGGGAGTTATATTCGTTCAGGGTGAGAATGTTAATTTTGGATATATGAGGGATACCTTTTTTGATTCAAATTCTTTGCCGGCAGCCGGCAGCGGTTCGGCAGGATTTGCTGAATATACGTTTACTGGCCGTGAAAACGTACAGTATATCATCGGTGAACCCGGCACACCGTACGAATATTATTCAGAAACGCCCACAGCGGGAGAGACGGTCTCGATCGTGTTTCAGGATGCCGGAAATGTGATGTATTTTGTGACGGCTGACGGCATGATGGGTACGATAGAATTGGACCGGGATGTTATCAGTGTCGACAGCTTTACTCCTAATCTTGATATCCCGCTTTTTCAAGGTGCCGAGCCGGATGATATCAACCAATATATTGAAGGTTTCATCAGAGGAAATGATAGAAACTTAGGAGAAGCTTTCAGAGACGTTGCTTTAGGAACAGTACGACTGCTTTTTATCCCCGTGGAACTTGCCGGAGCGGGTATGTTCTGGGCCGCGGGACAATTACGCAGTGCGGGAACAGAGGTATTTGGCGGCGAGCCATATACCGAAGCATATAACGGCCTTGCTAATCTTATTGTTTTTAATGCCGTGGGCGGAGATCCGGCAGCCCTTGCCGCCGAGCTGGGTCTTGATACCAGTGATTGGAACGTAACCGATTGGAATAATTTTAATGAGACTGTTTCTCAGATGAGTACCTTGGGTATTATGCGGCAAGGATTTACGCAATCCGACGATGCGGCGGCAAAAGTAGGATTCTTCGTCGCGGGATCGTTAACCGTATATTTCGATATGATGGTTATCGGCGGGCAATTCAGGATGTTAACTGCCGCCGGTGTCCCTGCTGGAGCATTAAGGGTAGGGCAATTTGCCATGGGAGCACATTACTTTGGCGGGCTGGCCCAGGGAATTACCAGCGGGCAACTCTCACCGGATGAAATCATTTTCGATCTGGGGACATTATTTACGGGAAGCGCTCTTACCGGTGCGACCACTGCCGGTTTTAATGCTCGTGATGCGATGCGCCAAGCTCAGGAATCAGGGGCATTCTACGTCGGAGCAAGACCGATGCAGGCGGCATGGAATGCGGTAAGAGGTTCTGTTGCCCGCGATACGACATTGATTGTCGGTACCTGTATTTTGACCGAATTTTTTGGTGTTGATCCTATGCTTGCCGGCGGTTTCAGCTCCGTTTCATTCCCAGTTGTCCAAAGAGGGGCTACCTGGGCTTACCTTCGTCTTGCCAGTAATGTACAGGTACAACCAACGACAGTCACCCTGGGAAGCGGTGAAACGATTACTGTTCAAGATATCATCGTAACTATAGGAAGACTGGAAGTTTCCCGGACAAGGATAGCCCAGACTCCCGACGGTGAAATCCTTGTCGGCGGACGGTTTAACATCAGTCAAGGCCAGGGATTTGATTATGTAAGAGGTGTCGTCGGCGAGCAAGTGGCAAATATACTTACAGAACAATACGGAGTAACTTCTTCAGCTCAAGGGACGATGACTATGCAGGCAGTTCCCGGTACGACACAAATAGAATTCATGATACGCGTATCCGGAACCACAACATCCGGGCCAGCTCCGGTAACACAATGGACAGCACTTCCTGCCGGCGGTAGTATGCCTCTTATATCGGCACCGTCGACCTCAGGAATGCTTACTGCCGGTGATGCGATTCCAATATATAATTGGCCGACATACAGGGAAGTTCGCGCAGAGGCTCTTGTCCCGGCTTTCAGTTTAACCGGTACATCAACCGGCCAGGTAAATATTATTCCTACATATAACAGCACTGAACCGCCGGTACAAATCGTACAGGGTGACGGTGAATATTATCCGACCGGGCGGGTTACTCCTTCGGGCAATCCGATTTATTGGAACCCGGTTTCTCGCACCGAAGGGCCTGCGGAAATCATGGATGATGGACAGTGGGGTGTTATTCCTTATGCTGGAGGAGTACCGCCGGCAATTGTCGAAGCGATGGATTTCTATATGCCCGACGTAACCGACCCGAACGTAAGGAATGAGGTAAGCCGGCAACTGATGAACGTTCTTGAACAGCAGGGAGAAACATCGATATTATATCCTAATAGCCCAAATTATACCGAATTAGTCTATACCGACCAGTGGGGAAACCGTAGGCCTATCCCAATGAACCTGGATACCGCGCGTCTCTATCTAGAAGCGGCGAATTCCGTTCTTTCTCTGAATAATAATCCTCAATATCAAACAGTAGCTGCGGGAATCGTATTTTCTCTCGATCCGCTCCAGGCGTATATGTACGGACAAATGGCAAGACGGTACGCCCAATTCGGCGAAAATAATCAGATCGTCCAGGGTGTAGGCACGGTCTATTCCGGAGGTGACCCTGTAGCTCATGCGATACAGGTTATTACCGACGGACTGAATTTTGATTTTCTCACCGATGGTCAAAAACATAACCTTGTAACTACCGGACAAGTCGCAAGGACAGGTGACCTAAGACCAAACCAGTTCTATCCCGAGATCATAACTTTTATAAGCGAAACTCCGTTCAATTCTACGACATTTACCGTGGCAGTAAACGACGGCACCGTTACCCCCTCATTCGTCACCGAAGGCGGCGTACAGCTATTTTCAGTATCTGATGCGAACGTACAAAATGTCATCGGTAATATGCGTTTTGACCAGGGATTTACCGGACAGCAATTACTGCAATACGCTCAAAATCTGGCACCGGGGACAAGTTTAATGATGACCGGTAATGGCCAACTCTGTTTTGTCCAGGAAAGTCCTGCGGTCGCGACTTCGCTTAATAACATGGTCCGCTCAAACCAGGCAGGGATCAATACGCTCCAAGTCATTGATTACGGAATCAATCAAGGAGAAGGACCGAATGGGTCTGGTTATATCATATTAGGATTCCCAGCAGGATATGTACCATTGGATGCAGCGTTAAATGATCCTGCGAACCGTAGCGCAAGAAATAGTATTCATGCTCAGGTATACGCTCAGTTACGTGCTCTAAGTTATGGTGGTATGCGCGTAAATTTAGATCGAGGTAATTTCTTAGTAAACGTGGAACAAGATGCAAACGGCTTCCGGGTAACAGTAGTCGTCATCGATACCAACCGCTATACGGTCAGCGGTAATGATTATACCGAACAAATGGATGCCTTATTGTTCTCTATAAGCCCGAACGCCCGCAGTCAGGGAGCCGGGGTCAACCCCAGCGGGATCACCCCTATCGCCGAAGGAGTCACCCCGCCATGGGCCCGACCGGCAACAGATTATAGTCCTACCGAACGGCGCAATTTCAGGACGGATATCATTTTCCAACCCGGTATACGTACCATTGATATAGGGGGCGCCGAAGGAAACTTTAGTACTGCCCTTACGATGGTAAACCCTGACGCGGCCGAAATCGTCAATCTTGATCCCGGACTCGACCGGTCTTTGGCCGGGATAGCTGTCGTAGGAGGCGATCATTTTATAACTCACGTACCCGCTTCCGGGGAATCCACCGGATATCCTGACGGTTATTTTGATAGCGTAACGATCAACTATCTTAATCTTGACAGCTCAAAACCCGATCAACTAGCAATATTACGGGGGGTATTAGGTGAATCATATGATATTTTAGCTCCGGGTGGTGGGATATTCATCGCTGTAGAAGAACCGTTACTCGCTGAAGACCGGGCAAATTTATTAACAAGCATGGGATTCCAAGATGTGACGATCGTAGAAATGCCGGAATACTGGCCACGTACCCCTTATGTCTCCGGAGACCGTAGCGGACATTATCTGGTCATAGGATACCATCCCTAACCCTAAGGACGTCCTCTCAATCAAACACGACTTTTTTATTGTTATACACGGTGATTTTACACTTCCAATGCCCCTATATGTTACATTTTAGGTCTGTCCTTTTTTGTAACATTTAGGGACTTCTGTTTTTGCCTCTTGTCATATATTATCCGGTGGAGCGACATTCGTGATAAAGATAGCTTTCGGCTAATTTCATTAAGGGAATATCCGTTAGCCAGGAGTTGTTCAACCAAATATTTTCTGGTTTGCCTTTCTTGTAAATTCACTAATCTCTTTTTCCCCCTAAAATTTTCAATTAGATTTTCTAACGCTTTAGAATCCTTCCTCTTCCATAATTTTTGTTCTACTATATGGACACTTTCTTTAATAGCCATTTTTAAAGAAGCTACATTCAGAAGGTTAGTCCCCTGAATTTTGATGCTCTCGCTTAAAATTTCGAGATATTTCTCCCTCGCTTTTTCAATATCAGAATCAACAAGAAACAAAATTTTTTGGTGATTAATAAAACTCTCTTTTGATATATCTTCGTACAGACGCAATGAACTCCAACGATAATCTTTAAAATTGGCGCAAAGACCCGCTTTATAAGGATTCAGATGGATATAAGATGAGATGGCTAAAAAATAAGAATCGTCATTACAAAGACTCGCCCTATACCTACCGCAAAATACATGCCCTTTGCGTTCATATTTTTTATTGAAATACTCTGCATATCGTTCAAATAATTTTTTCATCGCCTGAGAAAGGTTACCCTGCTGTATGCTCAACAGAAGGTGCAAATGGTTTGGAAGTAAGGCGAAGGCATATAACTCAAGATCGAATTTCTCAACGATTTCTTTAAGTAACTTTAATAAATATAAATAATCTCTATCTTCAACAAAAAGGATTTCTCTTCCCGGCGCACGTTGAGTTACATGGTAAATACCCCCTTCAAAAATAATCCTTTGTTTTGTAGTTAAATACCCTTTTATTCTCTTCTGATTAATATTCTCAATAATATCCATAGTTGTAATTATTTTACCACAAAAATCTTTATATGTTACATTTCAGGTCTGTCCTAAAATGTAACATTTGGAAGGCAGAAAAGGATTGAAGAAGTTTTTAATCAAAAACTACGGTTTTATTATTATAGACGAGGATCTTGCGTTCCAGGTGCCATTTGACCGCCCGGCTTAATACCATCCGCTCTAAATCCTCGCCTTTACGGCGAAGGTCTTCCAGCGAATCGCGATGGCTGACCCGGACCGTATCCTGTTCGATAATCGGGCCGGCATCGAGCTCTTCGGTCACGTAATGACTGGTCGCACCGATGATCTTGACTCCCCGTGTATACGCCTGACGGTACGGCGCCTGGCCGATAAACGCGGGTAAAAAAGAATGGTGGATATTGATGACCTTATTGGGAAAAGTATCGACGAACTGTTTGGTAAAAATCTGGGCATACCGGGCAAGGATGATCACGTCGATCTTTTCTTTTCTTAATAATTCTATCTGCTTCTTTTCCTGTTCGATCTTGTTCTCTTTCAATATCGGAAACTCACAAAGGCTTATATTGAAATTCTGGGCGACCTGGTGAGCGTCGGAATGGTTGCTCACGATAAGCGGGATCTCACAGTTAAACTGGCCGCCTCTATAGCGTAACAGAAGGTCGTAAAGGCAATGGAGATGTTGCGACACAAAGATAGCTACCCGGGGAGTATTACCGGAAAAATATAATTGCCATTTCATTTTAAATTCCCCGGCTAACGGTTCAAACGCTCCGGCGATATCCTCTTTCGCTAACGAAAACCCTCCGAGGGCCCATTCGATACGCATAAAAAGGGTATTACTTTCGGAATCGATATGCTGGTCGGCATGGACGATATTGCCGTTATTTTGATACAGGAAATTAGAGATTTTCGCAACAATCCCCCGGGAATCGGGACAGGACAATAAAAGAATCGCGGTTTCCATGATTAATTTATTTTATCAAGACCGGCCTAAATTGCAATCTCAATCGACAAGAAGGTTTTTTTGAAAAACGGCCCTTAAAACAAAATCCGGCGGGTTTTTGTTGAAAACGTTTCAATAATTATGTTATACATTTATACTAAGCTCTATAAAAGCTTAAGGGACGTTACGGTAACGGTTACGGAAAATTATTGTTAAAAATCTAACGGCAGATTTCTCTGCAAGCGTCTTTTTGCGTGAGGCGGCTTTGCTGTATAATTATAATCGGACATCCGTTTTTTTATTACCAAATACGCAGCAGAGCTTGAAAATGAAGGAATTTCCAAGAGAATCCTCACAAAAGAACATTCAGAATGACCCGTTCAATAACCTTAAGATCAGTGAGATCCAGTCTATTGACGGTCGTATAAAAGTAACCGCGACCCAGCCGGGCTGGAATTCTACCTATAAATTTGTCGTCTCATCCGATGAGGTGATCGGGCAGACCAGTTTTGGCGCCTGGGAAATCCTCAGTAAGAGAAGTTCTCAGGTCATCCGCAGTAAATTACAGTCTTTTCTGATCAGCCATTCCCCCCTCTCTCACTGAATATTGAAAAATATCCCTTATATATGTTATACATAAATGGTAGGCCGAGATATCGGTTAAAGACAAAAGCTACCTAAAAAGACGCTTTCATGTTTAACCGAAAAAGCCAAACTACGAGCAATCGTAGGGCGGAAAGCTTCGGGTCCTATAATAGCGATTAGCGGCAAGCGTTTAGCGGTTAGACTAATTGCTTAATAAAGAGTAGGACAGCCGGGTTGCCGAAAAAAACGGGAACCCGGTTTTTTATTTACAGTAGCCTGTGGTATCAATACGGTACGACTTTCTACCGTGATGAAAAACGGGGACCTTATGGGAAAACAGAAAAAACGGGCAAATCATAAAGCCCATTTCCATGAACTGAAGATCATCCGGGTAGAGCGGGGACATAATAACGTATATATCTGGGCAAGACATCCCGGATGGAACTCAGAATATTCTTTCTGTATTCTCGATTCCCACACGGTAAAAGGGCAGACTTCTTCCGGTCTCTGGAACGATTTAAGCCCGGACATCGCCGATATTATCCGCGGTAAACTCACCTCATTCATCATCAGCCGTACCGACACTCTCAGCGCGTAAAACCCTCATTCGATTTTCTTATTAAATCCCTAAAATATAGCCATGACATCACCGAAACTAAAGAAGCGGAAATCACGATTGAGAGCGTAGTGATACGCTTTTTTCAAAAAATCCGTGCCGCAGAAAGTCGAGATAAGAATAAGGTTGGTAGAACAAGGGGTATGGAAATTGGTAATGATCCCGTCAATCATCTTAAACCGATAGCCGGGATACATATAAAGATCCGTCTGAGCCCGCCCGGGTTTAATTGAATAATAATCCTCCGTTTTCACGGCTGCCGCCTCCAGAGTACGGATACTTGTCGTGCCTACGGCGATAACTCTTCTTTTCTCCTTTTTTGCGTTATTGATTATTCGGGCCGAGCGAGGTGAGATCTCGTATTCTTCCCAATCCATAGGATGGGCGCGGATATCTTCGGTTTTTACCGGCCGGAACGTCGCTAATCCGCAGTGAAGCGTAATAGGGATGATCTGGACGCCTTTCTTTTTAAGTTGAGATAACAACCCTGAAGTAAAATGAAATCCCGCGGTGGGAGCCGCGACCGCGCCTCTTTTGCGGGCATATACCGTCTGGTAACTTTGAGGATCTTTCACTTCTTTCTTGATATAAGGAGGCACCGGCACTTTGCCGTATTTTTCAAGAAAAGAATACACATTTTTGGGATTAAACTTAAGAAGCCTACCGCCCTGCGTAGTCTTTCCTTCTACGTGAGCATAAAAATCATCCTTTTCATTGAACACAAGGACATCACCGATTTTCGCCCGTTTTGCCGGTTTGACCAACGTTTCCCAAACTCCTTTGCCGCAATCACGCATAAGCAACACATCCAGCCTGGCTCCGGTACTTTTTGTGCCGAGGAGTTTCGCTTTTAATACTTTCGTATTATTCAATACCAGAACATCGCCTTTTCTCAGAAAATCACCGATATGGTCAAATATCGTCTCAGAAAAAGAATCTTGCCGGGGATGTAATACTAAAAGGCGGGAGCGCGCCCTTTTTTTAAGCGGTTCTTGAGCGATCTGGCGGGATGGGATCTCATAGGTATAATTGGCAAGATGATAACGGCTGGTTTTTTTCATAACGGTCTTTATTTTACCAGCAAAATTCACCCTTGCAACCGTTGGCATCCGGTTATTTTTCGCTGAAAGAAATATGGTTGATAAATGAGAAAAATACCTTAAAATAGAAGGCATATGAAAAAAGAAAAAATTAGAATAGTCCTCGATACCAATATCTTCATCAATCCCGATTCTCATACATTTTTCGGGAATAGCCCTTATGAAGCGTTAAACAATTTTCTTCTTCAGCTTGAGGACAAAATCCAGCTTCAATGCTATATGCCTCCTTCAATATACGAAGAACTCATAAAATTCATCGATATGAGGAAAGTGTCAAAACAGTTCGTTTTGGTCACTAAAAAACCGCCTTCAAAATATGACCTCCCTATTCCGGCGATCTTTCTGTATGAATTTATCGAAGAGATCCGTACAAGAATAAATAAAGGAATGCGGGTTGCCGAAAAACATTCCCGTAAAGGGTTAAAAGGGATGGACGAAGAAGAACTTATCAAGAACCTTCGTAACGAATACCGTATCGCTCTAAGGGAAGGGATCATTGACAGTAAAGAAGATTTTGACCTTATCTTACTCGCAAAAGAATTAGACGCTCACCTTGCGACTACCGATACCGGCCTGATCAAATGGGCGCAAAAACTGGGGATAAGCTGCATCTCGGCAGGAGAACTGAAACAGTTCCTGGAATAACTCTATAAAAAATCCGAAATCCCAAGCACTAAACCCTAAACAAATCCTAAACGAAGAAAATCCTAATGCTCAAAACGGGAAATCTATCCGTTTCAAATTTTGGTCATTTGAATTTCGTGCTCGTTTCGAATTTAGAAATTAGGGGTTGGAATTTTAGGAAATTATTTAGCGATTGAATTTATTATTTCTCTTATTAAATCCTCTAACGTCACGATCCCTATATTTCTTTTACCTTTCATCACCAACGCGATATTCTCTTTCCTGTTTTTAAGACGGGTAAACACCTCATACAGTTTCTGGCTTGACCCTACCCGGGTGATCGAACGCACCAGCACCTGCCAATCGCTATAGTCACGATAAAACAGATCGAATACATTAAGATACCCCTGGATCTCTCTATTTTTGAATACCAGATACCTCGTAAACCCGTTCTTTTTCACTGTCTCAAATATCTGCGCGAGGGAATCGGTATAATCAATACCGACAATATTTTTAAGCGGGATACACACATCTTTTAATTTTGTCTGGCCAAAATCAAAGATATCTTCGATCGCTTCCCGTTCACCCTCTTCCAGGCCTCCTTCTTTATGTATCTCGGCGATAAGCGACCTGATCTCTTCACGAGTCACAAAGAACGATCTCTTCTGCCTCTGGCCCAAAAGCACGCTTACGACGAACATAGAGAGTTTTTCCACGCTGGCTACTATCGGATAAAGCACATTTTCGAATATCTTAAAAACCCCTACCACTTTTTTGCTTAAATGTTCCCGATAATGACGGGCAATATATTTAGGAACCAGTTCGGCAAAGATCACGATAAGCGGAGTAAGAATACAGGTGATCCAGATATGACTGTTGTGGACCCCTTTGTTGATAAGCAGGTAGGTCGCGAAGGTAGAACTGACGACCATAGAGAGGTTCGTCCCGATAAGCGTGGTCGCTAAAAATCTTTCCGGTTTAAGGAGCAACCGGTAGACCATTTTCGCGGTTTTATCCTCTTCCTGCTGATGCCGCAGGCGTAAGATATTAGAAGAAATAAAAGCGATTTCGCTTCCGGCGAAAAAGCCTTGAAGCAGGATAAAAAACACACAGCCGATAAGATACAATGATGTCATCGCGTAACCCTCACCACAATACTGACAATACGTTTCGCGGTCGCCCGTTCTATAATAAATTCAACCCCGCGATAGGTAAGCTTCTCGCCGGCATGAGGTATTTTTTCCATCTGCGAAAGAATAAACCCGGCCACGGTATCGGATTCTTCAGGAAATTCCAATTCCAGCGCGTTATTAAAAGTCTTCATCGGTAACTTACCGTATACCCGCCAGGTATCCTTTCCTATCTCGTCGATCACTTTGGACGCGACTTCGAATTCATCGTATATCTCTCCGAATATTTCCTCTTCGATATCTTCTAACGTCACGATCCCGGAGGTCCCGCCGTATTCGTCTAACACAATGGCGATATGTTCGTTACGTTCAAGGAATATTTTAAGCAGATCGTCTATTTTTTTGCTTTCCGGGACGAACACCGGATCACGGCGGAAATCATGCCAATCTTCATCCGGGTAAAGAAACACGTCTCTAGCGTAAATGACTCCGACAATATTATCCAGGGATTCCCGGTATACCGGAAATTTTGAACGGCGTTCGGTTTTAAGAATATCCAATATCTCCTGACGCTGAGCCTGGATATCTATTCCTTCGACATCTACCCGGGGCGTCATGATCTCACTTACCCAAGTATCCTTAAATTCCAGGATATTACCGATCATCTCTTCTTCGGCTTCGGTGATATATCCGTCCCGGCGGCCCAAGATGAGCGCGTTTTTTACTTCTTCGTCTTCATCGATCTTCTCTTTTTTTCGGCCCAGGAACCCGCGGGAAATAAGGTACACTAATTTACGTAAAAAATGGATAGGAACCGAGAACAAACGCGAGATGAAAATCAACACCGGTGCGGCGGCAAGGGAGAACCGTTCGTACGTATAAATAGCGAATGTTTTAGGAATGATCTCTCCGAAAAGTAAGATCACCGTGCCCGAAAAAAGGATCGAAAGGTATATTCCCCGGTCATGCCATAGTGTTACAAAAATAGCGGTAGTAAGCGAAGCAAGCGCGATATTTACCAGCATGTTACCGAACACAATGGTCGAGAGGAAAAAATCGGGTTTACGGAAGATCACGGTAAGATTACGGGCAGCAGGATATTTTTCTTTAAGGCGGCGGACCTCCCCTTTACGTAAAGAAAATATCGCTGTCTCCGAAGCAGAAAAGAACGCACTACATATAATAAACAGCAGTAATAGGACCGTATTAAATAACATAATTTCGAGGCGACCAACAGGCGGGCCGGTTCATATTTATAAATTATACCATCTCTCGACCCCTTGTAAACGGACTAATTTTATAGGGAATATACAGAAAAGAAGGTGTAGCTATCTCGATATTATTCAAAACTGTAGTGTTTACGGACTTTTTTATTCACGTTCCAGACACACCGTAATCCCTGAGGAAAAACGGCCAGATCACCTTTCCCTATTCTGATCTTCTCTCCGGTTGAAAGCTCTATTTCCACCTCGCCTTCAAGAAAATAACATATTTCTTTCTGATCATAAAACCAATCAAACCGGCTTTCTTCTTTCTCCCAGATCGGCCAGTCTCTCACGGCAAGTTTTCCTAATTCATCTTCTTTCGGTTTACGGACTTCTATATTCATATTAATTCCTCCTTAATAATCGCTAAACTGTTCTTTTACCGTTTTTTTGCTGAAATATAACATCAACAAAAGGGCTATAATAATGGTAATATAGTCACTCTGTTGAAGGGTAGGCATTTTCAGTGTGTGGGTACTTTCACTCCCGCCAAGTAAGACATTTTGAATAATAAAACTGATTACCGCAGGGATAATACATATATAAATAAGATTCACCAGAAGCGTAAGGAGCAATAACGCCCTTCCCCAGTTTTTAAACAGGATAAGGCCGATACTACTGACGAGAGAAAGTATCCCCAAAAGAAACGAAGAAGCCCCGCCAAACAGATGGATGATAAATCCTGGTAACAAACGGGAAAATTGATGGGGGTCCATGCTCTGAAACCCCTCACTCATAAACGGAGCAAGTTTTGTATAATAACTATACCCCGATACCATATAGATAAAACCGGTGTACCCCAACAAGATGACCGTCACGATCACAATAAGTATCGTACCACTCGTTTTAGGCACACCAGGCATAACTGACATATCTACTCCCCACGGCTTCTTTTAATGTTATTCTATCAGCTATCATGTAAGAATCAAATACTACAAGAAGAGCCCGGCAACACGCTTATGGTAAACAATCTTTCTCTTTTTTATCCTTGCACTTCACAGACATAATGTCTATGGACCTGACGGGCTACTTTTCTGAATTCTTCTAAACGTTGTTTCCGCACCGCCGGCGTACTTTTCTCACTATACCAGCCATCAGGCTCAAACCGGATCCCCCAACGTTCGGGATTCATCCCCAAGGAAGAGCCTTCTTCGATATGACAACCGGTTACCTGCGCAAAACTCTGGATAAACCGGGCATTTCGTTTCATAAAGACGATCGTCTTTTGAAAATCCTGGTCGGTCTCCGTCGGGAATCCGATCAGGAAAAAGGTATTCGCGGAAATACCGGCATCATGAGTATCCCGTATGACTTTCTCTGCTAATCCCACGCTGAACGTCTTACCCATATCCTTTAATATCGATTCCGACCCGCTTTCAATACCATACGCAAGAGAGACGCATCCCGCACGTCTCATTTTTTCCAAGAGACGAAAATCCATCTCTTTCCTCACAATAGCTTTTGCCGACCACCGCACTTTTAATCTTTTTTGTAAGATCAAATCGCACATATCTTCAACCCGGGAGATATCACCGTTAAAAGTAGAGTCTACAATCTCAAAATCATTCATCCTGTATCTTGCTGCCAACGTTTTCATGTCGGCAACGACTTTTTCTGCAGACATACACCTATAGGTTTTCCATAAAGGACTGTCGGCGCAAAAGGCACATCGGTTCACGCACCCCCGACTTGTGACTAAAGGAAGAGTGTCGGTAATGTATTTTTTTAATATAAAATCATCGAACACCGGAAAAGGGATAGAGTCAAGATCATGTATCAACGGACGAGGCGGCATTGCACATAATTTCTCTGTCGAAGCATATACTATACCGGGTACGTCATGAAAACCTCTGGTTTTATCTTTACGACGGCATATCTCATAAAGCCCATCCTCGCCTTCTCCATCGATAAGTAAATCAAACACCTCAAATAACTCCCGGTTGAGAGGGGTGGCCGGACGAACCCCTTCAATAAGGATCTTTTTTATCCGGTTTACCTCGGCGCCGCCGGCGACAAGGGTCATGTGAGGATTTAATCCTTTCAGTTTTTTCGCCAAAAGCACACTCACGTTCACTGTCGACATATAAAGCGAAAACCCTACTGTAGCCGGATCATCTTGTAAAATCTCATGTGCCCAATCGTCGATATGTTTCTCTATCACAGGATAGATGTGCCGGGAGAACAAATGCGGAATAATAAAATATTCGGGATAATTTAAATCCCAGAATTTTTTTTGCGGAAATATTTCATATAACTCGACATTGAAATCAAAACATTTCACTCCGAGCCCCTGCCCGGCCAAGAAAGCTTTTAGATACGCCAAGTTTGCCGGGGGATGAAGCACGCCCCAAGCCGGGCACATCACCAGTACCGTTGCAATTTTCTTTTTCTTCCGTCGAAGCCATAATTTCAACATAGATCTACCGAAGCCATCCTTGTCTACCAAGCTCTTCATAGAGAGCTTCGGCGACGATTTGATGGCCTAATTCATTAGGATGGCATTTATCTTGCGCGTTTACTTGAAGCCGGACAGGATTATCTACGCGCTTTTGATAATAACGATACATAAAAAAATAGGGGAATCTCAATTCTTCAGCTATATCGGCAAGGATGCGGTTATTAGGGAATCCATCGTAAAACAAGAGATCGGGATGAATACATATTAACACATTAAATTTATATTGATCCCTCAGGCGGGCGAGTTTTTCCATATTTTCAAGAAGGATAGCCCTCTCCTGAAGAGTAATATCTTTATTTTCGTGCCGAAGAGCAAAGATATAAGCCAGAGATATTCTCCGGCGCAGCCGAGGGAAACGGTCCATAAGGACTTGATACAGGTGAGAACGCGAAAGCGTATTCTTAATAAACCAACTCAAATATGAGTTCCGGGAATTGTAATATCTCTGAAATACTTTCAGTCTCTGTTTTTCTGTAAGAAAACTGTAATTATACCAATTATGGATACCGGGTAAAGGTTCGGCATCATTACGGTAAAAGTTCAGTATTACGATATCCGGAGAAAATTGTAACGCTTTTGTTCTCAGTGTTTCTATCTCGGCTTCTATATTATATCCTCCCACCCCGAAATTCATGACTTCATAGCGATGAGGACCGGCCGAGCTGTTCTTTCCATTTAATAACGCTTCCAACCTATCTGAAAATGTCTTTCCTAAACGAACCGACACCCCCTCGGTAATTGAATCACCCAGCATAACGATCCTTACCAGATATTGATCTTTCGTAAGGACAAAATCGGTATCTTTAAATCCAAAATTGTTGATCCGGTCCCCATTTTCTATCGCATAAGGGGTCCTTTCATAGACGATCTTGGCGTTTCTCGACAACCGCCAGTGTGTTCCTGAATAATCGATGATATCCGGAGATAACCCAAAAAGACGAACAACCCCTTCTAAGAAGAGCATCGTAATAAGGATACTCCCCACGCATACTATAATATTTTTGTAAAATCCTTTCATTATGGGATTCACTCTAAAAGACTCATAGTGATCGACGATACCATCGATCTAAGACCGTTATAAAAGCGTACCTCAATTATACCTTTATCGTATAAAAATAAAAGAGGCAGACGTTTAACGGCCTGCCTCTTTCTTGCAAAATCTCTCAAACTGACTATTTTTTCTTTGCTTTTTTCGCTTTGGGGGCTGCTTTTTTAGTTGCTGCCTTTTTTTTCTTAGCCATCCTTACACCTCCTTTAAGGTTTAAACCGTCCGTTAAAATCTTCTATTTCGTCTGATTCTTCTGGTTCTTCCCGTCCTCCCGGTTCCTCTAATTCTTCGAGTCCGGGCATCGTGAATGGTTCTGTTTCCATTTCAGTATCTTGAGCCATATCTTCATCAAATATGTAAAAATAGTCCACGACTTCCTGTCCATTTTCAGTATTTTCAACGATCAGCTCGACCATATCTCCCACTTCCAGATACGCATATTGGATTAATTCCGGCGTAATAAAAAATCTCTGGCCGTCAACGATCAGGGTATGTTCGGGAAAATCGATACCTTCTACTTTCCCTTTCACTGATTGGGTCTGAGATTCAGCCCCGACTATAATCGAGAAAGGAATGATGCAGATCAGTAGCATCAAGCAAATCCTGCGGGACATATTTCTCTCCTTTTTAATATTCGTCTCCTTCGGAAGCATCCTCTTCAAAATCATCTAAAGAATCAACATCCAACGCAGGCGGGTCTAATTCTATTAATCTCAATACTGAATCGCATTGCATACAATCAACGGTATTGCCTATTTCTAAAAATTCGGCGATTTCAATAGGATGGCTGCAAATCGGACATTTCGCCTTCTTTGCCATTTTCTCCTCCTTTGGATAATTGTCTTTTCTCGGTCTTATATCTTCGCGAACATGTACGCACCCTATACCCCAATCAGGCGTTTCATCTATTATTGAGATACTACTTTCTTCACCTCCTGTTTTTCCAGTTAATATATCTTTCACATTATCCCTATCGATCTGGTAATCATGTACGGTTACAAAGTTTGATTGAGTCGGCATGGACTTCTTTCAAAGTTTCTTTATCTTTCGCAAAAGCTTTTACCTCTTGAAATTCCGAAGTGAGGAAAGAAAGCACTTTTCCCTGAGGCGAATCTTGATTTTTGTTGAGAGTATAGTAGACAAAGTTTCCCTCTCTACGGTCAGATACTACCCTTAAGAGTCTTAACCGGGAAAGATGTTTGGAAATAGTGGGTTGGTTAGCGGTAAGCGCCGCACAGATATCTTTTACAGTAAGTTCCTGTTCGGTAAGAAGATTAATGATTCTCAGGCGGGTATCATCAGCACAGGCTTTTAATGTTTGCCGTAATGCTCTTAAACTCATCATTTTTTAATATATGAATATATTGGCATATACTCATATATAAATATATCAAGCAAAATAAGCCCTGTCAACACATTATTTGTCATTTCTTATAAAAAAGGAACGACAACGGAAGGGATCATTCAGTCGCCTTTACGATACATCAACACGACAACCGCGACCATCGTAAACAGGATGAGGTTCATGATATTGAACGCGCGCCAGACAAGATCGGTTGAACGAAACGCTTGAGGAGCCATCAACAGGAAACAGATCCATACCCCTAACACCCAATAAATACTTATATCTCGCGACGATTTCCTTTGTAGAATCCTCACGATAAGCGGTATATTCCATAGCGGTAACACGATCGCTGCGATCAAGGCAATTTTATCGGTAATCATACTCCTCCTATTGTATACTAAAAATCGCTTTTTACACACAAATCATCAAGAGCGACTTCAGGATGCCGGTACCGTTTTCTTCCTATCGTACTCTTTTTATATTGAATCGCTTCCTGAGGACACCATTGTAAACAGGCAAAACATTGTTCGCATCGATTAAGCCATTTCGGTTTACCGGAGATAAGTTCGATATTCCGTACCGGACAGACTTTCACACAGATACCGCAACTATTACATTGCTCATCCGCCCAGAAATTTTTGTCCGCAGAACGGATCTGAGACGAACCAAGTTTATAGATCCCGGAAAAAAGCCAGTTGGTCAACCGGGAATTATGTTCGATGGGATGTGATTGCTTTCTACGGATAATACCAACGATATTTTTTATTTTCTTTTTTTCTTTCTCAAAAAGAGCATTCTGTTTATCAGCGGGGATAGCTTCATAAAGCGGGGTATAATTCCCCGGCATAGGGATGATGAATCCGGCCGATAATTTTATGCCGCTCCTCTTACATTCCCGGTAGGTCTGCCCTAACGCGTTCGCCGCCATCCCGCCGCAGGTCGCGATCGCGAAAATATACTTGTCTTCTCCTCCCTTCATTTTTTTGATAAACCGGCTCACGATCAGCGGCATGCCGAACATATAGACCGGATAGATAATACCGATACATTCTGAAGTTACATTAATGTCTCGATCGATCGCCCCAGCGATGGCAATAATCTGAGTATCACCCAGTTCATCCGCAAGATCTCGGGCTACTTTCAAACTATTTCCTGTGCCGGAAAAGTAAAACAATGTCGTTTTCATCGGTAGCATTTTACAATATTCGGTACGGCGAGTCAATTCGCAAACGGCAAGCTATATTTGTTTTAACGTGTGACCTTGTGACGTGTGTCGTGTAACGTGAAGAAAACATGGCGGCGAGTGGACTTGAACCACCGACGCAACGGGTATGAGCCGTTTGCTCTACCGGCCTGAGCTACGCCGCCGATATTCGTAATGCGAAATGCGTACATTCCCACATAAAAATTCTTTTTAAATTATACCACCGATACCTGAAAAATCTATATGATTTTGAGTGCTCTTTTGAAGGAAAATAAGGTTGGCGTTATCCGTAAAAGGCTAAAAACACCCTGCTTTAATTTTTTAAATTCCTTCTGCGAGTTTTTAATGGCTCATCCCTTAAGGATAAGCCATACTAATACCACGATAATCGCAGTAGAAATGATATAGAAATCGTTAAAGTAGAGCGTTTCACGAATTTTTTCTTTCACGGTAACCGTCGGGGTCCTTAAATTAAACCGCCCCTGGATCTCGCTTTTAATCTTTACTATATCTTCGCGTTTAAAACGCAAGAATTCTCCGGCAACACGATAGTGGGGGATCTTATTTTCCTGGCTGAGCTCGATCACGTCTTTTTCAGAAAGCCCCAGGACCTGCGCCGCTTCGCGTGTAGTCAATAAATTACCGGAAATCTTTTTCAACGATTCTGTTCTACCCATAGTTCTAGTTCTCTCCTGTCAAACACCAGTTCGCTGCCTTCTTTTTGTGCGGGAAGTTTTCCACTGTTTGCCCATTCTACGATCTTCTCGGTATCTACAGAAAGGTATTCCGATAATTCCGAAAGGGTGAGACGTTCAGTGTACATCTTGCATTTCCCGTTCATCACCGCACCTTCCTGTACCGATAACCGGATCGTTTCTATATCGCCGAACACATTTGCGGTTGAGGTCAAAGAGATCGTCCCGGTTGCCTTGATATTCCCGCGTACTAATCCGGATATCACGACATCTTCTCCTTCGATATCGGCAGTCACTTTTGCATCTTCGCCGATAATAAGGTTCCCTTTTGCTTTCAAGTTCCCTTCGAACTTCCCGTTAATACGCAAATTGACCGGTTCGGAAAATACCATTGTCCCTTGCATCGCAGCATTTACATCAAGAATTTTCTCATCATCTCTTTTACGTGCCATTCTATTTCACCCCCTCTCTTAATGAATATTCATCTTCCTACAAAACTATACTAAAATCAACCCATTCTTTCTGTCTGGTTAAGATCAAACGGGTCATGTATCGGATTTGTCTTTTTGCAGTCTGGGCTCAAAAAAGCTTAAACAGAATAATGTCAGAAAAGCAATGAGCGTAGTCACGACCGCCCCCGAAATAAATCCGCAGCCAACGGCTAACCCTATGGCCGCACTCACCCAGATACTGGCGGCAGTAGTAAGCCCCATGACTCCTGTCCGCGAACGGATGATCGTTCCGGCACCTAAAAATCCTATACCGGTCACGACCCCGGAAGCGATCCTCGCCGGATCAAGGGAGCCTTCATGTTTAAAAAGCTCATAAATGTAGATAGATACGAGCATGATCAACGCCGAGCCCGTACATACCAAAATATGGGTACGCAATCCGGCATCACGGCCTTTACGTTCCCGTTCCAGGCCTAAAATGCTGCCTAACACAAAAGCCAGGCCTAACCGGATACACACCACTTTAAATCCAAAATCCATCAATTAGTCTCCACTTCAAGATCTAAAGAACTGGTATTTTTTTTATCATTATACAGATAAAACGCGAGTCCTGCAACCATAGCCGCATTATCGGCAGTATACCGTTTTTGCGGTACATAGAGCCTTGTTCCGGTCTCTTTTGCTTTCTCATTAAGACAGGACCTTAATCGTAAATTAGCAGTAACTCCTCCTCCGCATATAATCGTTTTTATCTTATGGGCGGCGGCGGCGGCAAATACATTCTCGACCAGTGTCGTCACTACACTTTCCTGAAACGAAGACAAGATCTTTATCGTTTCGTCTCTGGTCAACCGGTGTGCCTTTTCTAACTCCATTTTTTTATAGATAACTGCCGTTTTTATTCCGCTGAAACTAAAACCCAATCCGATCCGGGGACAACGAAAACGATAACTGTCCGCCCATTGAGCTTGATAAAGGGCATCGATATATCCGCCCCCCGGATACCCTAATCCGAACGAACGAGCTATCTTATCATAGACTTCGCCGCAGGCGTCATCGCGGGTCTCTCCGAGCAATGTGATATCATCAAAATCTTTTACTAAAAAAATGTCGGTATGCCCGCCGGATACTACAAGGCCGATACATGGTAAAGGGATCTTTTTCGGATAATCGAGAAACGGCGAAAAAAGATGGGCATGAAGGTGATTGACTCCTAAAAAAGGGATCTTACAAGAAACACTCAAAGCCTTGGCAAAATTCACGCCGATCACCAGTGCCCCCCTTAATCCCGGACGGTACGTAGCGGCAATGACCGATATATCATGTAACCTTACCCGCGCTTTTTTAAGCGCCTGACAGCATACGCTATCGATGAACTGCAGATGGTTACGGGTAGCGATCTCCGGGATAACCCCTCCATAACGTTTATGATAGTTAAGCGAAGATACGGTCACAACCGACCGTACCCGCTGGCCGGATACAACTGCGCAGGAAGTCTCATCACAAGAAGTTTCGATACCGAGAGAGTACATTGCTTATTGTATTGCGGGATGAAGGACCAAAAGCCCTTTTATGAGATCAACGGCACGGACAAGCTGGTAATCTTTTGTATAATCAAATTCTTTTTCTGTCGCTTTATCTTTGATCTTTGCAAATACATCTTCCTGCTCTTGGCCCGACGGTTCTACTATTTTACTTTCGACGATAATATCCGGTTCAACGCCTTTTTCATGGATACTTTCTCCCGAAGGAGTGTAATATTTCGCCGTCGTAAACCTTAACGCCGATCCATCGGAAAGAGGCACTACGCTTTGCACGGAAGCTTTTCCAAAACTCTTCTCCCCGACCAGGACTGCCCGTTTATTATCTTTAAGGGCGGCAGCGACGATCTCGCTTCCCGATGCGCTCCCCTTATTGATCAACACTACCATCGGCACGTCCAGATATTTACGGGCATAAGGGACCGATTTATATACTAATTCTTCTTCTTTACGCGATTTAGTAGAAACGATCACCTCACCGGTCCCCAGGAACCTACTGGCAACATCGACTGCCGAAAGAAGTAATCCTCCGGGATTATTCCGTAAATCAAGGATTATCGCCTTCATCTTTTCATCGGCAAGGTTTTTAAGGGCGGTATCCAGGTCACGGGCAGTTTTTTCCCGAAATTCCGTCAATTTAATATACCCGATTCCTCCGGCGATGAGGACCGATTCCCGGATATCCTTGATTTTAATAATATCACGTACGATCGTAATATTTTCAACCCGCCGGTCGGATTCGCGGAATACCGTTACCGTCACTTCTTCACCTGGCTCGCCACGCAATTTTTTCACCGCTTCGTTTAAGGTGATCCCTTTAGTCACCGCGCCGTCGATTTTAATAATGACATCCCCGGGTTTTAACCCGGCTTTCTCGGCCGGGGTCCCCTCAATGGGCGAAACAATGGTCAACAGGCCGTCGATCATGGTTATTTCTATGCCTAACCCTCCGAATTTACCTTCGGTTTCCACCAGAAGTTCACGGTAATCTTCCGGTTTTAAAAACTGGCTATATGAATCCAGAGAGCTTGCCATCCCCGAAAGAGCGCCATAGATCAGGTCTTTGAATTCTTTTTCTTCGACATATTTCTTCTGGATCATCGAAAGGGTCTCTCCAAAAAGATCAAGCTCCTCATAAGAGGAATCGTTATCGCTACGGTTGAGCGTAAACCCTACCAGGTATGAAGACCCGCAAAGTAAAACGATTAATGCGACCAGAACCCATTTCTTTTTCATGAGATCCTCCTTCATTTATTGCTGAATTTTTTTCTCGATCATTTCCCGCACTATCTTAGGATTCGCTTTCCCTTTTGTTTTTTTCATAACCGATCCGACAAGAAACATGAGCGCTTGAGACTTCCCTTTACGATAATCTTCAACGCTCTTAGGATGTTCCGCGACCGCATCGCTCACATATCCGTCGAGTTCCGATTCATCGGAAACCTGAATAAGACTTTTCTCTTGTATTATCTTATCGATATCTACGCCTGTGGTCAATGCTTCCGTTAAGACTTTCTTTGCGGTAATATTATTTAATGTACCTTCGGAAAAATACCTCACTAATTTCGCAAATTCCCCCGGGCTCATCTTGATCTTGCTGAAACCCTCCGGAAAAGCATTGGTTATTTCAAGTAAAGGGCCGATGATCCAATTCGCTATCTGTTTAAAATGAGGAAAATGCACACTACTCTGTTCGAAAAAGTCGGCTGACCACCTGTGGGAAATAAGCACTTCTACGTCTTTTTCCGATAAACCATATTCATCGATAAATCGTTTCGTCCGCGCCAGCGGTAATTCGGGGACGTATTGTCTTTGTTCCGTGATCATCGATGCGGTCACGCTGAAACTCACCAAATCCGGCTCGGGAAAATAGCGATAATCGTGCGCCTCTTCTTTCGTGCGCATCGTCACGGTTTTGCCTTTGACCTCGTCCCAAAGCCGGGTCTCCTGGCTCAAGGTTTTCCCATCAAGAAGAAGATTACGCTGCCTTTTTTCTTCAAAGACGAGGGCGTCCTTGACGCCTTTAAAACTATTCATATTTTTAAGTTCGATCTTTGTCCCTAATTGCGTAGCCCCTTCTTCCCGTAAAGAAATATTGGCATCACAACGCAGGTACCCTTTTTCCATATCGCAACTCGATACTTCTATATATTGAATGATCAGTTTAAGCATCTGGAGATATTCCCAGGCTTCCTGAGGGCTGTTCATATCCGGGTAAGAAACGATTTCAAGCAACGGAGTACCGGTCCGATTAAAATCGACCAGGGAACAATCCTCACGATGGATAAGTTTACCGGCGTCTTCTTCAAGATGCACCCGGGTAATCCCGATCTTTTTACCGCCGGAAAGTTCGAGGTGCCCGTTTTCCCCAAGCGGCAAGGCATACTGGGAGATCTGATAGTTTTTCGGAAGATCGGGATAAAAGTAGTTTTTTCGTTCAAAATATATTTTCTCGTTTATCGTACAATGTAATGCCAGGCTTGTCCGTACTGCCAATTCTAACGCTCGCTTATTAAATACCGGTAATACCCCGGGATACCCGCAACAGACCGGGCAGATGTGAGTGTTCGCCGGAGCATTGAATTCGGTAGGACAAGGGCAAAAAATCTTCGAATTCGTGTTCGGCTGAACGTGGACTTCAAGACCAATGACAGTTTCGAATGATTTAGCCATGGGTGACCAAAGGGATCCGGGCATGAAAATCAGTAACGGTCTGATACGTATACCCCATCCGTATCAAAATCTCTTCATCAAAAGGTCTACCGATAAACTGAGCCCCTATCGGCAGACTGCCTTTAGAAAAACCGCAGGGGAACGATACCGCCGGAAGCCCCGCAAGATTAGCGGAAATCGTATAAATATCGGAAAGATACATACTGAGCGGGTCTTCGGCCTTCTCGCCTATCTTAAAGGCGCAGGTAGGAGCAGTAGGAGTCAAAATGACATCCACCTGTTTAAATGCCTCTTCAAAATCACGTTTAATAAGCGTCCTCACTTTTAACGCCCGTACATAATACGCGTCATAATATCCGCTTGACAGGCTATATGTTCCTAGAAAAATACGGCGTTTTGATTCGGGGCCGAACCCTTCCCCGCGGGTTTTTTTATACATATCGAGTAGCTCGGAAGATTTTACCCGCAGGCCGTATTTTACCCCGTCGAATCTCTGAAGATTTGAGCTTGCTTCCGAACATCCTACGATATAATAGGTAGCAACGGCATATTCGGTATGCGGCAGTGATATATTCGTTATCTGCGCCCCTCTTCCTTTTAATACCGCGGCGACCTCACCGATCGCTTTGGCAATATCGCTGTTAAGCCCTTGACGAAAATACTCCTGAGGTAATCCGACCTTTAATCCTTCTACATTATCGATCAGACTCTTCGAGAAATCGGCCACGTCTACCTGGGCGCTCGTAGAATCATACGGATCATGTCCGCAGATAACATTGAGTAGATACGCACAATCGACAAAATTCGTGGTAAGCGGGCCGATCTGATCGAGACTCGACCCGAACGCGATCAAGCCATAACGGGAAACCCGGCCGTACGTCGGTTTAAACCCGACCACACCGCAGAACGATGCCGGCTGGCGGATCGATCCCCCGGTATCCGAACCTAATGCCCAGGGAATAAGCCGGGCAGCGACTGCCGCCGCCGAGCCTCCGCTGGAACCTCCGGGAACACGGGTGATGTCCCAGGGATTACGGGTCGGACCATAACAGGAATTCTCGGTCGATGAACCAAACGCAAATTCATCCATATTCATCGTCCCCATGATCAAAAACCCGGCCTGTTTAAGCTTACCGATGACGGTGGCGTCATACACCGCCCTGTGCCCGTTCAAAATCCGGGAAGCACAGGTGATCTCTTCATCTTTAATACAAATATTATCTTTTATTCCGATAGGGATACCCAGGCCGGTATCGGCCGGGGAAAGGTGAGTAAACACTTTTACAAAACTATGGATGTACGGATCAAGATCAGTTATCCGTTTATTGAAAAACCCGCGGACGTCTTCCTTGGTTATTTGATTCTGGGAAAGTTTTTGGACAATATCAACGGCTTTAAGAGAGGAAAGATCGTTCATCCGATTACCTTAGGGATTCTAAAATGGTTGTCGGTGACGGCCGGCGCATTTTTCAGGATATCTTCGGCTCTTTCCGAGTTTTTTGCGATATCTTCCCGGAACACATTTTCGCGCAAAAACGGCTCTTTTGTAGGTTCGATCCCTTCGACCGACAGGACGTTTAGTTGATCGATATATTCTAAAATACGAGAAAGTTGAGGCCGCAGGGCTTCTTTTTCCGGCTCAGTCACCTCAATACGGGCTAGACGAGCGATATATTCGACTATGTGAAGATCGATCATAAGAAACTCCTCTTAGACCAGGTATAATTGATCAAGAACACCTATTATAATTCAATAAAAGGCATTTTCAAAGGTAATATTACGAGTGCCGATATTTCCCTTTAAAAAGCGTAAGTTCCAAAAATGCCTGGAGGCGGCGGGACCGGCTGGGATGTCGTAATTTTTTAAGGGCTTTAGCCTCGATCTGGCGAATACGTTCACGGGTCACTTTAAAAATATTACCCACTTCTTCTAACGTCTTGGGAGTCCCGTCTTCGAGGCCGAACCGCAGGCTGAGGATCTTTTTTTCGCGATCGGTAAGGCTTTCCATTGCCTGATCAAGCTCTTCGCGTAACATCGAATAGACCGTGGCGTTTGCCGGTGAAATCGCTTTTTTATCTTCGATAAAATCACCAAAATAGGTATCTCCGTCATCGCCGATAGGAGTATGGATAGAGATCGGCTGTTGTGATACCTTGAGAATATCTTTCACTTTGACAATAGGCATCTTTAATTCTTTGGCCAGCTCTTCCGGGGTAGGTTCCCGCCCTTTCTCCTGAATAAACAAACGGGAAATACGGATGATCTTATTGATCGTCTCGGTCATATGTACCGGGATACGAATAGTCCGGGCCTGATCGGCGATGGCCCGGGTAATCGCCTGACGGATCCACCAGGTCGCATAGGTAGAAAATTTATATCCCCGTTTATATTCGAATTTTTCAACGGCCTTGATCAACCCGATATTCCCTTCCTGAATAAGGTCAAGAAACGAAAGGCCGCGATTTACATATTTTTTCGCAATACTTACCACCAGACGCAAGTTCGCCTCCACCAGAGACTTTTTTGCCTGATTATAATGGGTCTGTTTTTCCAGGATACCTCTCATCCGCTTTTTGGATTCTTCGACATTTGCCGCGATCTTTTTGATCAATTTACCCTGGCTGCGTTTTAATTCCCGGCGTTTTTTAGGCGACCGGGTCTTTTTGATATGCCGTTCAGCCCGGTCGATTTCCCGGACCATCTGCCGCATCCGGCTGACAATCACTTCGATAAGGCCTATGGTAAAATTAAATTTCTTCAAAACTGCTTTCTGAGAATCGACACGTTTTATCCGGGAAAGTTTATTGTAAAGACCACGGATCCTTTTTATCTCCCGGTCCTTATTCTTGATCTCACCCTTTACGAAATCATCCGGATTAAGTTCACCGTCGATCAATTTACGGCTGATATCGATATAGGCCTCTTTCGCGACAAAAGTGGCATAGATCATCTCCCGTAACGCGTCTTCCCGTTCTTCTATCGCCCGGGCCAGATTGATCTCTTCTTCACGGGAAAGCAAAGGGATCTGTCCCATCTGTTTTAAATACATCTTCACCGGATCGTCGATCGGCATGCTCTCCTGAGTAACCACGCGTTTTTCTTTCTCTTTTTCCCACTCTTCGACCTCTTTAGTCTCCAAGATACTTATCTTTTCCTTGTCTAACCGGTCGAAAATAGCGTCCAGTTCTTCGGCATTGATAATATCTTCGGCAAGAAAATGATTGATCTCGTCATACGTCAGATACCCTTTTTTCTTCCCTAAGTCGATAAGCTGTCCGACGTTACGATTCAATAGTTTTTGTTTCACCATAATGTTCTACCTCTCCATGCATCTTCTTTTTCATTAATTCCCTTAGAATTTCTTCGTCCCTTTTTAGTTCGGCTTCGCTGATCTTTTGCGTGAGAAACGCATTGAGCATCTTATGTCTTTTGCCCTTCAATTTCTCGACACAACTATTCAAAAGTTCCTCGGTAAGCGGCGGGCCTTCTTCAAGAAGAAGCCCCGAGAGGAACCGAGCGATCTCATGGTCATGGATCGTCCCGGAAATCTGAGCGCTCACGGGAAGATCATTTTTTAAAATATCGGAAAAAATACAGCCGACAGCTTTTTTCGTCAAAGGGTGCGTAAAGTATTCTTCGTTCAAACTGTCCCGGATAGCGAACGCGGCATCTTTATCGTTCAGCATGAATTTGATTATCATCTTTTCCGTCAAAGGGATCGGGCTTGTGAGCATGCTTTTTGCGATCTGTTTTTTTCCCCAGGCCGGTTTATGCATCTTACCGAGTTCAAGCAGCAATACTTCTTCTTTAGTCTTAAGTAAAGAAGCTAACCGCTTGATATATTCGGACCGCTCGACCTGGCCGGAGATCTTATCTATGGTAAGCAACATCTTTACGGCAAATTCGCTCTTGCCGTTTATAGTCTTAAGGTCATGAGTCCTCATAAGCGCTTTACTTTTATAATCAAAAAAATCCGTTTTTTGAGAAAGTATTTTCTGAAAACCGTCGGCCCCTTGAGCCCGGACCAGAGAATCCGGGTCGAACCCTTTAGGCAATTCGACAATTTTTACATTCACGCCATTCTCTAAAAATATATCGAGCGCGCGTAACGCCGCCATCTGCCCGGCATTATCCGAATCAAAAACCAACGTGATACTTTGAGTATAGCGCTTGAGAAGACGGATCTGTTCTTCAGTCAACGCCGTACCGAGAGAAGCCACCACGTTTTCTATCCCGGCCGCATAAGGAGTGATCATATCGAGATACCCTTCGACCACGATCACCTCATCCGCCCGCGTAATCGCTTCCTTGGCATAGGTCAGACCATAGAGATGCTCGCGTTTACGATAAAGGATATTTTCCAAAGAATTTATATATTTAGGAGCGTGTTCTGTCTCTTTAAGTATTCTCCCTCCGAAGGCGACGATCCTCCCCCGGGAATCCGCGATCGGAAACATGATCCGGCCACGAAACATATCACTATATCCCTGGTCTCGGCGCGGAGTGATCAAAGACGCTTTCTCAAGCAGCTCCAGACTATATCCTTTGTAGCGCATATGCCCGATAAGGGCATCCCCGCCAAAAGGCGCATAGCCTATTTTGAACTTTTTCACTATCTCGGCGTTCAGCCCCCGGCCGGATAAGTATTTCTGGATATGGGCAGCCTCATTGGCCGAATACAGCATTGAGCAAAAGAATTCGGCCGCTACATCTACTACTTCATAGAGAGAAGTCTTTATGTGTTCCTGAGGCGTTTTTTTCTGATAAGGAATATCTATACCCAGACGTTTCGCCAGGATCTCTACGGCTTCGACAAAAGGGACTTTTTCATAGAGCATGACAAACTGGATTGCTCCCCCGCCTTCACCGCACCCAAAACAATGAAATATCTGTTTCTGAGCGCTTACGATAAACGAAGGAGTCTTCTCGCCATGGAACGGACAGAGAGCTTTGAAATTCCTTCCGGTCTTTTTAAGCGGGATATAATTACCGATAAGTTCGGCAATATCTGTCCGGGACTGTATTTCTTCAATAAATCGCTGGGGGATCATCGTTTCCTTGCAACCCTTGTAAATCCGGAGAACTCATGGATAGTAACCTTATCTTTGCGCAGGAGATGGTCAAGCATCAGATTCACTCCGACATTATCGGAAGCGATGTGGGATGCGACCACGACATTTATATTCGCTTTTTTACATCTCTGGTAATGGTCTTCAGATTGATGCATCGCGACGATCGTATCGACTCCTTGCGCGGAAAGTTTATCATAAATATCCTGAGGCCCTTCGGTTCCTCCGGTAAACTCAAAATGGATCTTAGCCACCCGGGAATTCCTGCTCCCGATAAAGATCTTAGGAGGATTATTGATCTTAGCTGCATACTGATATTCGGGTATATCGAAAAGGATAGCCAGGACATCGGCGATCGTCTTGGGCTTTTTCTGTTTCATCGTCGTATTCATGTATTGATACGCAAGGTTATCACATACGGTGTGCATACAGAGAAAATTAATATCCAACAGGCGGGCGATATCTATCGTACGCTGATGATTTGCCGCCGAGACCCTTCGTTCGACCTGACTACGACGTTCGGCGAGAAGATTTTGGGCTGCCGCGAGGTTCATTCCGGTCTGGGCAAACACGTCGATCTGTACGTCCATCGTTTCGTAAAAATTCGCAAACGCGTGCCCCTCGGGATGATGAGCCAGAGCCAGGTCGATCTTAGTCCCGCTTTTTCTTAAAGAATCTATCAATAACAACTCCGGCCCTTCGATGTCGATCCCTACTATCGCAGATTTGATTTCGGCATTCTGGTCTCCCCAGAGGATCCGGGTATCACTATAGGGATTAGTCAGGCTCTCAACATCAAAGAATCTCTTTTCTTTAGGATCCAGCTTATTGAACGCGGCTTTCCTTTCTTTTAAGATATAGTCTATCTCTTTAAGAGAACGGGGGTCGTTTTCTTTGCCCTTTTTAACCGCTTCGTCATATATTTTTCTTAACTTCATAATATTCTCCTACCTCCTTGTTTATTCTCATTTTAGGCATCCGGGCCTGTAGCGCCCTGACAGTACCCAGATATAATTGAGGAGTGATCCTCCCTATATTTTGAACGACGATACTTCCTTTACAAGCACCGTTATCGCAAAACGCGCCTAACGAAACTAAAAAGCCGATTAAGCTTACCACTATTATTCCCCGCGCAACCGCTACGGGGATACTCAGCCATCGTTCAGCTTGAGAGACTTCTTCTTTTTTTATAAGCATATGGATAATACGCCGGATGAAATAAAAAAGCACATATGCGAAAAAGAAGATCCCTAAGAAAGAAATCACATCGGCACACTCTTTTTTAATCCGGAAGAAATCGATCTGTACATTCCTAAGCAACATCGGATAAAAATGGAATGCAAAAAAAGATGCGACACCTACCGCGATTACTTTAAGGATTTCGCACAAAAAACCGTTTTTAACCGCGATGTACAGTATGCGTAAAAGGATAAAAAGAGAGAGAAACTCTAACCACGTGAGATTTTTTGTGATATTCATCAATGGCGGCCTATTATAAAATTACTTAGTATATAACATATATAACCCTAAATGTCAAGAAAGCGCTTACAGTTTTTCAGCTTGATTTTTCAAGCGATTTTTGCGGGAAAGTCCATTGAAAAAACAATACCTCGCAATGCCGGCTGTTGTTTGCGACCGGTGCCACGTTCGCGTCACGCCCTTAAAGATTATAGGTTACCGTTATCAAAAGGACAAGGCTTTAAAAATCAGCCATTACCTCACACGGAGGCGGCTCCATTATTTTTTTAATACGCGCCGGCGGCGGCCGGAGTGAGGCTCTCCTTCATAAATAATTGACTTTTCTTAAGATATATGTTAATACAAGTGGTATATCTTATGGAGAACCAGGATAATATCCACAAGCTGGAACATGAGCTGGAGAAAGCCAGGTCTCAATTCTACATATTTTATGAGCTTACTCAAGCCATGCGGACGACGTTACGTCTGGAAGAAATTGCCTATATCATCCTCACCGGTCTTACGGCCCATCACGGATTAGGATTCAACCGGGCGGTCCTCTTTCTGGTTGATGAACGAAAAGAGAATATCAACGGGTTCATGGGAATCGGCCCCATGGATACTTCCGAAGCAAATCCGATCTGGAAAGCGATTGAAAAAAATAAAATGGACCTCTATTCGCTTATCCAAAACTATCATAGTATCAAAAAAGACCCGCAAAAGCCGAAATTCATCGAATTCGTCCAGACCTTACAGTTTCCGCTGACGGCCGAATCGGGGATCATGTATGAGACCATTCATGAAGTGGCCCCTTTACATATCGATATTACGTCTGAAGCCGGCAAGAAATACGCATACGACCCGATAGTGACTAAATTATCCCTTAAAGAATTCGTGATCGCTCCGCTCTGGTCCAGCGGGAATCCTCTGGGAATAATCCTTGTCGATAATTGTGTCACCCAGAAAAGCATTACCGAAGAAAACCGGAAAATATTAGCGATGTTCATCAACCAAGCCGCCGGCGCGATCGAAAACTCAAAGATATTCGAGAACACATTATTTAAGGCTCACACCGATTCACTCACTAATCTCTGGAATTACGGTTATTTTCAATATAAACTCGATGAAGAACTGATGCGGGCAAAAAATAATGGAGCTAAGATCTCGGTCGTCATGGTCGATATTGACGACTTTAAAAAGTTCAATGATGCCTACGGCCATCAAAACGGCGATGATGCGTTAAAGTTGTTGGCAAAATTACTTAAAGAAAATGCCCGTAAAATCGATGTGATCGCCCGTTACGGCGGAGAGGAATTCACTCTCATCCTTCCTCATACCAATAGAGAAGAAGCAGTGATCATTGCCGAACGGATCCGTCAGGCGGTAGAATCCAGCGAGATCTGCAACAGCCGCCTTACCGTGAGCATCGGGATCGCTTCGTTCGATGAAGACGCCAAAGATAAAGAAGAGCTTATCCGTAAAGCCGATATTGCCCTCTATCGCGCCAAACGCGAAGGAAAAAATCGGATAATCCTCGCCTAATGCACGTAACGCGACACGCGTACTGCGCACACGAGAATTTAGAAAGAAAAATCCTTCCAATATCCATGGTTAAATTTGTATCTTGTAGTATTGAATTGAACGCGTTACTCATGACGCATGACGCGTTACGAATAATACCTTCATGTAGATTATGAGGGTAATTAAGACTGGACGGGTTCCTGGGCGAACTTGACCGAGACGATTTTGGAAATACCTTTTTCCTGCATAGTAACCCCATAGAGCACATCGGCATTACTCATCGTCTTTTTATTATGAGTAATTACCACAAACTGAGAACCTTTGGCGAATTCCGATAACAGCTGGTTAAAACGGTCGACATTGGCTTCATCCAAAGGAGCATCGATTTCGTCAAGAACGCAGAGAGGAGAAGGTTTGATCTGGAATATGGCAAAAATGAGTGAAATAGCAGTCAGAGCTTTTTCTCCTCCGGAGAGTAAAGACACGTTTTGTAATTTTTTTCCGGGAGGCTGGACCTCGATCTCTACTCCCGATTCCAGGACATTATTTTCATCAAGTAATATCAATTCGGCTCGTCCGCCGCCGAATAAATAGCGGAAATTCTTTTTGAATTCTTCTCTGATCTTGGTAAACGTATCGATAAAGATCTGCCGGGAGACACGGTTTATTTTCTGGATCGCTTTTTTCAATTCTTCGCTGGAATAAATAAGGTCTCCCTTCTGTTTTTCTAAAAATTCATACCGTTGATTCAGTTCCTGGGACTCTTCTATCGCGACCAGGTTCACTTCTCCCAAAGAATCCAGTTTTTTTCTCCAGGAATCTCTCTTTTCTATAAGTTCTTGTACCACAATATCTTGGGGAATATCTTTTAGGGAAAAATCAATGTGATATACCTGTTTTAGATAGTCGACGATCTTATTTTTTTCAAATTCGGATTCCTGGATTTTCATTTTTACTTCGTACATATCCGCCTGGATTTTCTGAAGGACTCCCTCGACACCGTCGATGTCGCTGGCGACTCCTCCGGCGCGAACAAACAATTCCTGTTGACGGACCTTCAACGATTCTTTCTCGGTTTCTAAAGAGGTGATCGTCTGTTTTTCCTGGACAATACCGTTTTCTAGTCCTTCTATTTCCTGAGTAAACGAAGAGATCTTATCACGGATATCCCGCGATTCCGTTTCCAATCTTGTCTGGTTTTCAAGAAAACTTTTTTTATCTTCGGTAAAAATAGCTATCCGCTGAAGGAGAGATTCTTTATTCTCTTTGAGAGACACCAGCTCCGTCTCGTTTCGGGTAATGCAGATCTCTAACTCCTGGATCTTCTGGCGGCTTTCCACTATGTGCTGTTGGATCGTCTCCATTTCGGTTTTTACCGCAGTCAGGTTCTCTTCAATCCCTTTTAACTGGGTTTCTTTTGCGGATTGGGCGCCTTGAGCCTGGGTGATCGCCTGGGTATTCTCTTCGATTTCCCGCTCCAAGAGCTCATATTCCTCTTTCACCCGTTCATATTCTCTTTGCAGGTTTTCCCGTTCCTGCACTTTCTGTCCTAACCTTTTATCGAATTCGGAAAGTTCATACGTAGCTTTTTTCCATTCTTCTTTTAATTGGGCCGTCCGGTCCTCTTCTTTCTGGATAGTCTCGTTCAGATGTAAGATTTCCTGGGCATACCCGTCGATCTTCTCTTTAAGTTCCTCTTCTTCAAACAGGACTACTTTAGCTTCCACCTGAGCGGAATATTCTGTTCTCCCTTCGTGGGCGATCTCGGAAAACTGCACATCTTTAAACGAAGCGATAAGTTTGTTTATCTTAGTCGGGGGCTCTTCAAAGATCACCCTTACTTTCTTACTGCTGGAAAAACTTCCGTATTTACTGCGCAAATCCTTTAAGAAATCATAATAAGACCTTAATTCGATCAACTGTTTTTCTTTTTCCTGGCGTTGTATTTCCAGTTGCCGGTATTTCGCTTCGGAGGCCGAAAGGGCCTCTTCTAAACTTCGTTTTCTTTCCTGCAGTCCGGAAGCGTTGACATTAAGTTGTGTGAGCTCTTCGGTCACCGCCGCCAGCGATTCTTGACGTTCCTGGAAAAAAGTGGCAAGTTTTTCTTTATCCAGCAAAAGACGCCGGTTGCGGGCATGGATATTTTTCAGATGGGTCTGGATCTCGACCAATTCGTTATTACAATTGGTCTTTTCCGATTCGGCATTGAGAATCTCATGTTTTTTTAAATCAAGAGCCCCTTGAGCTTCCTTCACCTGAACGGCTAATGCCTCTTTCTCTTTTTGCGAGGCAACTGCCTCCTGATTAAGACGTTCTACATCGCCGTCTATAGTGCTCAACAATCTGGTCTCCCGTTCGATCCGTTCATCCTGAAATGTTATCTTTTCTTTTAATTCGGCAAGCTCTGATCCGATCCCGGAAATCCGGGCATTTCTCTCTTCTATCCGTTGCCGGTTGATCACAATCGTATTCTGGGAAAGCTCTATCTTGGAATTTAAGGAAAAAATGCGGGAAGTGATCTCCTCCAGCGTATCGCGTAATGTCTGGATCTGCCTACTGAAATCATCTTTCGTCACGCGCAGTCGGGCTAAGGCCTCTTTCTGTTCATTCTCTCCTGAGGTATGTTTCTCAAGTTCCTGATTGAGTCCGTCTATCCTTTCGGAACAAGTCTTATAGTTAATATTGGCGATAGTCTGTTCAATCTCGATCAGAGAGGCTTCAATATCTTTATATTTTTTGGCTTTCGCGACCTGACGGTCTAAATAACGGATCTGACGGTGTACTTCGGCGATGATATCGTCAAGACGGATGATATTTTCTTCGGTCGACTGAAGTTTTCTTAACGTTTCTTTCTTACGGTCTTTATATTTTACTATCCCTGAGGCTTCGTCGAATATCAGTCTTTTCTCTTCCGGTTTATAACTTAAGAATATCTCTATTTTCCCCTGTTCGATAAAAGAATAGGTAGATTCTCCTATCCCGGTCCCCATAAAGAGTTCCTGGACATCTTTCAGCCGGGCAAGATTTTTGTTAAGGTAATACTCGCTTTCTCCGGAACGATAGAGTTTTCTTGAGACCGATACTTCCTTAAAACCGATCGGAAGGTATCCATCTTCATTGGCAAAAGTGAGGGCGACTTCGGCATAATTGAGCGGAGAGAAATGTTCGGTCCCGTTAAAGATGATATCTTCCATCTTGGTCCCGCGTAAAGATTTAGGGCTTTGTTCGCCTAACGCCCATTTGATCGCATCGAATACGTTACTTTTACCGCATCCGTTAGGCCCGACGACAACCGTAATACCCGGCTCGAATTTAAGCGAGACTTTTTCGGGAAAGGATTTAAAACCGAATATTTCTAATGATCTTAAATACATTGAGTTGACGTTTTTGCCTGATTGCTCAATGCTTTTGTTAAAAGCGGGATCACTTTAAATATGTCTCCGACGATCCCGTAATTAGCGACTTTAAAAATCGGGGCTTGAGGATCTTTATTGATCGCTACGATAACCTTTGCCGACTGCATCCCTACCAGATGCTGGATCTGGCCGGAAATGCCGCAGGCAATATATATTTTCGGCGAAACCGTACGTCCGGTCTGGCCGACCTGATGAGAATACGGCATCCAACCGGCATCGACCGCGGCCCGCGATGCCCCGATTGCTGCGCCCAGACTATCGGCAAGCGCCTTAATCATCTCAAAATTCTCCGGTTTCTGCAGGCCTCTGCCGCCGGAAACAATGATATCGGCCTCGGCAAGGTTCACTTTATACGCTTCTTCTTTGAGGAAATCGATGAATCTTATCCGGGAATCAAATAGATCTTCTTCGACTTTTTCCTGAATGAGCTTACCGGTACGGTTCGTATCAAGTTCGCATTCCGGCATCACCTTATGACGTACGGTCGCCATTTGCGGCCGGTGATTGGGAGTAATGATCTGCGCCATGATATTGCCTCCGAATGCGGGACGCGTCTGAATAAGCAGATGTTTATCTTTATCGATATCCAACCCCGTACAATCGGCAGTCAAACCGGCATAGATCCTTATCGCAATCCGGGAAACCAGAGAACGGCCGGTAGTGGTCGCGCCGGCAAGGACGATTTCCGGTTTGTATTTCTGGATCAGATGACTGATCACATTGGCATAATTTTCGGCAATATAATGGCCAAGTTTAGGATGGTCGACAAAAATCACTTTATCGGCACCTTTGTAAAACAGTTCAGGTATTTTATCTTTAAGAGTATGCCCTAAATACACGCCTACTACCTCGGTATCCAGATCGCTGGCAAGTTGGCGGGCTTTATTTAACAGTTCGAATGAAACCCCGGCGATCTTTTCGCTTTCTTCTTCAATAAACACCCATACCCCCTGATATCCGCTTACATCGGTGCGAACGATCTGAGGTTTAAAGATCTCTATCGCGTCAAAGGAACACGCTTCCCGGCAGGCACCGCATAGAGTGCAGGTATTGAGGTCGATCACCGCGATCTTGTTAGCAAGGGTAATCGCTCCGAAAGGACAGGCTTTTACACAAACGCCACAACCGACGCATTTTTCGTTGATCACTTTTATTCCTTTTTCGCTCATAATAGATGTTTCTTAAGTTCGCCGACTAATTGTTCTACGCATTCTTCCGGTTCGCCTTCAAATACCATACCTTTTTCCCGGGGCGGCGGAGTAAAGATCTTCACGACCTGGGTCGGAGACCCTTGAAGCCCTATTTGTCTTTCTTCGACTCCGATATCCCGATAACCCCATACCGGGATCGTCTGTCCTTTTGCTTTCATTTTACCACGTAAAGAAGGAAGCCGCGGGTCGTTTATTTCTTTTACCACGGTAATCAATGCCGGCATCTGTATTTCGAGTATCTCGCTGCCTTCTTCCAGTAACCGTTCCAGCCGGATTTTATTATGCTCCGGATCGAATTCGTCGACTTTACGGACGTAGGTGGCTTGAGGTAGATTTAAATGAGCGGCAATGCCCGGGCCGACCTGAGCGGTATCCCCGTCGGATGCCTGTTTCCCGCAGATCACCAGATCGACCTCACCTATTTTTTCTATGGCTTTGGCTAATACCAGACTGGTCGCCCAAGTATCGCTTCCGGCAAAAGCCCGGTCGCATAAATGGACCGCTTCGTCGATACCGAGAGCAAGGGTCTCTCGCAAAGCCGTCTCGGCCTGAGGCGGGCCCATCGTCAATGCTACCGTATGAGCGCCGAACCGTTCTTTAAGAAGGATCGCCTCTTCGATCGCATACATATCAAAAGGGTTGATAATAGAAGCCACCCCTTCACGAATGAGCGTATTGGTTTCGGGATTGATCTTGACGTCGGTAGTATCGGGTACTTGTTTAAGGCAGACAACTATTTTCATAACTCTTTTACCATACTATATATTTGAAAAATGTCAATATCTACGGGCAAAAAATACCACATATTGTCTTCGCGAGGCCTCTTAAAATACGGATTAAAAAGATTTTTCGGCGCCCAATTGGTGCCCGGTAAGCAGGGCATATCCTTGTCGATACTTTTCCTGCGTTTTTTGCACAATATGAGCGGGTAAAGCGGGAGCCGGAGGATTTTTATCCCAATTCATCGTTTCCAGATAGTCACGTACAAATTGTTTATCAAAACTGACCTGAGATCTTCCCGGCTGATACTCATCCTTTGGCCAGAATCGCGATGAATCGGGAGTGAGGATCTCATCGATCAAGATGAGCTTGCCGTCGGCCAATCCGAATTCAAATTTGGTATCGGCGATGATGATCCCTTTTGATTGGGCATACCGGGCAGCTTCGGTATACAGGGTAAGACTTGTCTTTTTTACTTTCTCGAATATCTCTTTTCCGACGATTTGCGCGGCTTGGGTGTGCGAGATATTTTCGTCATGACCGGATGTCGCTTTAGTCGAAGGAGTAAAGATGGCCTGGGGAAGTTTATCGGATTCCCGGAGCCCTGGTGGTAACGGGATACCGCAAATCGATTGGTTTTTTTTATACTCTTTAAATCCCGAACCGGCAAGGTATCCCCGGATGACGCATTCGATCGCAAGCGGTTCTACTTTTTTTACGATCATTATCCGGTCAGAGAGCATCTCGCGATAAGAAGCGAACCTATCGGGCAGATCATTTACCTCATTGCTTATCAGATGGTTCTCGATTATGTTTTTTGTGAATTCAAACCAGAAAAGAGATATCTGGGTAAGCACCATCCCTTTTTGAGGAATGGGCGTGGGCAGGACTACATCAAAACAAGAGATCCGGTCGCTGGCGACGATTAAAAGGTTCTCGCCTAAATCATACAAATCACGCACTTTACCTCTTTTGGTGACGGGAATATGCTCAAAATTGGTCTGGTATATAGGAGGATTCATCCTTTAATAAATACGTCGGGCGCGATGACCTCGCCGAATTGACGTTCGGCTTCATCAAGACGGTCCCGTTGCTCTTGAAGTACGTCAAAAAGCAGAGAAGGGATTTCTATAAGCCCGTGATAGATGTTTTTTATCCGTTCAATTTTTGTAACGAGCCGTTGAGTATATAACGTAAACTGTTTGAGATAATCTTCTTTACTATATTCTTTAGCTACTACCTCACGAAAAAGCCGGTTAAGGTCTTCGTAGCAGGGAATATATCCTATCGGGGTCTTATAGGCCTGCACGTCATTATGGACCCGTAATTCCATCCATTTGATCCAGACGTGTTTATCTTCTTTGGCATTAAAAAAGTTGCCTTCCTCGTCACGCAAGAAATAGTTTACGGCAAAGATCCTCGCCGGATCGGTAAGTTTCTTTTCAAATTCAAGATGCATCTTAATATAGTGGCCGATCGGGATCGCCATGAAATCGAGGTTAGAAAACGGGTCGAATTTACGTTCACCTTCTTTATCCAAAGTGGCAAATGTCACTTCGGATTCAAGAGAAGCGCCGCAGGTGATCACTCCGTGCGTCCAATCAAAACTCTGAAATACCGGCGGCCAGGTACTGGAATCACGGCCTCCGTAAATAATGCCTTTTACATTCACCCCTTCGGGATCGTCAATCGCGGGATCGCAATTTTCAAGCACCTTCAGGTTTACCGTGTACCGGGCGTTCTTATGGGCATAAGGAATCTCTTTTGCCTGAAGATCAGTTTTACCGCACACCCATTCTCCGCTGAAATTCATCCCTTTCTCCGGCATCGGCCCTCCATCACCCAGCCAACGCACTTTACCGTCTTTGGTCAACAATACATTACTAAAGATCACCTCCGGAGAATTCAACAATGCATCCCAGATAAGCGGATCGTTCTTCTTGCTCACATCCTGCAGGATCCCGAACATACCTTCTTCGGTATTGACCGCGTAAAGTCCTCCGTTTTTTTCCCGTAAAAAAGCGATATCGTCCCCGACTATCGTTTCATCCGGTAACATCGCCGTAGAGGTCTTGCCGCAGGCCGAAGGAAAGGCGCCGGTAAAATACGTTTTACGACCGCCGGGGCCGTTGATGCCGGTCACAAACATATGTTCAGCAAGCCAGCCACTTTGCGAAGCTTCCTTGATCGCAAGGCGTAATGAAAGTTTTTTTAATCCCACGGTGTTTCCGGCATACTGGGTATTGATACTGTAGACCACATTATCTTTCAATTCAATATAGACCCGGCGCTGCGAAACGTTTTTACTTACCGCACCTTCAAGTTCGCCGGCACTATGGATAATAGTAAAAAATTTATCGGGTTTTTCTTTACGGAACGCTTCATAGGCGCTGCGGTAAAGGATCATCTCGGAATGGGCTACATAATACGAATCGGTGACCTGCAGGGCCAAGCGGGAAAAATCGGAATAGAGCGGGCCCAGGCAGAAAAAACAAACGATCATCTCTTTGCCGGCCATGGAATCCTTTAATAATCCGCGGATCTCTTTACGGCCCTCTTCTTTGGGAATATTATTGATATATTTGCTGAAGTATTCTCCCGGAGAAACGAGGTATTTTGTCGCTCCTTTATCTCTGGCCTGATCAAAATACCCGTCAAAATGGACCGTATGGCCCGATTTCGCCAGCGGTATTTCTTCGCCTTTTTCTACAGCCTGGGTACGAAGATACTCTCGGTCTCGGGCGGAATCCGTACAGACAAATATGCTTTTAGGATTGCATAATGAGACATAATCCAAGACTATTTCGATTACCGCCGGATTTACCAGCTGTGCGAACTTTTCGAAATTACCCGGAATACATTTATTTTTGACGATTTCCATAGTCACCTCGGCAGTTATTATATTGAAAAATATATGAATTACAAGAAAAAAATATCCCGATGCTGTGGTTACTCACCGGGATTAAAAATATGCGAGGGAGGGGATTTGAACCCCTACAGTATCGCTACCGCTAGCCCCTCAAGCTAGTGCGTCTGCCAGTTCCGCCACCCTCGCGTTACGTTCTGAGATTAAATGGTATCCTTATCGAAAGAACAAAACTTCAATGATCAAGACCGAGCTTCTGCGAGAATAACTCTATTCACTCTTTTAAAAATCGCCGATGGCGATAGTTATTGCCGCCACCCTCGCATGGGCGATAGTGTTATCACACTTCCGTTCAGACTCGGGAATGTTGTCAGGGCGATTTGAAGTGGTCAGGCACCTTCACTCATGCCTTACCTCACAAGGTGTATCGCCCTTCATAGGGGCTCTGCCCCTGCTGATGTTTCGCTGTAAGTATACCACAGAAGAACATCACGCGAAACCCGTCCCGCTGGCGATAACGCTACGCGGGACTGGTCTACCCCGGAGACTTTCAAAGAAGACAATTAAAAACCTATCGACTAAAGACCAACGACTATAGACTTTTTCACGTTGCCGCCACCCTCGCATAGGCAGTCCCCCCTGAAGTCAAATCACAGAAGAGAATTTCATCTAGCCGCTCATCGCTATCCGCTCTTTGCTGTCTGCGGATTGCTATGCGCTGCGCTAAAAGGATTATATTTTATATCATGCCGGACCGATTTAGACAAGTATAAGTTTACCTGTCTTTATTTTTTACCTTTTCTAGCCCACACCAGGAAATATCTGATTAATTTATATAATTCCTTACCCATCGCCCACGAATCCTTCGTTATGCTTACAGTGCTTGAACTATTTCCCGACATAAAGATAGGTAGTTCTTTAATACGCATATCCTGCTGGCGCAGCTTGAGGATCAATTCGAGATCAAATAGAAACCCGGCGCATAAAAAATCCCCTCCCAGTCGATCAAACACATCTTTTTTCAGGAATTTCGCTCCCCCTTGGGTATCGGAAAATTCCAGTTTAAACAGGACTTTTACAATATAATTGAATACCCGGCTCAGGCATTTCCGAAAAAATTTCTGTCTTACGTTACCAAAGGAATTCCCCTTCCATTTAGAAAAAATAAGGCAATCACAGGAATCATTATCCAATAAAGTAAGTTTATCTTTTATTAAATCCAGAGGAAACGGGGCATCGGCATCTACAAAACCGATAATAGATGTCCGGGCGGCTTTAAATCCTTCCTGAAGAGCAATCCCTTTCCCTAGCCGCTGTTTAAAATACAGATACGATACCCCGGGATCTTCCCGCGCGATATTTTTGATAATTGAGAGCGTATCGGACAGAGGGTCATTTACTACCACAATGATCTTTGGTCCTGAGCCAAACGTTGCCCTGATCTTCCTCATTGTATCGCCAATGTGCCTTTCGGCCCGGAAAGCGGGGATCACTACCGATATACCGCTATCGTATTGTGAACCGTTTTTTGATATTTGCATAAAAAGTTTTTGGTAGATAATAGAAATATTTTCTATAGTATCTTCTGCGGGGAATATCCAGACGCTCCCGGGAAAACATCATATAAGGATATTCAATACATGCCGGATTTATCATCGGCAAGAAACGATATAATCTATGACGCACACACCAACGGAATATTCTCAGGGATAAAAAATGGTATAACACGAACAATAAATGGAACCTCTTTTTTTCTTTTGCCAGTCCCGGATCAACCAAGGTGTTCGCATTTTCACAAGGGCACTCCTCCAGTTCTCTTATCTTTTGAGCATTAAGGACATCCTGTTTTTCGGCAATATCGACAATCGAAGTACCAGGATAATATTTCAACCAAAAGATACATATCCGATCGGGCCGATGTTGCCCGTAAAATTCTGCCATTTCAATCAAATCGCCGGTTGTTTCTCCGGGATATCCAATAATATTATCAACCACTATCCGCAACCGATAACTACGACATACCTCAATCGCTTTTATAATCTGTTCATTAGTGGTCATCCGCTGGAAAATACGTTGACGGACATCAGGATTTACGCTCTGAACCCCCATACATAACTGATAGCATCCCCCTTGTTTCAAAAGCGAAATGGTCTCTTCGTCAATCGTGGAAGGAGAGCCAAAACAGTAAAAAGGTACGTTTATTTCTTTACGATAGCAAGCCACAAACTCTCTTAACCACGGGGTGTGGTAAGTAAACAGATCATCATTGATCCTTAATAATTTAAAACGATATTTCTGTTTAGCGGCCCTTAATTCTTCCATTACGTTATCGACACTGCGTAATCTTATCCGCTTTGGCTCTTTACTGTACACCCGGTCCAGCACGGAATGGTGACAATAAGAACAACGGTTAAGACAACCCCGGCGAGTAATCAGAGTATAACCATGGTGGTAACCGGGGATTTCACGATAATACAACTCTTTGTCCGGAAAAGGAAGGCTATCAAGATCAGCTATGAGTGGACGCACCGGATTAGAAATAATTTGTTTCTCTTTTTTCAACCATACATTGGGTATTGAGTAATCAATCTTCCCTGATGCTAAAGATTGAACTAATTCTAGAAATGCGTACTCCCCTTCTCCGACGATAACTGAATCCACACATTCCTGTAAAATGACTTTGTCCGGGACAGAAGAAGGATGAATCCCCCCCATGGTGATATGGACCGGTAAAGAAGCCTTTATTTTCTTTGCCAGATCGAGGGCCCAAAGATAATTGGCACTCACGACGGAAAAAGCTATCAGTTGAGGTTGAAAATCTTCGATCTGTTTCAATAGTATCCGTTCGGAATTGAACAATCCGCTCAAGAAACCGCATTTAAAAAAAGGATCCCGAAAAAGCTGAGGATCGAAGGCAAGACGGGTTTCTACCCCACAATCGAGTAGCATCGCAGAAAGGTATTCAATACCTATATTTTCAAATCCCGGATATACGAACATTACTTTCATCGCTCTTTTTAGCTTATAGATATTGCGCTGCGTCGAAAATCGCGCTTAGTTTTCCTGAATAGATAAGATTTAACTCTAACGTGGAGGTACACGCACAATAATCACACCCGGCAATCGGCATACTTTCTATGATCTCTTTTAAAGATTTGGATGACTGAAAATACTCCACGGGTAAATTCGTTTTCTTTGACATCATCCCCGAACAACAATAGAAACTGCCCACCGGGTCGATACGGAAAAACATTCTACCGGCACAACAAGCCATCGGTCTATAATGAGGATAGTCACTTAAATACCCGAGACCTGCCTGAGAATTCACTATAGTCCGCCCATACCCTTTCTTTTTCATCTGGATAAGCTGAGAGATCGTATCCTTGAAATTCTCCGGCGAAGGAATATATTCTTTTATATCCTTATCTCCGCTGAGCAACATATTTACCGGCTGGAATTTCACTGTAATCCCTAAACTATAGGCAAGTTCTACCAGATACCCCGCATACTCTAGATTTTTTCTGGTCAAAGTCGTATTCAAAGAAACACGAATACCATATTTTCGGGCTACCTTTACCGCTCCGATAACCTCATCATAATGCCCTTCTCTATTGCGCAGTATGTCATTGATCGAAGCCGGCCCATCGAGACTTATTTTTACAAGGTCTACTTTCTTCAGCCAATCTAATCTTTCCGCGAATAATATGCCGTTAGTAAGAATCCCCAATGTGATATTTTTATTTTTACAATGCTCAATAATCACACCTAAATCTTCACGTAAGAGCGGTTCTCCGCCGCCGAAATGGATATGCCTTAGGCCTAAAGCTGCCAGATCGTCAATAATATAAAGGATATCTTCAGTCGATAACTGCGCGGACCAATGATGCATCACATCGCAATAGAGACAAGAACAATTACATTGATGGGTGATATCCCACCCTATGAATAAAGGGACTCTTTTTTTCAACAATTTTACCCGCAGCAGGTTTTGTACATAAGGAAATATTTTTTTTATTCTCATACTACTTTCCTTAATACCATCCTCCCGGTATTCCAAATCGCTTCCGGATGCAATCCGTATAAGAGGCTCATTTCCACCCGCTGCGCACACCAGCAGGAAGAACAATGGCCAGCAACAAGTCGTTGAAATGCTTCAGCCACCCCATTATCGACAATATTTATCCTGGTTTTCTGGTTCCGGTTGCACACACATACATCTCCCGAACTCTGCACGCGACAGGAAAAATAGTCCGCCCTACAGCGCAAGGGATAAGGTCCCGGCCAATGGGCAAAATGGCGTAAACATGCCGATGAATTGGTAATATATATATTTTTTTTCTTAAGAATAAGCAATTTTTTTATCGCCGCGCTATATTCTTCAAAAGAAGGAAGTAAAGGATTGTCTTGATGAGCACAATACAGTAAAGATGTAGTAAGCGGCTGAAAGGTTATTGTTGCTTGATACGACTGTGCTGTCGTTAACAAAAAATCGATTTGATCCAAGTTTAAGCGGGTCAAGGTCGCCGCGAAATTCAAAGGGATATTATGCCGCCGGGCACATTCAGCGGCTTCTAAAACCTTATCGTAAGACCCTTCCTGCCGGATCGTATCATGAACCGACCGATTTCCCTCTATACTAAGACTTAACAGATCTACTTTTTGCAAAGAATCGATCTTTTTTTTCACATCCCATCCGTTCGAACTCACCGAAACATATATGCCTTTCTTTTTACAGTACGCGATGATCTTTCCAAGATCATCGCGCAGGAGCGGTTCGCCGCCGGTAAAAGAAATAAACCGGGTCCCTAATTGAAAGAAATCTACGATTTTTTCGATAACAACATCGGTAGATAACTCTTTCTGAGGGGTTTCCCAGACTCCACAATATACACAACGCAGATTACAACGGGAGGTCAGGGCCCAACTTACCAAAAGGGGGATCTTTTTCCCGCAAAACTTGACTTTACTCAAAGTGATCAGCAATTTCAATATGTCATTGTATTTCATTTTCACTATAATTCACCATTGACCGGATGTGGTATATATTATTCCGAAAATCAAACCGGGATCTGCATATTGGATCTTTGAATTAGATCTTTATGTTATACCTCTCCGCCCAAAGATAAAAACAAAGTAACCCGAAAATCTTCCAACTATGGTCTTCCTGCCGGAGACGATGCTGACGCAACAAAATTTCAATGTACTTACGCTGAAATACCTGCCCGGTTAATTTAGATGAAAAGAAAACTTCTTCTGCTGTCTTGCCCCAATCATTACGGATCCATAAAGATAACGGGGTAGTAAACCCCCGCTTAGGCCTGTGGATAATCTTATGAGGTATTTTCCCCGCCATTATTCTCTTAAAAATATATTTCGTAGTAAACCGATGCAATTTCATCTCTAAGGGCAGATGTGCGCAAAAGGCGACAAGCCGATGGTCCAAAAAAGGCACACGACTCATTAATGAGAACGCCGAAGTCATGCTGTCTAACCGTTTGAGCATTGAAAGCAGCAGGATTTTTTGATCGGCATAAAGGACTTTCTCGAGGATAGAGGCATCTTCTCTTTTCCTATAATAAAAGTCATAGAGAGAAAAAGGATCATAATTTCCCATTCTCTCGGTTATCGCGGGACAGCATAACTGTTCTCTTTCAAAACCAGAAAACACTTCCCGCCAGAAAAAATGGGCGCGACCTAAAGGATACTGCGTTCCTTGTAAGAATCTCTTTAATTTAAACCTCATTCCCCAAGGATTATCCCCAAGAAGACACCGAATATCCAAAATCTTATGTACATATTGTAAGCCGGCTGGGGATAAAAAACGGCTCAACATGCACAGCAATTTATCCGCTACATAGGTATCATATCCGGCAAGAATCTCATCAGCGCCGGTTCCGACAAAAAGGATCTTAACCGATTGGCTTGCGAATTGGGATATAAAATAGGTGGGGATAATACTGGGGTCTGCGATCAGATCGCTATTATGTTTCATGAGCGTTTGAAGCGTATGGATATCTACATCTGCCGAAGAGATAACGATTTCATGGTGATCGGTTTTTAATTGACGGGAAAACCATTGAGCATACCTTCGGTTATCATCAAATTTTTTCTCTCTAAAGCCTAAAGAAAAGGTGGAAAGCGGCCTTGAATCTTGATCAAGGAAATAGCTTATCGCCGAAGAATCGATCCCTCCGCTTAATAAAACCCCCTGTTGGGGCACTCCAATAGTCCTTTTATGGACAGCATCTTCTAAAAGGCATTCAAATCGTTCTTCGTACTGTTTCTTTTGGGTGTACTCTTTTTTTTCGTTTTCCAGAATATCCCAGTATTGCACTTTACGCATCTCTTCTGGAGAAAACGACACATATGTCCCCGGTTCAAGCTGATGGATACCTTTAAATAACGTCAACGGGCCCGGCACATAATTAAGAGAAAGATATTGGGCGAATGCCGTATAATCTAACTCTCGCGGTATCTGTTGGTTGCATAACAATGCGCTGATTTCTGAAGCGAAAAAGAGTGATTGATGACGACGATAATAATAAAGAGGTTTCACTCCCAAATGGTCACGCGCCATGTATAACACATTTTTAAATTTATCGAAAAGGCAAAAAGAAAATATACCGTTAAAACGGCCCACACATCCTTCCCCCCATTCTTTATAACTGTTTAATATCACCTCTGTATCTGAATCCGATTCGAATGCATATCCTTTACGTTGTAATATTTCTCTGATTTCTCGATAATTATATAGTTCTCCGTTATATACCAGGATGGTCTTTTCGGCCCGATCACACATTGGCTGTTGGCCTCCGGAAGAACCGATAGTAACCAGCCGAGAATGTACGGCAGCGAACGAATTGGTAGAGAAAATACCAATTTCATCTGTCCCCCGATGGGCTATGGCCTGAGACATTTCTCGCACCTGAAATGTTGTGGCTGGAGATCGCTCAAAATCGATATACCCGGCAAATCCACACATAATTATTTTTTAATGTGCATATGAGAAATCACTGAGGAAGGGCTTTCCCGGTAAAAAAAGGCAATATAACGGCATTCAAGAAAAAAACCTTGACGGTTAATAAAAAAATCCACACATCCTCCCGTTTCAACAAAAACCATATGCCATCATAGTATCAATGAGATGAAATTGGAATGTGCCTATTGATTGATTTAAACCGGTATGAGCAGAAACCAACAAAATTCGTGAGGTACTATTTTCCTTATATCATCCGGTATATGTTCCTAAAAGATTAATTGTCGTTGGGATTATTATGGATTTTCTTCTCTTTAATTTCTCTCAAGAGGTCGGCGTAACCTTTATCAATTCCCTCTAATGTGTTAATAACGCCTGGCAAGCGATTCAGATATTCATCAGAAGTGCTGTGAGCGTATATGATTCCCAATAAAAAATACCCATCAGGGTGAGTGGGGGCGATCTTAATCGCTTCTTGATAGGATTTTACCGCAGGTTCGGTCTCTCCCACACGCGCATATATATTCCCTAATCCGATATGCCCAGCGATGTTTGAATGGTCTAACGCGACCGCTTTCTGGAAATACTCTTTGGCTTTCGTAAAATCTTCCCGGCCGAAATAGAATTCACCGATCCGGGTGTACACGCCGGCATCTTCATATCCTAATGACGCTGCTTTTTCAAAATGTTCAAGGGCAGATTCTAACTGGCCTTCGGTCAAATAGACATGGCCCAAATTCATATGGGTAGCCGCATTCTCTTGATCGAACTGAATGCTTTTTTGATAGTATTTTTTTGCTTCGGGAAGGTCGTTTTTCTGCTGATACAGATCGCCCAGACTCCGATAGAGTCCCGCGTTATTTTGATCCTGCGTGAGCCCCTGACGATAATATTCTTCGCATTTCTCGATATTTCCGGTCCGCTTATAAAGATTCCCTAAAATACTATACAGATTAGGATCTTTGGGATTGAGCGGTAACGCTTTTTCAAAATATCCAATAGCCTTCTCCCATGCTTCTTTTTGGACATAGATATCCCCCAGCTCAAAATAAGCGGTATAATTATCCCCGGCTACGTCGAGCGCCCTCTGGAAAGAAGCTATAGCCTCTTGGAAATTGCCTTTGCGCTTGTAGAGCTCCCCCAAACGGGTAGGGATGTCCTCCCGGGATACATTCAACTCCTGCGCTTTTTTAAAATATTGTATTGCTGTTTCTGTATTGTGTAACTTATCGTATATGTCTCCCAGAACGAAAAGGATCTCCTCACTATCTCCCTGAATCTTATAAGCTTTATGAAAAAAATCGGCGGCTTTTTCAAATTCACCGCTCTGTTTATATAAATTGCCGATATGAAAATAAATATCCGCATTCTCCCGGTCAAGTGAAAGTAAATGTTCATAATAGACAATTGCATTTTTGATATCACCTTTTTGCAGATAAAAATCTCCTAAAATATAATAGGTACGCGGATAGGTTGGGTCTATTTGAAGAGATTTTTCGTAAAAGTATATCGCCCGGTCAAGATCGTTCCGATCCCGGTACTCATCTCCTACTTCCTGGAACAGATTTCTTACTTCATCATATCTACCGGAATCATGAGGATCATCTAATAAACTGATCCCTTGAGAGTAGTACTCGAGAGCTTTCTCTTTTTCCTTAAGCTCATAATACATATCGGCAATATGTATGTAAAGATGCGGGTTATTCTGTTCGAGTTGCAGTATCTTTCGCCCGTAATCAAGAGCTTTGCGATATTCCTTTTGAGCCCGGTATGCTTCCATCAAAGAATAATACGCCGGAATATAATCATCCTCTAGCTTAAGCGCCTCATTATAATATTTTATCGCTCCCGGAAAATCGCCCTGCTTAAACGCGGCTTCTCCCAACACGACCAGCTCTCGATGTGTGTTCTGAACAACCACATACGGTTTTTTCTCCGGCTCGCACCCCGCGATAATAATGAATAACACAAAGGCTAACGTTATTCTCGTTACAAACGGGACCATTGATCTCTTCTTTTTTGGCCTATAGTTTTATCTTCTTTTCTATGTTCGGTCATTGCGCTCATTTTTATCGGCTGCTATTTTTCTGAAGGATACGTACCTGACCCAAATACCTCTCTAAATCGGCCGGCGACAATTCACCGGTGCCGGCCACAGCCCTGATATTCCCATTATACTGCGACCAATCCCTTGTCTTCAACAGATTGTTTTGTTTAAGATCATTATAAAGCTCGGTCCCCGGAAAAGGAGTAGCTAAGGAAAATTGAACTGAATCCGGATCAACCTGCCTGAGAAAACAGAGAGATTCCTGTATGGTATGGGGGGTTTCCCCGGGGAGCCCCAGACAAAATGTAAGATGCACCCGAATACCTATTTTTTTTGTTTCTTTTACGATCTTCCGGCATCGTTCTATATCCATATTTTTCTTACAGCGCCTTAATATCTCAATATTGGCAGATTCAATGCCGTATTTTATTGCATACATCCCCGCCTCCCGCATCTCACGTAGGAGCTCCTGATCCATAAGATCGGCCCGGGCCATCGCGGCCCAGGGAATATGTATCCCGCGTTTCTTTATCTCGTTACAAATTTCCACTACATACGGCTTATTCACGTTAAACGTGTCGTCATCAAAATATACCGCCTTAAAATCATAGGTTCGGATAAGCCACTCCAACTCATCGATAACCAATCGCGGATCCCTGCGGCGATGGACATGTTCCTGATACATGACCTGGGGCCAAAGACAAAAAGTACAGCGAAACGGGCACCCGCGGCTCGCAAGCATTTGCACGTGAGGTTCGGGCAGCCCGCAAAAACCATCATTATAATTATAAAGAGGGACATCTTCTCTTTCCGGCCAGGGTAATCTATCCAGATCTTTTAAAGTCGGCCCCGGCCGGTTGATCCGTATTTCTCGGCCCTGGCGATACGCGACCCCTTCGGTATATTGAATATCTCTTTTTTGTTCTAACGCGTCGGCTAACCCGGCAGCCGCAAGTTCGTACTCCCCCATAAGAACATAATCAATAACCGGGTGGGTCGTGAGAATATCCCGGGCATATACCGTAGCGTGCGGGCCGACACACACACAAATCGTGTCAAGGCGCTCTTTAATCCTTAACGCAATACCGATATCATGTTCAAAACTGGGAGTCGACGTCTCGGCAATAATCATCTGAGGCTTATACCTCACAACCCTTTCCAGAAAAGACTCCTCATCAAGGCTTTCGGCGATCGCATCGATCATTTTTACCTGATATCCGTTCCGTTTCAAATAAGAAGCCGTATAAGCGAGAAAAAAAGGAAAAGGGAGGTATGTTGCCGGGCCTTGCGCGGTGAACGGCCAGCGGGATCCCGCTCTTACTCCGCATTGACCCTCAACACACCAGGGGAAATTTGCTATAAGGATCCTCATCTTTTCAGATCAAGTTCTTTCTCGATATTTTCCAAAAACTTCGTAAGTTCATAAAAATTCTGATTCATATCTTTTACGTCGCAGGCCAATCTTTCAATAATCTGCTGTTTCTCCTGTGATGTGCATTCTATTGTATTCAAATGTCGATGTATCCGCTGAACGTATTCCTCGTAAGGATCAAATTTACGGCTTACATCTTCAACCGCATCACGGATTCTTTCCAGAACGAGCTGATTTCTACGGATATCCTCTAAGATCGATAGGTTGTTATTCACCAAAAAGAAAAGAAATTCTCCTATATTTACGAATAATTTTAAGACCAACGCGCTTATAACACTGCCTCCGATACAAAGTACTGGAATCCACCACGATCTATAAAAATACCAGTAACTCATAGAACCTACTATTCCAATACCTAATAATATCCACGCACAGACAGTAACCGCTCTTCCCGTAGGGGTTTTTTTCATATCATACCTCCTTTTTGGTCTTCACGACTTGGTTCTGAGATGCTTTTATCAGATTAACCATTTCCGGCAGATAGCTTTCGAGTCGGGACAACCAATCCTGCCAAGAAATGAACATACTCCCAAAAAGACCCTTTTCAATCCGGTCATGGTCTTTTTTAAAAAAATCACTCCATTCTTTTTGAAGCACATAGAGCGATAACAATTTATCTTCAATAAGCAGGATGTCTCCTCCTTTACCGGTAAAAATGCTTTCGGTGATATGGGCTATCAGTACTTTCAAAAAATCGGAATCCGAGAATGTATCTTTCAGTACATCCCCGATAAGCAGTAAAAATACAAACACATTTTGAAGCACCCGGCGCCGGGGCACCACAAGGGTCCTGAGCGACTTTCTTGTATCATCAAAATGATAAAAGAAAGTAAGATCTAACAAAATCAGGTATAGCACCGGCAAAGAAAGGGTATGATCGATACGTAAAAAGACCTGTTTATCATATCGTATAAAAAGGTAATCTTTGAGAGAAAGGATAAAAGGAAGAATCAAGTCGATATAAAGCAGATCTATTCTTTTGTTACGAAAATCTTCTTGTAGGAACCGGGCTCCCAGGCCAAGGTTTTCCTCCATCTTCACCGAAGGGTCTTTCTCATAGAAACCCTGTTCTTTATGAAAATCGTAATTCCAGCTCCAGAAAGAATGAAAGAGAGAAGATATGGTATCTTTTTTTAAATGAAAAACACGGGCCGCCGGCTCGTACATCAATAGATGGTCTTTCTGTTTTAATCTCCGGGATATATCTACATCTTCATAATTATTGCGGTAGCGCTCGTCATAGAAACCTACCGAATATAATGCTTTTTTTCTAAACACATTGTTGGAACCGAACAGAAACGGGACCGAATCATCTTTTTGTTCTCCCCACTCCTGTTTCATATGGACTGCCCGCCACCGGTCCACGGGATCATGAGCATACGATTCCAGCAACCGTCCGCCGACACCGGCTATTTTCTCAGAAGAAAAATTCTCCATGAGCCGGCTCAGCCAATCACGCTCCGGTATGCAGTCGGCATCTAACGACGCGATATATTCTCCCCGAAGATTCTGTAAAGCGGTATTGCGGGAGGCAACCAGGCCTTTATTAGAAGGATGTTGAATAAGGGTCACCGGGAATTTTCTCACGATATCGGCAGTGCGGTCGGTAGAACCGTCATCAACCACTACTATTTCCTCTATGGGATGGTCCTGGACCATGATTGCCTGGAGGCAGCCGGCAATATATTCTTCAGCATTGAAACAGGGAATATACACGGATACTTTCATATGAGCCATGCCCGTCCTATATCATTTCGGTCAAAAACAAAAAGAGAATACAGCGATCTATTGCAATAGTTTCAACTCACGCTGAAGAGAATCTCTCGCTCGAGCGATTTCCGATAACGTCCGGGCAAGCCCATCGTCAACTGTGATGTCCGTTTTTCGCCCGGATATTTTCTTCTTTAAAAACATTTCTATTTTCTTTACAAAATCACTGAATGTACCCTGATACGAAGAATAAAATTTCCAACGACGCCGCCAGCGGGTTACGGCTTTATTCAAGGTTTCTTTTAATCTCCGGTTTTTCATGGCTTCTATCTTCTTGGTCAACATCCTTTTTACAGAATCGCCTCCGAAGACTTCGTCATAACAACTCATCATACATCCTCGACAGCCTCTTTGCCTGAGACTCTCACGCATAGCATTATGACGCTCCGAATTCCACATATCGAGTAGCCGTTCTTCTTTTACGTTACCGATGGTTTTATCAGGTTGAGCTAATACCCAGCAGAGATACACATCCCCGCCCGGAGCGATAGGACAGGACTGCCAGGGAGCCATGCACATGGAACGATGCCGAAAAGAATCTCCTGACAAATAACCGGGGATCTTTTCTAAATAAGAAACCGGATTCGTAGAGATCCCTTGGGTATCGCAAGCATGGATTACTTTCCCTATTATTTTTTGCAGTTGGGGAACTTCTTTATGAGTAATAAAAAAGTCATTATTCCTTGTTTTATCATGTAGAAAAAGGCTGTTGAACGGCTGAAATTTAATCGTTGTCGAATCGTATTTGCGCGCATAAGAAACTATTTCGGGAAGATATTTATAGTTGTATCGTGAGACCATCGTCGCGATAGTAGTCTCAATTTTATAATGCTGTAGATAAGCCAGGGCCGATGTCACTTTGGAAAAACTTCCGGTGCCGCGTAAATACTCATGCACTTTATCGTTACCTTCCAGAGATACATTTACCACGTCGATACCGGATTCATAAAGAGCACGGGCTCTCTTCTCGTCAAGGAGAAGGCCATTGGTAGTCACGCAAGCGTTCATATGGTTCTGTTTTACATAGGAGATCAATTCAAACAGATCATCTCTCAAAAACGGTTCGCCGCCGCTGAATACCACAGTCGAAGCACCAAGTATATAGGCATCTTTGATCACCTGTTTCCAGCAGGATGAAGGAAGTTCCGTATCGGCGTCATCGGGGATATCACACATACGGCAATTGCCGTTACAACGATGGGTAAGAGATATGATCACTTCTTTCAAGGTATTCTTCATGGCTGTTTCAGTTTCTCCTCGTATTCGTTCAGCATACTCAACGCTTCCCTGAGAACCGTTTTTTTATCATTGTGCGCATCGTGGCGCAATTGATCAAGAAACTCTTTTATAATACCGGACAGGGAATCGGCATCGGGATGAGCCCAACAGGTCTGTAAACAAGGCTTTGCGCAGGTTTTCATCAAAATCCGCGCTTCATACGCGTCTTCGCTGCGTAAACAACTACTAAGGCTCATCTTATGTATATTACCGAATGAATCTCCGCAACTTCTTACTTCTCCGTCCGGCCCGATATTAATGAATACGAAAGGGTTGCATTTCCATTGTTCCCGTTTTAGATTCCCCTCAAAATAGTTAAGCCACAAATAGGGATCGTGCAAAAACGCTACTAACCCGTTTTTCTTCTGATATTCAATAATCTTGTCGATCTGCGTTTTCAATATCTCCAGCTTAGCTTTGGTTATCCAGAACGGAGCATCACTTAATGTGTTCTGCATATTTTCCTGGACTACAATCACCGGATGATAGACAAGGCATTCAACCCCTACCTCCCGTACCAGCGCTATCATCTCATACAGTTCGGTGACATTCTCGTTCATGATCGTCGTCCATACCGATATCTGCGGGCCATGACCTGACCTTCTTTTGGCCTGGACAAGGTTGCGCAGAGCATTTACCGCTTTATCAAAACTGCCTTTCGCACGTATCGCGTCATGAGTCTCAGGAGAAACTCCGTCTAAAGATACCGCGATATTATGTAACCCGCAAGACATTATCTTTACCGCGAGTTCTTGATCTATAAGCGCGCCGTTAGATACCGATTCGATATGAATATTCTTTCGAATACCATACGCGATGATATCGAATATATCTTTACGCAAGAAAGGTTCTCCGCCGGTTAATACGACCTCACTTTTTGCGCGCCATTGGGCGATTTCATCAAAGACGTGCTTGACTCTTTCCGTAGTAAGTTCATAGTTTTGTAAAATCTTTACCACCCCGCACATCTTACAACGATACGTACATCTATGACTTAAGCTCACATATACCCAATGAGGTTCTATGTAGGGATAGCCCGTTTTTTCGGAAAAATGATAGGCTAGATCCCGTTCAAACTTTTTAAGGTAACCTATATTCTGGCAAAGCACGTCTTTTCTATCCATGATCATCGCCGGGCACACAAGGTAATGGCCTGCCCTTCCTTTCTTTGCTCGCGTCCAATAATATCGATGTTGCTGAATCCGGCATCATTGATCAATCGCACCAGATCGTCTTCACATAACCAAAACACTTTCCCCTTTACAGCGTTTACCTTTATCCGGCTGTCTTCCCAGGCATATGTTCCACGGTATCTATTATTTTGATATTCTATGTGTACGAGCCTTTTGGGCGCGGCGGAAGAAGGGATACAGTGTGTCCAGACAAATATATTTCGGCTGATTTTTCCAAGATGATACATTATCTTTACCGGATCGGGAAGATGATACAGTATCCCTACCGCCAGACAAAGATCGAATATCTGATCTATCTGAGGGACTACTTCATTTAAATCACCAAGAAGGAAAGTGCATCGTTTACTTCTCAAAGCGTTTTTTGCAACAAGGCATTTCAAGAAATTTTCTTCTCTCCCCTCGATGGAGATTATTTCCCCGGCTCCGGCGCCTTCCAGCATCATCGCGTGAGCCCCTTCCAGACTGCCTAATTCCAGCACACGTAATCCTCTTATATCAATCTTTTCTAAAAGCACTTTTATTCTCGGTTCGACTTCTATATCCGAAGGGGCCGATTCTCTCAAAATAAAAGGGTCCTGAGAATACCGGCAATGCCAATGAGAAAACAGAGAAAATCCGTAATGATCTTTTGCGGCAATCCTGCCGAACGGCTTTCTCTTGGACCGGGCCCGGACCGTATTCATAGTTCGATTAAAGATGTTGTTCCATAATCCGCGATAATTCATCGATCTTCCTGGTTTGGGTTTTTGTGCATTTTTCAACAATATCGGAAAATACCAACAGATCTTTTTCCATTCTGAGGTTCATCTGCCTCAGCTGCCTAAGCTCAAAAAACATACGGAGCGCAAGAAAGGTTATATTACAGTTTAAAAACAAAGTCGCAAGCAAAGTCATACCCAGGATAAAAATACCCCGGTCAAAAACAAAATATTCCCGGTGGTCAATCCATAAGAACCCTATCCCCAATACTACCCCGCTCATAATGATGATCTGGGGGGCAAGAAGCAATGCGGCAATTTTTATTCGTCGGCTCATGTTCTCCTCCTTAATTAAGATTTTCTAAATCAGCAAAAGGGATGTTCACTTGTGCGGCAAGCTCCCTCTTTATGAATCTTATCTTTTCGATCCTCTCGCCAAAGTCGTGAGATTCGGATCCGGCATACCATTGACGCATCCGGTCGCGACCGGTCTCGATAATACCAAATCCCTTTTTGCGGGCGCCGAGGACCGAAGCCGGTAAAAGCACCAAAGGATGCACAAAGATATTGTGAATATTGCGCCGGTTCCTCTTAAGAAAATCTACAGTATACCGTATATCTTCCCAGGTCTCCCGGGGAAACCCGACAATGATATTTACGCTCACCTGAATGCCGGCGGCATGGGTATCGCGAATAACTTTCCGGGCTTCCGTAAGCGAAAACCGTTTTCCCATAGACTGTAAGACCTTCTCGCTCCCGCTTTCCAGCCCCAGACTTACTGACCGTAAACCCGCCTGATACGCCTTTTTCAGAAAAGGATAATCCATCTCCCGGCGGATCATCATCTGCCCGCCCCAGGAGACCGGCGGACGGCTCCGGATAAGTAATGCGATCAACTTACCGAGCATGATGACATCACCGTTGATCAACGAATCATTAAAATGGAAATAGGTCACGTGCGGATTTTTTTCTAATTGATACACGATCTCTTCATATACATTCTCGGCGGTTCGCCGGCGGTACTTTCCCCAAAGGACCGATTCCTCACAAAAAAGACAACGGTTAATACATCCCCGGCTGGTTGATATAGGAAGCCCGGCTAAATCATAATGAGACAGGTCGAAGTCGGAGAAATCAGCAAACGGCAAGAAATCGAGCGGGACCGGAGAAGGGATATCAGGTTTTCCAACGAAAACGCTGTTGCTGTCTTTGTAGAGAAACCCGGAACAGGAAAAAGACCGGTTTTCTTCTATACTGTGAAACAATTCCCTTAACGCGATTTCTCCCTCGCCCAGACATACGGCGTCGACATAGTCAGCCCTGCACAATTCCTGAGCAAGTTCACGATGGAAACAAGAAAACCCGCCGAACACGATCTTTATCTGAGGGTCCCTTTTTTTTATCATCGCCGCGACCGCTTCGCTATACCAACGTGAAGAATCGTAGATACTAAACCCAACCGCTTGATAACATTCCCCCATCAGTTCATCAACGAGTTGGTCTACATAGTATCGGTGACTTTCAATCGCCCGGTTGACAGATTCTCTCTCATACCAGTCGAGAGATTCTTCTTTTGAACATGAAGGAGCTCTTCGTTTAAACGACATATATCTCTGTATACGCACATTAAAATCATAACAACGGACCTGATGTCCATCCTGTTTCAAACAGGACGAAAGCAGGGCGAGATTATAAGGAGGCACCAATGTGCTCCATTGCGGACATTGAATTAATGCTACTTTCATCGGGTCAAAGCCTCTTTCTCATCGTTCCCTCTCCCGTGTTTAATGAAAAAACCCGAATAATCTTTTCTTTTGGAAAAAATCCTCTATTTCCATAAAAGCTTCCCGATAAGAACACCACTGCAGACAAGGAGTCGCACAGTTTCTGATCATATCCCGATAATCTCCCGCCACGGATGAATACCAAAGATCGCTCAGTGTAGACCGTTTTATATCGCCAAACGCCGCATCTTGATTTTTCTGACTGACGCAAAAGTAGAGTTTACCTTCCTGAACTACCTGGACTCGGTTGAAACCGGCGTAACAGGGAAAACTATCTGAGAGAGGGCCACCGTTAAAATATTTTTTTATCAATTCCAAATACCTTGTGCTGTTGGCAATAAAGTTAAACTGTGCCGGGCTCTGTTTTTTGTATTCTATCAATGAGTCTATTCCCTTATTAAGAAGGACAAGCCGCTCAGAGGGAACGAATCCGGGATACTGCTCGACTCGCTCGGTCTGATCGACATTCCTGGCGACGACCGGCTGGAAAAGGATACGTTCACATTCGATATCTCGGCACAGTCTGACTATTTCCAGAAGCTCTTCGATATTTTCGTCCATAATCGTGCATACCGCGACCACTTTAGGAAACCTCCGTTTTTCCTGTCTCTTGATCTGGTGTAAAGAACGTATATTCGATATGATTTTATCAAAAACTTTTTCTCCGCGGATCCGGCTGAATGTCATATCCGTCGCCGCATCGATGGATATGCTCAACCAATCGACCCCGTGTTTTAGACAGTTGAGTATGCGCGCCGGATCAAGTAACACGCCATTGGTCACTATCACGGTGGCTAACTGAAGTCGTTTTGCCTGTTCGGTGAAATCAAATATGTCTTTGTGCAGAAACGGTTCCCCCCCTATAAAAAGGACAGTCCCGACGCCCAGCTCCTTAGTTTCGCGTATAATCTTATGTACAGTAGCCGAATCGATCTCAACCTGACGCCCGGCTTGTTTAAGAAATCCTTTTTGTTCACTCATCCCGCACATTTTACATTTCAGGTTGCAATCAAACGTAAAATTAATTTGCACCATATCGGGAGCAACCAGAGGATAATTGAGCTTACGGGAAAGCCAAAACAGGGAATTTTTCCTTAACAAATCGAATACGCTCAAAATATTCATCGTATACAGATCCTGCAAGGATTCTTTTGAGGCTCCCCCGGTTTTTTTAAAAGACGAAGTTGATGACGGTAAAACTTAAAATACGGCTTGCCTTTTTTTGCCAATAAAGCGGAATACTCTTCGATTTTTGAGTAAAGCTTATCACGGATACTCTCAACCTCTCGAGTCTGCGGGAGCGCATCTAATTTCTTCAAAAATATTTTTATTTCCTGTAAGATATCTTCGGGAAAATACACACAATCCTGGAGGCAATGCCGCCGGCAATGCCTTACCAGTTCCCGCATTGCCGTCGCGTTTTCCGAAACCCAGTTGTTCTGCAAAGATTCTTCCTTGAGATCGCCATACCGCCCGCGGCAACTCCATAACTGTCCATTACAATCAATAACGATCCTTTTAATCCCTTCATAACACTTGAAATTGCGGTCTATTTTTTCTCCCCTAAAATAAGCCGGAATCGATTCCAAAATGGCCCGGTCGGTAGCGATATAAATATCCTGAAGTTCTTCCTTCAGAGAAACGACCTTTTTTAAAATACGTTCCAGTTTCCGGACTTGCTTATCTGTAGGCCATAACGGATTCGATTTCATCTCGTACATCTTAGTATTACTGAACAATACCGGCTGAAACACGATCATATGACATTTCTTTTGCCGGGCAAAATCAATCATAGGGATAATATCATCGATATTCGTATCCATAATAGTGAAATTTATACCTAACAGAGGAAATTGCGCGTGTTTTTTATTTTTATAATAATTTATTCTGTCGATACTATGAGCGGCTTTTTCAAAAGTGCCCGGCCCTCTGATTTCATCATTTCTTGGGCCCAATCCGTCGATGGAAACCGTCATATGGTTCAACTTACGTTCGATAAGGCCCTGGATGATCTCGTCATTAAGCAATGTCCCGTTAGTAATAATGCTCAACCATTGAATGCCGCGGGAAAGCGCGAACCCTACGATATCAAGTATGTCTTTATGGAGAAACGGCTCTCCGCCGGAAAGGATTAAATGGTTAATACCCATATTTTTTATCTGCAGAATAATATCTTTTATTTTCAAAGAGCTCAGTACTTCGGCATCTTCGGCAAAGCCTTGCGGAATATCACACATCCGGCACCGTAAGTTACACGCACTGGTAATAGAGAAATATACATGTTCCGGAGGGATGAGCGGATAAGAAAGCTTCCGGCTCACAAAGAAACTCAATTTTCTTTCGATATCATTATATTCCTGAGCTAACTCTGGATTAAGAACCATGAGATTTTACGATTTTTTTAAAATGACGATTGATAATACTCGATACACTCTGGGCCGATTCCAACGAGTAACAACTTTGCAGGCATGGATTTTTACAGGTTTTCGCCTGTATCCTTAGCCGGCGGGCCTGGGAAGATTCCCATCCTTTTTTAAGCGATATCTCGTCTAAATTGCCGCATATCCCGTGACAGGAATAGATGAGCGGCTGTTTTTTCGAATAACAGATAAATACGGTTTTTAATCCACCAAAACATCTCCACTGATTCTGGGTAAGTGTTCCGCGATAATAATCGACCATCAATTCCAAACGCGGTTCTTCGTATATACGGACATGGCGAGGACTGAATCTTCTTATCTTTTTGATCTCTTCGGCTAATCGCACAATGCTTCCCTGATCCAGCCAGAAATCCGAGGCTTTGTTATCCATAAAATTAGCGTTATCCTTTACTAACGGTTGAAAATTTATGGTATCCACTTTTAACTCATCAGCCAATTGTACCATATCCCCCAATTGATGTACGTTTTTGTTCATGACCGTACACGCGATACCGATAGAAAAAGAACGGTTTTTTGATCTTTCGGCATTTAAAAGAGTGATCGCATCGAGTACTTTTTCAAAAACCCCCTCCCCCCGAAAGTAATCATTCATATCGCTCAACCCGTCTAATGAAAAATGGAAATGGTTTATTCCCGAATTCGCCACCTTATTGACGGTTTCTCTATTGATACCCGTTCCGTTAGTAGTGACGATAGAAAACATCTGATTATCACCGATGTACTTGAGTATCCGGTATATATCCTCACGCAAAAACGGTTCCCCCCCGGTAAGGAGTATTTCTTTGATCCCGTATCGCTTTGCCTCATCGATCACATGAAAAATCTGTTCGGTAGAGAGTTCTTCTTCCTTATCCAGATGATGGGCGATACTGCACATTTTACAGTTCAGGTTACAGCGATAGGTAACTGATAGCTGCAATACCTGCGGTTTAGAAAAAGGATACGCCAATAACCTCGATATCCAAAACAAAAAATCCCGAAAAAAAGCATCCATATTCCGCACGTTATATCCTATTCTTCATAATTACAATTAAGTAAAAAATGGCACACGTCTTTACAAGACGCTATTTCCCGGCGACGCTCCTGCGCGCTCGTTGAGAGATACAGTTCCCGGAAATCTTGCCGGACATTACCGATGGGTAGTTTATAGGGGCATAACGCGATATCTCCGGCAGGAAATATAAAAATACCGAAATCAACCGCGTTACACGGCCCTTTTCTCTCTACGAACCCTTGAGGGTCTTTGAAGTATTTTTTATACAAGGCCAATTGCGAAACGGGATTACAGATCTTATGGAATTTTTTCATTTTCAATTCGATAAGCTTATCCAGTACCGAATAGACCTGTTCGATATTTTGCGGCCAGATGGAACGAGCGGTCTTTTTCAAATACCACTGGTCGTTATGATTCTCGTTAAACGGTTGGGTCACCGCCTGAAAATTAATAAACTTTATACTACTATGTTCTTGCGCCCACCGGGCCAAAGAGAGGATATCTTCGAGATTGCTTTCCATGATCGTCGCGGAAATACTGATATCGACTTCGGGAGCGACATAATCAAGGCACTCGATAGCTTCAAACACACTTGATAAAGCACCGGTTTTACCGCGCAGATAGTCATGGGTACCGCTTTTAAGACTGTCTAAAGAAAGCATGATCGAGTTCACTTTCGCGTCTTTTATTTTCAAAGCTATTTCCGTATCGATAAGATACCCGTTGGAATTCAATACCAATCGAAACCCAAGGCCGCGGATTATTTTGATAAGGGGAAACAGATTTTCGTGAGTCAGCGGTTCCCCTCCGCCGATAGAAATATCGATCGGTTCGTGAATATATTCTTTAAAAGAAGAAAAAAAACGCTCCCAATCATCAAGCGGCACCTTTGAGACACGCTGGGGTGTCTGCCAAAACTTACACATTTTACATCTCATAAAACAGTTATCGGTAAGATGCACATAGCACATCTGCGGGTCTCTAAAATCAACTTTCCCGCAAGAACGGTTTTCCGCGGAAAAATTATCTTTTTTTTCTTGAGGTATTATCATATCGACCTTTTACCGGTCTCTTTTGGCAATGTTCTTTAAAAATAATGACAAAATTGTAAACAGGGATTTTTACATTTTTGGGCTTTCCTTCTCATCTGTCCGGCTTTAGAAGAATACCAGGCCTGACGTATACCCATCCGATACACATCGCCGCAACTATCCTGGCAAAAAAACACACAAGAACTCATCCGTCCATTACGTTTTTCTCCGGCAGTAATGATCATGCTTTTATACCCGGCAGCGCATTTCTTGTGAATGCTTTTAAGCGAATAGTAATCCTCAAGGAGGCCGGCGTCGGGATTCCAGTCAATACGAAGATTTTGATACTCATGAGTTAATATCATTTTAAAGTCGTCTTTAAGTCGCATCACGTCATCTTCCTGGGGCCACAAATCGCTTGCCTGAACGCCTTTAGGAGAATTCTGAGGATCGGTATTGCGCACCAGATACGGTATAAAATTCATCACGTTTACCCCTAACCTGTCGGCAGTGTTCGTCATTTCATACAACTGCCCGCAGTTGTTACGATAGATCACTGTGCCTACTCCGATCGATTTTACCGGATTAAGCTTCCGCAATAAGACGATGTTCTGCAGCAGACGATCATAGGCCCCCGCCCCTCTTAGTCGATCATGAGCATCTTTGTTCCCGTCAAAAGAGAAATGCACGTGATCGATAGAGGAAGCAGCGATTCTTTCAATCATCTCCCGGTTATAATACCCGTTCGTCGTCACCGAAACATCCATATTTCGCTTTTTGATATAGTCGGATATCTCGAATATCTCTTTTACCAAAAACGGTTCTCCGCCGCTTAATACCACCTGAGAGATCTTCATCTGGCAAGCTTGATCGATAATATCAAATATCTTCGCTACATCCACCGCGCCGCGGGGAGCATCTACCGGCTGTTTGATGCTGCAGATGCCACACTGTAGATTACATTGGTTGGTAAGCGAAAGAATCATCATCTGCGGCGGCAAAAGCGGCCTCCCCAGATACCGTGACAACCCGTACACCATCTTTTGAAAAAAAGTCATAGTTACTCCCGGTCCCGTTCTAACAAATATTGATTAAACTCATACGTCTCGCTGCGTAAAGGGCCACAGCATTCATGACAGGCCTGGTGAATAAATTGTTTTTGCGATACTTTTTCTCTTAACTTGTTCATCTGGTCGCCCTGCCAGGCTTTTTGGTAAGAATCCCCTATTTTACATAATTTGTCTTTGATCAGTGTGCAGGGAGAAAGGTACCCGTCTTCGGAAATCACCAGAGTTTTCCATACATGTATACAATAGAACGGCAGTTGAAGGATCCCCTCTTTTTCCTCTCTCCCCGCATTTCTCTCCGGTTTCTTTCCATAATGAGCGAGAAAAAAATTGATATTATGTTTGATCCTCGTCTCATCCGCCTTTTGCCGCAACAACGAGACGCATTCCCGGGATTCCTCTTCGGTCAGCATCAGCTGTTCGGCGCGAGAATGGACGTTCATCAAAGGCATCAACTGGATCTCTTCTACTTTTTTTTCAATACAATAATCGATAAGCTCAAGGATCCGACGATAATTTTTCTTATGGACCACCGGGCAACAGATAATGTAAGGAGCCGTTTTATCCGATGCCGTTTTTATATCGGCGAATTTCGTTAACGCATTGTCTATTTTCCGGAAATTACCCGGAACCCCCCGTATTTCATCATGGATTTCTCCGGAAGAAGAATCCAGGCTGATCCTCAACAGATCCCAACGTATATCGTGTAACGCGCCGATAAACGCCTCATCGAGCAGTAACCCGTTCGTAATAAGTATTCCTCTCATATTACATTTTTTTATCTCCCTTAAGATCCCGATAATATTTTTATATAATAACGGTTCTCCGCCCCGCCCGCCGATATTCCATACTTCGGTCCCGTTACGAGAAGATTCCCGCACAATACCCACAATGCGTTCATAAGGGACTGCCGGTTCAAACTGACGTTGCGAATCGGAATCGTATCCTCCGCAATATTGGCAACGGGAATTACATATATACGCAGGGAACCATTCGATCATGTATGGACTCTCTAATGAAGAGAATATCGAAGAATAGAGCCGGCCGTAAAGATCTCCGGAAGCGACCGGCTCCTTTTGACTATGCCGATACAATATTTTATCGGCGATCTTGCGCAAAAATCCGGATTTTTTAGTACCTGTTTTTTGGTTCATATTACGTCATATATTTCCCGATAGGAATGTTTACTCAATAACACATGCATGCAATTCGAGCATATTTCTCGATAACGCGAGCGCATCTCGACATATTTTTGATTATTCCAGATATCCTCAAATGAAGATTGAGTGATATTCCCCATCAGGTCGTTATTCATACAACATCCTAACACGTCGCCGTTGGGGAAAAGATAAAGATTCTTCCACAATACCGGGCAATGCCAATCGGCCACTTTTTGTAACGTATTCACGACAGTAAGTGCGGGATGCATCTTTCGGAAGCGTTCCAAAGCGTCTAAAAAATCGACGAACTCTCCGTAAGAAGGAAGGTATTCGTCTCTTAATTCTTCTTTGAGAAAAAGGACTTTTGTGTAAATCAGGTTTTTGCAGTGATACTTTGCCCCGACTTCAAACAGTCGCAATGAATCATCCAGGTTTTTTTTAGTCACTACCGCCGAAAGGTTCAGGTTGAATCCGTAGACATTCTTATATTCCCTCAATCTCTCCAGAGTCGGAACGATCTTTGAAAAAGGGTACCCCCTGGTCAACTCATTGGTCTTGGGCCCGTCTACGGATATGGTAATGCTCCGGGTACACGGCAACAGTTTAAATAATATCTTTTCATCGATATCTATCCCGTTGGTGGTAAGAAAAAATTCTATACCCAGAGGAGCCAGTATTTCAATCAATTCTCCCAGATAGGGATAAAGAAAAGGCTCTCCGGTCACGCTGAATTCCACATACTTTGCCCGGGTAAACAGAAAAATATTATTTTTTATCAATTCCAACGGCATGGTCCCATACTGAAAACTTTTTTTATTAAGGCCGTGTATTTCACAATACACGCAACGGGCGTTACAATTGTTATTGGTCTGAAGATTGATGATCGTGGGGTAAGACCGCAGGACTGTTTTATGTTCACAATATTCCTGCTGATTGAGCTGGGCATTCACTCTACGATCCATAATTTTCCTGATTGATATGGAGCCCCTGCAAACAAGGTTCCTTGCAGGTCTTTATTCGTTCCAGTTCGGCCTGATATTCTTCGGAATAGAAAATCTCCTTAAAATCATATGCGTACAGCGGCATCGGGACCTCTTTCCCGCACAGATACGGTAATCCTTCACAGGTGATGTTCAGCGATTCGTATCCGGTAAGACATCGCCCGTTTTTTTCTAACACATTGGCGAAATAGTGCATATACGACCTGATTAAAGGTGCCGGACGGGTACTTATATATTCATGAGCTACCAGATAATCGATGATCTCTTTTAACTTTGCTTTCTCTTTTTCGGTAAGCCGGAATTTTTCCCGCACATAACATAATTCATTGTTGGGGATTACCGGCTGGACATCAAATCGCACCCCTTTAAATCTCTCAAACTCTTTAAGAAAATCCACAAAATGAGAAAAATTCTCCGGCATCAATATTGAACTTACCGTCAGGCTCGCGATCTTCTCGGCAAGAAAATATTCTTTATACACCCGCTCAAAATTGTGTACCGTCTTCTTAAACGTCCCGCCCCCTCTTATAAAATCATGGTCATATTGAAGGCCATCGATAGAAAAGATTATTCCTATTTTTTTCAATTCGTGTTCGTCAAATTGATCCAAAAAAACTCCATCAAATAAAGTCCCGTTAGAAATGACATTGACGGTATTTATGTCGCATGCGCAGGTAAATTTCATAATGTGTCCAAGGTCGTCTCTTAAAAGCGGCTCTCCGCCGCCGAAGGTAATCCGCTGAATAGCACAGTTTCTTTCGAGATTTCCGATAATCTTGATCCACTCCTGGGAAGAGAGTTCCGATTCCGCGCCATATTTCCCTTTACCGGTGGTACACATCAGGCATTGCAGGTTACAACGGTTGGTGATCGCGATATAAAATTCGCATATATTAAAATGTTTATCTCTCATCTGGCTCATGACATCCTGCTTTTTTTTCTACACCATCACCTTCAAGATAATATTCCAATTCCTGATTCAACTGTTTTATCGGGCTGCAACAGGACTCATAACAATAAGGATATTCTCTTAAAAATTCGTATTCGCTTAAGATCCGGCCGTAGATCTTTTCTAAGTCGTCCCGGATGACGTTAAATTTTGTCTTTAAGGGGTCGCCGTTGCATTTAAGCACCTGCCCATCACAGTTGATTAAAAGTTTATACAGATGAAAATAACATATCTTCTTCAAGGGGCTGTGCTGGACTGGTCGATGGGAATCCCTGCCGTCGGGGGCCTTTTCGATCCACTCTAACCGGTTAAACGTGACTTTGGTCTCGATTTCTGACAGTAGTGCGCGGAAAGACTGCATCTCTTCATCATGAAGACTGAGCGCATCATACTGTTCATTCATCCTGACCAGTTTCAATAATGTAACATTCTTGGCGTTATATGAATCGACGATCCGAAAATAGTCTTTGACGTACGCATAATTCAATTTATTCACCACCATATTGAAATTGAGATGTACCCGCGGATTTTGTTCTGCCGAATAGCGCAGAAATCTATGAATCGCTTCCAAGTACTTTTGCTTACCCGGCATCGGCCGCAATTGATATTGGATATCGTCGGAGAAAGAATCGATCGAAACGATGATAATGTCCCATCCGATCTCCTTTAAAAATTTCGCGAAATCTTCATCAAGCCGACTCCCGTTGGTCAAAAGCGTGCCAAAAAAACCTCTCTTTTTAATCTCGCCCATAAGGAATCTCAGGTTTTTAAATACCGTAGGCTCCCCGATCAAAGAAGTCAGCGAGATTTCTTTTACGCCTAAGGCCTGCGCCGAATCAAGAAGACGCAACAGGGTATCTTTTGACAACAGGTCTTTCGGTTTAGCGCTTATTTTCCCTGAACAATAAAGACAATCCAGATTACAAGAACTGCTTAATGCCAAGTCTAAGCAATAAGGCCCTTTAGGAGAACAGGTCAGATTATGTTGTACGCGGGCGAGAAAAGCTTGAGAGATCATTTTTAAATATTTTTATACATATAACAATCCTGAAAACAGCGCACCTTACACTTTTTCGCTTTATCACGAAACGTACGGGCCTCCGGAGAATACCATATCTGTTTTAACGGACGGCTACTGATATTGCCTAACGTACTGCTGCATAGCCACACATCTCCATTCGCAGTGATGGATAATCGGTTATATCCGGCAAAACATTTCCAATTCACATACTTTTTAGAAAGCAGATAGTTGAGGTACGCCTGAGGATAAAAAAAGACGCAATTATGAAAACGGCAATAGCCTTCGATTTTCCCGATCTGATCAAATAATATTCCGGGATGTTCGATGTCGGCAAGCGGACTGTTGATGCCGGCGATCACGTTAGTATTATCATCGACTACGTTTAAAAGCTGGAATTTAGAATAAGGATACAACTGGTGCAGATATCTCACCAGTTGGTAAAGATCCTGATAATTATATCTCGTGATCAGGATATTAAAACATACTTCAAAACGGACACCTTTGTGCTGCACAAAGTCATATAGTTTTCTTAAATTCTCGGTGACGCGGGCGAACGCCCCCGCTCCTCTTATCTCATCATGGGCCGAGGGAAACCCGTCCAGAGAGATATTCAACAGATCGAAAGAGACTGTTTCGGCAAGAAACCGGTCAAGAAGCATACCGTTAGAACTGAGGTGGAATGAACGACGGTCGTTTTTTACGGTCTCAGCGATCCGGGAAAAATCGGGATGCAGTAACGGCTCTCCTCCGGTAAGCTGAATGATCTTGTGCGGGTTTTTGAACTCATCGATTTGCTCCAGCAGATCGGTAAACATCGAAAAATCAAGATGCCCCACGCATTTATTGGCTTGGCACATCGGACAACGGAGATTACAATGGTCAGTTATTTCGATCATAAAATACTGAGGCTCAACAAAAGGATGCCCGATAAGACGGGAAAAAATAAATTTCATTTTTGCCGGATCGATCCTCTGTTTCACTTTTTTCCAACGGTTATAGTAAGATAAGCTCCTCAGAAAAATATTTTTTCCGTTTCTCTTTGGCGGAGAAAAAAAAGAAGCGAATTTGGCCAAAGAATTCAATAAGCCATAGTGTTTTTTACCGGCATTCTCAATATAGGTCTCAAGCAGGCGCAGATCCGATTCAAGATAATCTTTTTCCCTCGCGCTCAATCCTCCGATCCGTAGATTCTGCTCAAGAGACCTGATGAAATCATCGATATGCTCTTCGATCAAATGGTATCCGGCTACAAGGATCGGCCGCAACGGCAACTGGGGATACCGATGGATATATTCTTCCAGAAAATGCAGTTCCCGCATGAGTAAAAAAAAGTTATTGTGTTCCATGAGCCGCTGATGGATCTCACTTAATGTATCTGCCGAAGGACGTATAGAACAGAATTGCACGCAATTTGCCTTGCAATTTTTTATGGTCTCCCGGAAAGACCGGGCCGCGAGGCCAGACCAAACTTCAAAGAGCGAATCTTTTTCGGCTAAACCGAAATGCTGGTCTTTTTCTTTATTGGGCCCATTACACACAAAACAGATCTTCTCTCCTACCGCCAGAGCCCGGCAAAAACCGGCATAACATTTATCAACATAAATCTCGCTGGAAAAATATGTATAGATCTTTTCGTGAGGGACTTCGATATGGACCCAGGTATGGAAGTTACGCTCTTTTATCTTATCAAGCGTATCTTTAAGCAAAGGCAACCGCTCAGGCGGGATCCAAAACCTATCTTCACGACGCCCTTTTAAATCGCTGTTACACACATAGGGTTGAATATGGATACCACAGACATTATACTTTTCACAGAAATCGATCATCTCATACATGGTATCCAGGGTCTGGTCCATCAACACCGAACAGGTATCGACCAGAGGATATTTGGTGTTACGGCGTTGTTTTTCAACGTTGATATATTCGAGAGCGTCAATAATTTTTTCAAACACCCCTGCTCCTCGCAAAGAATCATGAATCTCCTTCTTCGGAGAATCAATGGATATCCCTAATGTCTCCAGCCCCGAATCAAATAATCTATTGATTGTTTTATGATCCAGCAGAGTACCGTTGGTATTCACATGCGTACGCACATGAGGGTAGTAGTCGCGGACATATTTTATGAGACTAAAAATGTCCGGCCGCAGCAGCGCTTCGCCTCCGGTGAAATACACTTCTTTAAGATTCCCTAAACGATACGCATCGTCAATGAGTTTTTTCACATAAAAAGTATCTATCTCTTTTTCTTTCACTCGCCAGACACCGCACATCGCACACTGCAAATTACATCTTGTGGTGAGGATCAACTGCAGCATATGCGGGCCGATCAGGGGAATATTGAGGGCGAGAGAAAAATTATAGAGATAATCTTCTTTTATCGAATCGAAAAATACAAGTTGCTCGTTGATATTATCCAGACAATAATGAAACATATTTGTATATCTAAAAAATTTTCTTCACCCTCGGGCTCTTTAGGCTTACGTTACACGATACATTCTACCTTTATTTCTCCCGAGGTTTTCCGAGGATCACAAAAACAAGGTAAAAGACAAGGCCAGGGACACCGGGCAGCCTGGTTGTAAGCATGTATCCTGGCTGCCCCGTCAAGTATATCTCTTAACGACTGCTTTTTTATATCGCCATAAAAAGAGAAACAAGTCGCACTTTTACCTTCATTCGCAATAAGCATCGTCTTTTGAGCCGACTTACAGCGGACATCGGTACCGCGCAGCTGACGACGATAATATTTTTTCATTAAAAGCAGGTTCTCTTCCGAATTGCAAATGAAATCTTTATAGCGCTTTTTCGTTTGGATCAGCAGATCAACGGTTTTATCCAGTAACGGCAGTTGATCCGGAGTGACCCAGAACGGAGACTGCCTCCGGTCAGCCATTCTCAAATTATTCGGCAGAAGCGCTTGAAATTGCAACGAATTTACCTTTAATTCATAGAGAAAAGGGATTAACTGCGGCAATTCTTTTAGATTTGCTCCGCAGATAATACTGATTACATTAAACCGGACCTGGGCGCGGCGGCTTTTAAGCGCTGCCAGCAAACGCAGACTTTCTACCGTATGTTCCCAGGCGCAAGGCGAGTTCCGCATATAATTATGGATTCGGGGAGTAATCGAGTCGAGAGAGATTATTAAAGATATCGTCTCGTCGGTCAGATAGGGTTCTAAACGAGAAAACATTTCTTTTACGGCCAGACCATTACTTAATACGCCTATCTTTTTCAGGCCGAGGTGTCGGGCATGATCGAATATTTCCGGAATATCTTTCCTCAAAAGAGGTTCTCCACCGGAAAGGGTAATTTCTTTAATCCCGAGCCGGCGCGCTTCACGTAAGACTTTTTTTACATACCTCAACTCCAAGTCAGACTCCTCTTTGGCGGTTTTCCAGATGTCACATATCCGACAGGAAAGGTTACAACGATGAGTGATGTCCAATATCAAGAGTTGCGGCGGCGGCAGCAGTTGTGGTGTAATTGTCTTATTTTTCTTTACTCTCAGGTACTCGGCAATATTACCCAGTATATATACCGCCTTATGGATGCTCAGGCAGATGTACATCGACAGTTTTTTATTGATATTTTTGATCTGTTCTTTACAAATAAGTTTTCTTGCCAATATATACACAAAACGGGGAATTTTAAGGATATTGAACGCGGTAGCCCGCCAAAAAGAAAATGTTCCCGGATCAAGCTCTTTCAATAAAGGATGGTCACGGTGGAGATATTGGACCAAAAAGTTTCCGCGACCATAGATATAGGCTTGTCGAATAAAACTAAAAAAAGTCTCATCCCGGTCATGGACCACAATAATATCCTGATCCCAGAGAAACCTCTTACCATTTTTAAAAAGACGCCAGAAAAATTCCAGGTCTTCCCCTCCGGGAAAAGGAAAATGTTCATTAAACCGGGCCTGCTCAAATACCTCTTTTTTAAAAGAGACATTGCAGGTGGGGAAGAATATCGCTTGCATTCCTTGACCTATTTTCACTTCAATACTGCACGTACTTAAAAACTGCCCCACCATTACATAGCTTCTCTGCTGCGCGGGCAGAGTATCGCCTCCGATGGCCGCAATACCGGGATTATTTCCGTGGGCGGTGACCATTTTTCCTGCCCAATCCCGCCGGCAGATACAATCATCATCAACAAACCCGATAAGTCGTCCCCGGGCTTGATGTATGCCGAGATTTCTTGCTGCCGCCGGGCCCCGGTGATGTTGCGAGAAATAGCGCACCTGCGTAAATTCTTTAGCAAAATCCGAAATCAGTTGTTCGACCCGACAGTCGGAGGCATCATCAACAACGATAATCTCAAAATGTTCCTGAGGATAGTCCTGACCAAGCAAAGCATTAATACAATTTTTGAGCTTTTCTATCCGTTTATATGTGGGGACAATGATCGAAATGATGATATTCATTGTTGTCTCCTTACACAGCAAACAGCTGAAAACACCTGTCTTCGCAGAATAAAAAAATAAGGGATTTTTCGTCTCTTTTAAAGAATCCGTTAATTATACCACCCCTTAAAAGAAGTAACAACTCAAGGACCTTTTAGTCTTTTTATTGCCTTTTCCCTCAATACCTTTTGCCTCAAGGGACTTCCGTTTCTGGATACATCATTCATCAATGACAATATTCCCTTCACAAAGGAGGTATTGCCCGAGCTCATTGAATTTCTGCCCTTCTTCATTAAACCGCAAAATCCTTCCACGATGATAAAGATCGGAATTTACTATACAAAACTTTCCCAAAGAAGACGTGAGGGACGAAGAAACCTTTATCGGAGGGAAGTGCTGCCGCCGGGGGCCGTTGACACGAGTAACCCCTGATTGAAGATGGTCATATTCTCTGTTGTCTACACAAGCGATGATATCCCATTCATCATCGATTTCTCCACGAAAATCGGGAAAAATCCCCATCCGTGTGCCGAGATCCCATGTATCATATTCTTCTGAAAGCATAAGATTAGCCTGGATCCGGTCAAAAGCCACCGGCTTATCGATAAAAAGATATATTTGAAAAATAATATTATTACTGTTTTCCAATCTCAAACGCCACAATTGCCGCAAAGGTAAAGGCGACCAGTCACCTTCACACATAAGACCTTCAGAGTCCTTTTTTAAGGTCCAGCGGGCATACGCACAAGAATCGTACCATCTTCCCTGTAATCGCAATGAAGAATAAAATCCTAACTTTTTTGTTAATTTCTGCCCCTGCCAATAGATCTGACCCGCGCCTCCTTCAAATATGAACTTCAGGTCTTGCTGCTGTAACGTCCCCGAAGGACCAGTTTCCGACGGAGGAGTATGGCCCGGGAAACAGACCGATACGTTAAAATCCTGTTCTTGTTCAACCGATGATGCGCACACGGATTCACCCATGCGATAGAAATTTATCACCCGTTTTTTCCGATAGCGATCACCGTTAAAGATCTTCGCAAAAGTATCTTTCCCGGCTACGTTCTCCAAATGGACAGGCAGGTATTCTTTTTGCCGGCTATAAAGTCCTATCGACCCTTGAGAAATACACCGCTGAAGCACATCTACTTCAAAATCACAAAATTCCTCAGGGAACGCTTTCCTCCCGTAATCAGTCTGGAATTGTTGATAGGTATCGGAAAAATAGAATCGTAAATCCTGTTCCTGAATGCGTATCTGACGAGGATTTTCTGTTTTTACCTTCAAGGAAAACGAATCCTTACCGGTCAATTCGATACGCCAGCGCTGGCGTATCGATAGATCCGGCCAATCACCGATAGCGATAATCCTTCCCTGAGCATCTTTTTCTACTTTCCAAAAAGCACGGGATGAATAATATTCTCTTGTTTCTACAGTCAGAAAAGAGTTTATTTTACCTACCATGATTTTCTGAAAAGAATTTATAAAGATCGAACATTCCCCCTGGGTAAATACTATCTGCATATCCTGATTGTTGAGGATCGAATGTTCATAGGTATTTTTAAGATATGCGTCTGCCTTATCTTTTCCGACGATGATTTTTCCTGAAAAAAACAGCGCCCTTTGAGCCTGAGTATGCGAATAGTTATGGATATGCGCCAGTTTATATTGGGCTACCCGGCAGCGCAGAGAATAGTCGGTATTATAGATCTGGCTGGTCGCTACCGGGGTAGCATCATTTTGCGTAACAAGACAAGCCGGGACGGGATTATCGCCTGGCGATGATCCCGGATATACCGCGATGCATTGATGTTCCGAATGCCAGTTCAATAACGGACGCCAGTTTTTATCTTCAAGGGAAATATCAGGAAACTTTTTACCGTCAAAAGGGGTCCGCCAGCACACATATTCTTCGCTCAACATTACATTAAAATATCCTTCATCCAGATCGATAGTCTGGGCGCTTTCTATTTCAATATCGATATGGATCGCCTCATCCCGGTCAATCCATATATTCCAGACCTGGGTCAGATCCAACCGCAGCAATTCTCCGCCGGCAATGATTCTTTCGTCATCCTGGCTTACAATATGCCAGTCCCCCTGGGTGGAAGCCGACCATGTATCCTGCTGATGCATGACCGTATAAACCCCTTCATGAGGAGTAAGTAATGTCTCCCGGTGATATATAAAAAGTTTCCCGTTATTGAAAATAATCTTTACATCTCCCTTCTCGAAGACGGCGATACCTTGTTTTTCTCCGATCATCTTAGAATAAAGCGGAATGATCTTCTTTCTCGATCCGTCGGCGACTAACCTTCCGTTCTTAAGAAAAATCACCCGGTCACAAAGCTTAGAAAGTATACTCATGTCATGGGTTACAAAAAACATGGTTTTCCCGGACTCTTTGAGCTCGATGATCTTCTTTATGCATTTCCTTTGAAAATATTCGTCGCCCACCGAAAGGGTATCATCGATAAGTACGATCTCCGCCGGAATATGTACCGCCAGAGAAAAAGCCAAGCGGACGAACATCCCTTGAGAATAAGATCTAATCGGCGCATCGATGAACCGCCCTAAATCGGCAAAGGCGACAATGACATCATAAAGTCTGCCGATTTTTTCCTGTGATAAACCGTACAAACCGGCAATAGTAAGGATATTCTGATGTCCGGTCATCTCGGTTTCAAATCCCGCGCCAAATTCCAATAGCCCGGTCACTTTCCCGGTTACGTATATAGTACCCCTATCGGGGACCAACATGCCGGCAATGACTTTCAAAAGCGTCGATTTCCCTGAGCCGTTCTCACCGATCACCCCGACGGTCTCTCCGGGAATGACCGAGAAACTAATATCCCGCAATGCCCAAAAGTTTTCCCAGATGATTTTGGACCCCTTAATAAACTTCACCTTATACATTTCCCAGATATTATTCGCGCGGATTATTTCCATTCTATTCTTATAGTTCTTTGAGAAAATATTTCTTTCTGGAAAGAAAAAAAAGATACCCCGCTCCGAATGTGACCAGCCCCAGGAAAATCGCAACACCCCACAGATGAGCACCGGGAAATTGTCCGAACAAAAGGATATCGCGATATATACGGATATAAAAAACCATGGCATTACAATTATACATCCATCGAACTGGATCGGGGACCATATCGATCGAATAGAATATCGGCGTGATCCAAAACCAGAATAACAATATTGTCCCCAAAAGGTGAGAAAGGTCTCTCACAAACACGTTCACGCAGGCGACCACAAGGCCAAGTCCGGCTACGAAAAACAGATGGGCCAGAAGGACCAACGGCAACCCGAGTAAAGTTTTGGTTACCTGTATATTAAACAGACAGAATATCGGGATAATAAAAATAAGCCCAAAGACAAAATTGATGAAATTCGCACATACTACCGAAAGCGGGATAAATTCCACGGGAAGATTATACTGACGTAAAAGCTGCGCTTTTTGGATTATTGATACTGAAGATTCCGATAACGATACTGAGAAGAAAAACCAGGGGAGCAAACCGGCTAATGAAAACAAAGAAAAATTCTCAATATTTACTTTTATGATCTTGGTAAAGATAAACGTCACGGTCGCCATGATCAGCAAAGGAGTGACTACCGACCACCATACCCCTAACAGCGAACCGATATACTTGGTCTTCAGTTCTTTTTTTATCAGACTCCACAAAATATGTCTCTGCGAGATCAATACGTTCATACCTACCGGAGTGGTCATCGATGCGCCAATAAAGCTGCCGTACGTTCGGCTTCCAAAATCACATCTTCCATCGACATATATTGCCAGCCGCCAAAACGCCCCACCGGGAAGATATGGTAGGCATGTAAGTATTTCAAAATATTACTCCTGGCGGTTTTCCACTCGAAATCATAAAGAGGATACGCAAAGGGTATATCGTTTACATGGATTGTCTCGATCGCGTGCGGCGAAGAGATGATCTTCGCTTTCATTAAATCGTCTATCGCCTGCTTTTCTATTTTCTTATCCAGAGGCTTCCCTTTAGAATATGAGACTTCCACATAGAGCGATCTCTTTCCCGGAGGGACCAAAGAAGGAGAAAACCGGTCAAAACATCCCACTCGAAAGAAAGAATGCGCGTGTTCCGGAAAATACATCCAATGATGATCAAAATTGACCGGTTGAGCAAGCCCTAAATTTATATTATATATCGAAGTCCACCTTAATTTTTTAAAGTCATCACGGACCGTATCGGGTAACCCGGCGATTACGTTCGCCAAAAGGGGCAACGGCATAGTAGAAACCAGCCGGTCATACTGCTGGGAGGACCCGTGAGAAAACCAGATACGTCTTGTGACCGGATCGATTCTCACGACTTCATGTTCGGTATGCATAGATTGATTACCGCGGGTAAAAGACTTGATCAACTGCTCAATCCCTCCGGAAGAAGGGTACCAGAAAAAAGAATGGTAACCTAACCTTCTTTTTTCTTCTCTTTGAATCCGGGCCCGGACTTGCCTGAGGGTAGGTACGACGATAAAATCATTCACCCACTCACAGGAAAGTTCTTCTAAAGAAACCGTCCAGAATTTTTCATTATAAGGTTTCATGAAGTATTCGGTGATCGCCCGGCCGAAATGACAATGACTCCATTGAGCAAAATTCTCCGGATGATCGCTCGGTATTCTCTTTTTTGCTTGAATAAAGCCTTCAAGACACGCAGCACGTACCTGTGGCGGCAACCCATGGAGATTTGCCTGAAAAGGATAACGGATATGTGTATTGAATATAGAGACCGAAGCATCGCGTCGATGGCGGGTCAGATCCTTCCCCATAAGAGAATGAAGTAACGTGAATACTTCCGGACGTCTAAAATGCAGTAAATGGCCGCAATAATCAAACGTATACCCGTTGATATGCGTGGAACGACAAAGCCCGCCTATATTTTTTTCTTTTTCATATACTGGCGCGGTAATACCGGATCCTCTCAAGAAAAAGGCAGTCGCAATCCCGGAGAGACCCGCGCCAATAATGATGATTTTTCCACCCGGAAGGGAATCCTGGGCGCGATGGATTAAGGAATGCGTCTCTGTGGACATCTTTCAATTATAGCAAATTTCTTATGTTTTTTCTAAAAAACTTCCGGTACCGATTATTGCCGTTTTTTATACATTTCTCCTTGCGAATTCATTTTTGGGTATTCGTCGGGGACAGAAGAGAAAGAATTATTTCTGTTTCCTCTTGTGCGATAAGGACCTAAGAATAAAATCTTTAAGGGGCGTATCGGGAAGCTCTTCCCTGACCTTTTATTATTCGTGAGAAAAAAGGATATACTGCGGCTTTTCCCAATAGATTCTCAAGTTAATATCGGTGATATCCGAATTCCCCACCTGAATCGGAGGGCATTGGGGAGGACCTGACTCCTGACGGGATGCGCAGAATGTACATGCTCCCAGCCCGGCCGGGACTTCCATTCTGAAAGGAGCTCTTTCTTGAAAGTCTTTAAGAAAAATCTTTTGAATCTTGCGGGGTTCAGCCCCTTCGCAGACGAGACTGAGATATACCGGGCCTTGATAAAACTCGCTGGCGTCCCATATGACCCCCGAAAGCGTCACGGTCTTTTCCCCCTGATGATCAGCCATATAGTAGCTATCGGGTTTTAGTGCTATATCCAAGGTAGTATCTTTATTCTGCACCTCAAATTCTTTTATATTAAAACATTGATCTGGCCCCTGGGTAAACGTGCGGACTTTAATCGCTCCTCTGGTATAAGGAGGTACTCTTACCGAATACCTCATATCATCCTTTACAACTCCCTTGCTCAAGCCAATATATTCACCGTTTTTATCAAAAACCGAAGCGAATACATGTATGGTATCTACAGCGTATTGACAAAGGCCTATCTTTCCGGAAATCAATACCCCATACTCTTTCCGGACACATCCTATTCCCACTATACACACTATTAAAAAGCAATAAAAATATTTTTTAGTATGTTTCACGTTATCCTCCTGTTATTCGTGAGTGACGATAAAATCAACCGGTTCGTAAATCTGGGCCTGTCCGTATTCCCAGCTTTCTACCAGATCCTCATGTGCATCAAAAGGGATCCGCAGGCAGGTAAGGCTGAGTGCTGGAAATGTATACAAAAAGGTACGTGCTCTTTCCGATATTTCCTGCCCGGCTACGGTAATTTCACCCGTGAGTTCTTTACCGTTTTTATTTATCACCATCATTATTATATCACTATCATTTTGGCACGCATAGATGTTGAATGCCCCGGATAATGACGTCGTTACCTTGAGAATACGGCCGTGAAAATAACGGGAAAAAAGATAAAAAGGGTAATAAAGAGGCGTCTTTTGATCGGTATCATCGATAAGCGCAGCGTATTGGTCAGAAGAATTAAGGCAAAACTGAAGAGCATAATCGACCCCGTGAGTCGCGAATATCCCGTAACAATCGGCAAGGTACAATACTTTAAGAATATACGGGTAAGGAATCATGGAATCCGCTTCAACGTTAAATTCGGTAATTGCTAATTCTAATTGCGGATCGATCTCCTCAATCCATGTTCTAAACGCAGGCACTATTGCATTTACTTCATCGTACGGCAAAGACAGATCATATTTATTAGGGTATTCCTGATCCCACCAGTTTCGTGTCGAACACAGCAACTCTTTCAAAGGAACTTTTTTTATATCTCCAAAATCGGCAAAAAAGTGAAAACTAAACACGTCTAAAATACGTACTCCTTCGGGATTCTCCGTGCTATTCTGTTCATAATCCCGGCATTTCTTTATAAAAGAAAGCGCAGCGTTTTCATTTTGGTCATCCCCGGAAAAGGTCTTCCAGTCTTGATGTGATGTCGAGATGCCGGGGGCGAAGATCTTTATATCCAAAGAAGGATCTATTTCCTGCTGAACCTTTTTTATCATATACGCGATCTTTTTGAATGTATTGAAATACTCTTCGACCGCATACGGTTTATCAACCACATCATAATGCACGTTATGCCAGATAAACGGTTCGTTACCGATTTCAAAAAACCGTACATTATATTTTTTCTCCTGATTAAGATACCGAATAAACGAGGCGACATCCGAAAGCGAGTTTTCTTTAAATACGGTGTCGCCATTCGTTCCGGTCGTAAAATAGCCCAAGGCATTTATTTGAATAAGCGGTTCCGCTCCCAAGGACCGGCAATAACGGATAAATTCATCAAGTCCGGTCATCAGCTGAGTCTGATCTGAACCCGGGAAAGAATATGTATTTTCCCGCCAGTCGTAACGGTCCATAAACGGACCGCCGGCACGGATCATTTTAAGATTGAGCGGAATCACTTCCTTTTTATCGGGAAGATCAAGCCACACCCCCCAATTCACGCCGTATAGATACGGATGTATCATCGGGCCCGCTGATGATACGGGGGGAAGATGTATTTCTATCGACGGAGCTCCACGGGGTTGCATGTGACTGGCTATTTGTGTAAAAATATGACGAGGTGGCTTACTGCGTATATCTTCCAGGCTCACTCTTCCGGTTACTTTTTTTAAAAATTTCATGTTTTGCACATACATCGTCCCTTTTTCTTGATCGTATCCTTTTTTATGAAAGCCGATTCCTTTTACTCTATCCCATTCGATAGAAGGAGAATATCCGGGGTGACGGGGCGCCCAATCCTTCGCTATTTTGAAATCGGAGAATACAAGGCAAAAAGATTGATAGCCAGGAGTAATCATGAATTTCGTCTGATAACGTTTAGACAGGCCTGTATTCTTATCTTCGGTGACGACATAACAGTATATTTCCTGAGGGATATCGCTTTTGGCGACTAATTCAATACCCTGGTATCCTTCAATATTTCGAGGGTTTTCATACTCAAGATAAAAATCTATTTCCGGCCAGGGCCATAGCTTAGTCGCCCCTAAAGAATATGTCAGTTGGATACCGTCTTTTTCTTCGATGACCCCTTGAGAGCCGCCTTGGTGCCCTGAATCGGATATGACTTTCCAGGAAGAAAGTTTCCCCAGAGTTACCGGGATGTCCTGCCGGCCGCCGCAGCCGGAAAGCAGGACAGCAAGGAAAAAGAAACAAACGAAAATTATCCTTTTCATTATTTTACTTATTTATTTCTTGCATGAAATCTTCCGCAGGAACAATACGACGACGATAGGGACGCCTGCGGAGATACCGGTCACACCGAACATGGCCAGGGTTACTACCCATGCGGTAGTAATTACCCATAGCGGTACGAAAGATAGCGATAATAAAAGCACCGCGGATAACGGAAACACACTCACGATGGAATCCAGCGCATCGAAACAGCTCGCCTGCGACAGGACCGACATCAGGATAATGCCTGCCGTCACCAGTAAAGGAGCCGAAAAGACACACCAACCAAAACCTCTTCTTTCCGACATGCTTTCGGTATATCGAGAAGATTCTACACCTAACCGATACAGAAAACTCAATATTATCAGTATTCCTAAAAAACCGTAATCATACATCTCCCGGGGGATATCCCGGCCGATAAAGAGCATCGTGTACACTCTTGTGAACGGAAGAAGGAAAAATAAATATTTCCAGCCGGTTTTTTTAAAACGAGAACATTCTATGAGGAAATAAGGCGTAAAAAAAGAGATCGAGAAATAAAACCAGGCACTGAGCGCGAAAGGATGGACGTGTTCAGTCAAGTAACCGGAACCCAACGGATCAAAAAAATGCCATCGCCACCAGTGGCAGCCCACCGCAGCCTCTTCAATCCCATAGGCAAACGCGGCGACGATCATCGCCGCGACTAATATGAGCGGGAATATTTCCGGTGATGACTTTCTGATCCGATCAAAAATCCTCTCAGCAAGATGCCAGGAAAGATAGAATACGATCATCCAGCCTATTGCCGTATTTACTATCGCCAGGGACAACGGCATACCGGAAGTATGTATAAAAGGAGCCGGATGGGAAAAAACTCCCGGAATGGATATAAAAGACCCGGTTTCTTTTGCCAATCCGAAAAGGAAAGAAGATACAAAAAAACTCACAGTAAGCCGGCGCCCCCGGAGGCGCCGGGAATGGACAATAAGCAACGGGATACTCAGATACATAACCAGGAAAACAACAAGAATATGAATCGTCATAGAATAGCCATCTTTAAAAAACCGCGCGGCAATACCATGGATTTATTCCGCAAGGACCCTGTTTTTTGCACTATTCAATTATATTTTTACTTTTTAAGGATGGTGTAAGATAAAAAATATTTCCCGAAACAATACTTTCGAGAAACGCTTCGTAATTGACGATGAGTTCTTTCAACGCGTTCTCATCAGTCACCGTGACGGATTTTTGAGCCATCTTCTTACAATAGGCACATTCAGAACAAACCCGCTGCGCACCGGCATCGTCGTTTAGAAAATGTTCGATGAATCCGTCTAAGGCGCGATTATCGATATAAAGCGGCGGAGAAACCATAAGTTCCTTCATTTTGGAAAATCTCAGGACATCTACCTCCAGGGGACGGAAAAAATGCCGTAAGACATGGACCAGTTTTTTCACCGGGGAAAGATTTTCAAAGACAAAGGTCCGGCTGGGGTCGGAAAACAGATCCAACAGATTTCCGTCGTATCGTCGCCGGGTATAGGCAGCGACAGTGCGGACAATATCCCTGGTCGGCATCGTTCTATTTACCAGTTTAAAATTATCTATCCCTATTTCTTCGTACACACCGGTATCTTCCGGACGGATCCATCCGGACCGTATAAATTCTTCCGGGTTTTTCAAACGGATATGATTACACATAAGGAAACAATAGTCGACTACGAACCGGTTCCCGCTTTCGTCGGTCTGAGAGCTATGAGAACTGCTGTTTCCATGGTAAAGCCAGAAAGGACAATTTTTCAAACACTGGAGATTTACTATTAATTGCACTTCGCAAGATACATGATCCTTTAGTCTTCTCAATAAAAGAAAATTACGGTTGGCCCGGTGGACCGAAAGAGTGATCCTGTCGGCACCCATATCCTGCCAATGCCGCGCTTCCTGGATTGTATCGATACCGGTTTGAGTTGAAACATACACTTTGAATCTCGGATATCTTTTTTTGATACGCTGGAGGAGGTAGGGATTGGCGACAGTCAATGCGTCAACACCGATATGGTCAAGCCAACCCAGAAGACGCTCGATCTCATATTGCCCTTTCCTTGACCATTCTCTATTCCCCAAACAGGTACTGTTAAGCAGATAGTTAAAACGTAAACCATATCGATGCGTTTTTTCTACATAGCGCTTCACGGCACGCCGGGAAATGTCCGGTAACGCAAACGAGACTCGTCCTCCCCCGATGATATCTTTCGCTAATTTACCGTATATTTCCGCCGCCGCGGTTTTATCGATTTGATCCAGCAATTGAAGGTCCCAATTAGTAGGAATGCTCAGTTGCATTATCTTTTCTTCACACTAAAACGCGCCGACGCGATTCGATACCCCACGGAACTATCTTATTCTAATAAACGGTTTTTCACAATTATTTTGCTTATCTGCTGTGCGAATAGTTTTTGGCCAAAACTCGTAAGATGCATGAAATCCCACCAGAGCGGATTGTCCACATCCTGTTGATCTAACCCAGCTTGGGGCGAAAGCAAAGGCACGCGATAACGATGCGCCAGTCCTTCCAGGACCACATGCATAATGGCGGCATGTTTGATATCCGCCTCCTGAGAATTAGGTTCTTTGACAAATACAATATCGATCCCGCGTTGCTGGCAGGGAAGAATGAATTTTTCTATAAGAGTCTGACGGAATTTTTCCCGGATGGTCTCTTTGTCCGGCCGGCTATCGGCGCCATGTACGCCGGTGAGTCGAAGCCGGGCGCCTATACGATAGACCATCCGCCGGTACCAGGGAAAAGACTGCTTCTTATATGTCTCTCTCGCGTTCAACCAGAAATAATAATCGTTGTTCGAAAGATTTAACACAATAACCTTGGGGTTATATTTGTAGAGAAAATTATTAAAAAAATTGCCAAGAAAAAGAGAATTTGCGCCATTGATACCGCAGTTGATCACTTTGATATTTTTTCCCCGGGCCGACTGATTAAGATACTCTTCCACATACGCCGCGATGGTATGAGCCCGGTCCACTGCTCCGGCGCCCCAGGTCTGCGATGAACCCAAAAGCAACACAATATCTTTCCCTTTTATTTCCTCATCATACCCTTCGCCAAAATCATTATTACGTAAAAACGCGGCCAACCCTTGAGGCGGACGGCAGAGTTCACTGATGTCTTTTTTGAGACGAAAATAGGAAAATACCGTAGGCTGTAGATCTAAAGGGAGATCCGAAACCGGCTCACGGCCTATCGCAAGGATAAGTATCGTAGCGGCCAGTATGAATATACCGTTACGGATACGGTGTGCCCGTACAAGAAAGAAAACGATTATTGCCAGGCAGGCGCAATACAACATAAAATAGAAGAATTTATCGTTACAAAGGATATCCCTGAACACGATAGAGAGGATGAAAAAAGGAAACAGCAGAGAAAAAAACAGGAATACACCGTAAAAAGAGAACTGCCCTTCTTTTGTCCGATAACGGGGAGCAATGCTCACCGCGAACAACATCGTCAGAAAAAGGATTATCCCCAACACAAACACCGAAGAAATGATTTTTTTCGTTTTTACCCAATCCAGAATATGTATACCCTCAGGCAATTGCCGGACAGATATGTCCGATAACCGAGGGGTGCCGGCAACCGGAAATAAATAGAACGGACCATCTTCCTTTTCTTCTTCATCGTACCGTTTCCGGTCGACCACAATACCGTCGATCTTCGCCTCTAACATCCCACCGCTTTTAAAAATATCCAGCCGATACCGTGTCCCTTTTTGTAACGGATATATGGTACGGGGAGATGTATAGTTAAACGAAAAATCGTTATAGGCACCGAAATAAGGGGCTATTTCTTCAAAGCCGGAGGGAACATCCGGGTCTGCGCTTAAAATAAACTTGTTATTCCCCATACCCACAAGCAGTTTTGAATATCCGTCCAACATACAGAGAGAAGAAAAATGGTACCCCTCTGCCGGCAGCTCGATGCGTTTAGGCCATACCAATTGTATCGGGCCGCGATAAGATTCCGATCGAGATGACCCCGGATTCGGACGGTACCTTTTGAATATATTCAGTGAGGTCCCGTTATATATGAATAAAAACACACAACTTAAAAAAAGTACCATATAGAGAATATTCCGGGGAGAAAAATCGCCCTGGCGGACAAGGGATTTATACCGACTCCCATATACATACGCTGTCACAAATACCAGGCAATAAAGAGAAAAAAACCACAGAGAAGGGATCCAGACGGTCCCGAAATAGAACAGAGAAAAAACGGTAAACCGTAACGAAGGCCACAGATAGTTGACGAGTAACAGCGTGCTCCCGGCACACAATAATACTCTCAACAAAGGCCGGACTATTTCCTGTACCGCTTCCGCCATACGATCTTCCGGCGATTTCCCTCCTATATATATCGCCAGGGATAAGAACAGGACATGGATACCGAAACTGATCAAAACCGAATAAAGGAATACTATCGGCACCGGTAACGGTCCCTGGAAATCGTCATGAAAGACAACGAACTCTTTGCTCTCACTACCGGCATACCTCCCGATAATCTCGACATTATCGATTACTACCGAATGGAGCCCGCTTCTAAACCCGATCCGCCCCAATTCGACAGAAGGTTCGGCGATTACACCCGCTGGTTGTCCGTCAATATATAATTCAAATTGCCCTTCACGTAATACCACCGAAACCGCGTACCATCGGCCCACTTCCAGCGGAGAATGTGCTGCATCGATTTTTTTAATATTTTCCATGAACGGAGAGAACCGGATAAAACTCACATTCCGGCTGAGAGAACTACCCAGACGAAACGCGAAGCTTCCTTGCTCATTCTTTTTGAACAGAAAATATACATAACTTTGAGGGCTTCCTAAATACACATCAAAATTCACCCTGGTGAATCGCAACTGTTCATCCTCGGGAATCTTACATTCGATCTGATTAAAACCGTAGAATTTATTGAGTGCTAAATTGTCGTCGACAAGATAATGCAAATACTTAAAGGAATACGTTCCCATTACCGGGTACGCCAAATGATCTTTCGCAATATCCCAATGCGTATCATCAAAAGCATTGAAGTAAGAATGTAAAAATATATAGGTATTGAGCGAAAACACCAGGACCGTAGCGAAAAAAAGGACAGCTGAAGAGGTGAAGTGTTTTTTCATTATGGTCTCCGGTCTTTTTCCGAAATAACTTCCCTATTCTTATCGGACATACCGGTCATGGGTACAAAGTATAGACAATTCTATCGACCGGATGATCTTCTCCGTCATACGCCTCAAAATGAGGGTTTTTATAAAAAAAAGCGTTCTTTCGAATAAAAATAGGGGTTTCGATATTTTTTATAGCTATGACGATCTCTTCCGGTAAAGACGCCCCGCTCCCCGAAAAGATTTTAAATCTATCCCGGCCGCTAAACAGCGGATAGCGGGTAAGAGTAAGATACACATCCGGTACATGCAAGGAAAAAGAGAACGGCATCTCATCCAACTGTTCTTTAGCGACCCCCAAAGCGGTATTACTCAATTCAATACGTTCAATATGCTGTTCTTTCATAAAGGCGGTAAAATATGTATTTACGGGAATCCGTTGCCATTTTTCGGAAATATTTTTTCCCGGCCGGCGATGGGTACCTAGCCTTGGATCCGACGGTTGGTGGGTTAAAAGCCGCCCTAAAGAAATTTTTACCCCGCTCTCCCGGCAGAGAGGGAGAAAACCCCAGTCGTTAAGCACGACTTCTAGGTCCAATCCTTGACAGCCCGATAACAACCGTACTATCCCTGCGTAGGCGTCAACACCTCTATCGGTAAGGAAAGGGGTCACTAAGGTCATTCTCAATGCGTGTTGGCTGCAGAAATCCATCAACCGTTTCGTATCATCGACGGAAGGGATGTTTTCATTACAGAATTCATCGCCAAAATAAATCCGTTGATACCGGTCATCCCAAAGATCACATTGATCGATATGTTGTATATTTAACGCATATTCCATAATAAAAACATCATGATTTATCGATAATAACAGTATTGATCGCCGCAATACTTGCGGTATTTTTGAGCAAGACCCCGTACCTCAGCAACAAATTCTCCCTGCGGAATATCCTGTTCCGACAAGGCAATCGCATCTTTTACGAACCGTATATTCCGAATCCGTTCGGTAAACATTGACCGCCCGCAAATCTTCACATGACTCACTTTTAATTCTTTCAAATCGCGCAAAGCGCAGGCTCCACAGGCATATAAAAATGACCGGGGATCATTAAAGTATTTTTGTGGTCGAAAAGCCGGTTCTCCCCCATCCTCAATCCCATAGGGGAAACAACACGCATGGTCATGGTTCACTACATACCTGTGCATTACCTGAAGTATTTTTCTGGGAATAACCGCCGCAGCAGATGCCAGCCACATATTGAAATGCCACAGAACAGTGGCGGCACCTAATCTTTTTGTAATATTCCCATGCTGGAAACGGCAAAACCCGTCCACATAAAAACAACGTTCGTTGAGGATAAAAACTTCGATCTCCATGCCGCCACCGGCGCAGATAGACCCTATTTCTTCTCTCGTCAGCTGGCGAGGCAGGATAATCCGCGAAGCCCCCATATTTTTATAAAAAGCGCGTGTGTGGGAATTGAATACGTTCGCGCAGGAACTGATATGTACAGATACATCGTATCCCTTCTCCCGCACATATCGTAAAAGCCCGATATCGCTTATGATAACCGCGTCAACGCCGCAGTCATACGCTTGTTTTACCTGCTCCATTGCCGCACACAGCTTGTCGTCATCGTAAAACTCATTGAGCACCAAGCTCAAGGGAATTTTTAAATCGTGCGCTTTTTTCACTAACCGTCTTAACTGAGAAAAGTCGTTCAGGTTGGAAAACACCTCCGAACGGTGGTTTACGCATCCGGACCCTCTTGAATCACACCATTCATCCTTGGTGAACACGCCGCAATACAACTCATCGGCGCCGGCGGCAACGAGACTCTCAGCATCCTGCACTCTGTGGATAGGGACAACTATATTCATCTGATCGGCATACGCGGGTCGGATACGTTCATCAAATAGAAATAAAGCGGTATCCGTTGGTCATATCTGATATATTCTACCTTTATATTGCCGCTCATCGCCTCCGGATCTATACGTTCTAAAGAAAGCAATACCGCTTGTTCATGACGGGGAAAACCGGTCAGGACAGTCATCGTCTGCATATCATATATTCCGTTACCGATATATTGCACCACACGATGTTCTCCGCCAACTCCGTACAAACTGGTACTTCCCGGTAAATACATCCATATTCGTCTTATTACTTTGTGGGTAGTCAGACTTCCCGGCACGCATACTGCGGAAATGTTCTGCTGGCGCATATATACTGAAAGCCACCGGCTCGATTCCTTGATCTGATATTCCTGACTACGGCTTAACGAATCCCCTTTCCTTTTTACGTCATACTGTAATGCTCTTATCTGAAAAACACACACCAAAACAAGCAGGGCTATTCCCCCTACGAAATATATTTTTTTCATCATGAATCGGGGGAAGAGATACCGCTCGAGAACGGCAGAAGATAAAATAGCCATTAAAGGCACCAATGGGATCAGGATTCGCCCCTCTAAACAGAAAAGCCCTTGTGATAAAATCCTCAGGGAATGGAAAAAATGGGTAATCTGGAATCCGGCGAGAAAAGCGACCATAATCAAAAAAAATCGCGTCACAAACCAGTAGCGCGGATCCCGCCAGTTCATCTTTGCCCCCCAGAAAGCCATAAGAATAACCGGATGTAAAAACAGTATGCCGCCGAGTATAAGGAACCTATCGAATGGGCCGGTCGCACTCACCGGGAATACCGACGGATACAGATAAAAAAATATCTGGAAAAAATCATACTTTAAAAAATGAATAATAAAAATACTCCATAGGATAAAAGGTATACCCATAAAAATCGCATATCGCTTCTTATATTTCCCCCGGAAAAGGCCCAACCAGATCGCGATACACAAAAGGCCTTCTACCTGCCGAAATAAAGGCAAAAAGGCAACCAGCATGAATGATACGGTATATTTTCTTTTCAATGTCAGAAAAACCGCAAGAAGGATCATAAAGGCGAACATGATCTCGGAAAACGTAGAAATAGATCCGAGGAAATAGACCGGAAATGTAATCGCCAAAAATACGGCTATTGACGCGGCCCGGCGGGAAAGCGAAAGCATCCGGGCAATCCGATAGACGAGAAAAAGGGTCGCACAGGAAAATAAAATATTCATTATCCGCAGTGAAAATATACCAAAAGGCAGGAGAATATGGAATACGCTCCCCATAATGGCGTATCCGACCTTTACATAGGGATTGAGAAAAATAAGCCAGTTATAGGGCGCAGCCTTGATATAGCAATAACGGAATATATCATCGACGTTATATAAGATATATTGATCGAGCAAAGCCGCGCGGAGAGGCTCACGGATACACCAGGCAAAAATCATGAGAACCCCACCAATCGCAGAAATAAGAAGGAGAGGAAGCTGTGTGTCTTTTTCCTCGTGGGAAGGGCGCATTGTCTTATTGAACAATTCTGCCGATTTCTATATGTCGGCGATTATGTGTCAGGGATCCTTGTGATCGGTCATTATACCACTCTTGACAAAGGCTGCCCCGGACCTTCGTGAGTATCCTGAAAAAATCAGAAATCATTATATCCAATAAGCTTTATAAGTACAACTTTAAAATAGTGCCGCCGAGGTCCCCTCGGTGCCTAAAAAACGGTTTTTTGACAATACTCTTGTCAAGGGCCCGAGACGATGATATCCTCTTTTTGGAGAGGCGGAATTGTTTTCCGCGTCTCCTGTTCTACACGGAAATTCTCATGTCTATGTATTGCGATATGCCCTTTCTTTCATTCTCTACACATTAATGGATATCAATATATACCCAACTATCCTGGCTATCGGCGAAATGAGTATCTTCGCCCTGCTGATTTTTCATTGTTGGTCACTAAGAGGGAAACGTATTACTTTTACCTTTTTTATCTTTTCTTTTATCTGCATGGCCTGGAAAGTGATCGGGGTCACGCCTAAACGTCCCCCGAATATCCCTCAGATGGCTTCTCATCATTATCAATTACTCTTTTTCCCCCAACAGGCATCTCTTTTAGGGGAATTCATTGCCATCGTGGGGTGGATAATCGTATTTTATTTAAGTTGGCGGTTGGCGGAAAAAATCATAGAAAACATTCCCTATTACAAAAACCGGATATTCCCGGTATTATTTTTCAGCGGTCTGGCCGCCATAGGATTCTCTTATGCAATTGAAGCAACCGCTATTGCGGCCAAATGGTGGGCCTGGAAATATGAATACAAAGAAATCGCGGCCAGCTCGTTTTTGGTGGGGACGGTACCCTTCTATGCGTTAACCGCATGGTTTGATACTACCGTGCATTTGTTAGCGGCATATTTTCTTATCGAATGCACCCGATTCAGAAAATATTGGTGGAAGTTCATTTTTCTGTTCATCCCCCAATGTAGTTACCGATTCGAAATCATGGGATTAAGGGTATATGAAGAATTGGTTATGATAACTTTCCTATCCTTTTTCTCATTTTTCAATAAGTTGCCGTTTATGTATGGGAACATAGATCTCGTATCGCCTGTAAGACGGGGAAAGAATATCGCCGGTTATCTACTGAAACGTGAACCCCACATGATACTCATTCTCACCGCAAGCATTCTGGCGTATGTGCTGTTCATCGATATGTTCGTAATACAACAACCCGTACTGATTATTTCTAAATTGCCGCTGGGGATCATGCTCCTTCTCGCCGGTAAAAGGATAAAAACTGCTTACTTTCTTGCCCTCGGGATACTGTTTTTAGCTTTTTTTATCAAAAGCCGGCCGCTTCTGATCACTCTCTTCCCGGCGGCTATCTTTCTTGTGTTTGAAGGAAAAGCCCGGTTTACTCAATCCCGCGGTACCAGGCAATAAAAGCTAATGGTTGTTTCCCTCCCCTGATTTTTTGGAATATCTTCATGAAAAAAGCTCAACCCCACAGATTTTGGGCGGGGACTTAATAGATAAAAACTGGCAGCGATCATACACAACGCGCCTATGATATATCCCGCTTTGGGAGGAAACAGATTGAACCGTATTGGTCCGGACCGGTCCCGGGAGAGAGACGACCGGATATATAACCAGTCCAGCGCATATAAGAGAGAAACGAACAGGACCACTACCAAGCCGGGAACAGCCGGCTTACCGAAAAATCCGGCCAAAAGGCCGGCCAACGCCAGCGGGATGACAACAGGGATCCTGCCGATAGTCAGAAGGATAATAAAAATGAAAGGTAATTTTGAAAAAATCAATTGCGGTTCTCTGACCACGCACAGATCAACCGCCGTAAAAACCATCACGGTACCGACCGCAAGGAAAGAAGGCGCCATTTTTAAAAAGCTATTGGCAGATTCTTTTGTTCGCGAAGGCCGGTATACTAATTTTAAATGAGAAAAAAAAGCCAAAACTATCACGCCATCAAAAACGATGAATCTGATCAAAGCGAATTCCCGGGAAAAATATATCCACATGTAGCTGGCGGGAATAAGAAAAAACAGCGATTTCCACACATTGTCCTTGAACGAAGAACTTTCGATTAAAAAGAAAGGCAGCATAAAAAAGATATAAAATTCTATCCATCCGATAACCGCGCCGTAATTATATCCGGCCACAAAAAACGATGAAAATTCCGAAGAAACCGCCTGCCATACCCACCATCCGGCACTGATACCGGTAGCTTCAAAGGCATAGGATATCGTCCCGGCAATGAATAACGAAAGGAATAAGGTGCTGAACAATCTCTCTCTAAAAACCCGGGTCCTCCCGAGTATTAATTCGGAAAGATACCAACTCATATAGAAAGTGAATATCCATCCTAAAATAACCGCACATATGACGAGAACGGTTGAAACCCCTTCGACGGTAAACCGGTAAGGCGCGACCGGAGAAAACGGCAACGTACTTTCTCTACGGAATCCCCAGAGTAACATAAAAAGGAAAAAGTGGAAGGTGATCCTCGCTCCTTTAGTCGATGAGGAATGGAATATGAGCACTATAACGCTCACGATGGCTGAAATCAAAAGGAAATGAAACATAGATATTTTTCTCTCCGTTACCCGGCAGCTTATTCGATAATCATATCAATATCCGTGAGATCACTATCTCCTATATGTAACGGATTGTCCTTATAAGAAACCCGGCGGCAGCGCGGATCGTTCCCGCTGCTTGCTCCCGGGGGCACGGTTACCGCCATCAGACATACGTCGCCTACCCCTTGGGGAACACTAATAGTATACGGCCCGGGAGCCGAAAGAACAATATTGGCGATATCAGGAGGCAACCGGACCTTATGATACCGTTCGACTTCATATACTCCCACCTCCACCCTTCCGCCAGTGAACTGAGCGTCATAGACCTGACCGGATATCGTCACCGTCGGGCCGGAATATCGTTCCATCACCAAACGGTTCGCGCGTAAAGGGATCGTATAATGAGATATATTTTCCTCACCGATAACGATAGGATCGGAGATAAAATACGCAAATGAATATCGCTTCTGGGGAGTGTCGCCGCGGTTACGGGAAAGAAGATATATCGGCCCGGAATTCTTAGGGATCTTCAGTGTATACCGGCCGGGGCGGTTTAAATATACTATGCCTTGAGCGGCAGGATTTCCATGTTGCAGTTTCTTCGACCATAACACCTCGATATCGCCCTTTTCGAACTCATCATAGACGACTTCCCCTTCAATGACTATATACGACCGTTGTTGATGCCAGATCTTAATACAAAGAGCCCCTACCACAATACCGATAATAATACCTGCCAATATTTTCCGGACCATGTTCACCGCTCTTTTATTCTACAATAATATGTCTCAACGCCGGGTATCTTTTTATCCTGAAAAACTATTTCCTGTTCTCTCAACCATTCCCGTAGCTGCGAGGAAAGATAAGGAACTCCTTCCCAATGAGAACATACGACCCACGCGCCGCGGGCTGAGGAAGCGATCCGATGGATATCGGCTATTTCAAAACCATAGGTACCCTGCAACGCGGAAAAAGAACCATCGTCGGGAAAATCTGCAGGGTCGATAATTAAATAAATATACTGTCGTAACCGCTGAGGGAAATAATACTGAAATGACGGCCAAATATTCTGAGTCGAGAGGACGATGATATCGCCTTCCTTGTATCGTGAGACGATCGACCGGGCGATCTGACGCAGCGGCTTCCGGGGAAATACACTGACGGTCCTGCGAAAATTTTTTTCATCGTAATAATTCCCTAACGTAAGAACCGTCACCGATAGAAAAAGCGCTCCCATCAGTACCGCAAGGTATTTATATTTAAAAAGCCGTTCCCACCCCAGCACGAGCACGAGATAGTAACACGGCGACAACGCGATCAACGTACGGGTCAAAAGTATCGGTTTTGCTGAATAAGAGAAAATAATTATAAGCGCCAGAGGAGCCCATAGGTAGCTCGCGATGAAACTCCTTTGGCTGAAAGAGTCGTCCTGCCCGGTCTTTCCGGAAACAATGGGATAAAATAGTATCGCCCACAGTAATCCTCCCGCAGTGATCAGCAATAATAACCATCCGTTGATATTGGCAGTATAATATCCGAACAGGAACTGTTCAAATACCTCAATAAGCCTCTGGATTGAGACCGGAGGGATCCAAAAATCGTTTCGTATACTCCCCAGATGAGCAAAAAACTTAGCCCCCCAGGGAATGAACAATAAGATGAGTATGCCCTGAGCTGACAGCCAGGACGGTATTAATTCCTTATATCTCCTCCAATTGAAAAACAAAAATACATTATGGGAAAGAATAATAAGAAAAGCAAAATAATGAGTGTAAAGAGAAAGGGCAGTAACAAAGACCGTGATTCCCAGTATTCTACCGTCTCGTGTTTTTAAAAATACCTGAAAAAAATATATCGAACCGAGAGACAATAAAAGAAGAAGAGAATACATCCGGATCTCCTGGGCATAATGTATCTGAAAAGGAGAAACCGCGATAAAAAATGCACCGAGCAACGCTATTTTTTTAGAAAAGATCAGTTCAGCGAGTTTATACAGTAACCAGATGCTGATAATACTGAATACTACCGACGGGATTCTCAGAAAGGCGTCACTTGACCCCAGATGTTTCCACCAATACATGAGAAGCCGATAGAGCGGAGGATGTGTCCCGACGCTAAAGGTGGTAAAAATACTTTTTAATCCCTGTTCAGCCTGTAATAATGTCTGCGCTTCATCGAACCATACCGATTTCACATCCAAACGGAAAAAACGCAACATCGCTCCTACTCCCAGCACACAGATAAGGCCGCTATATCCGCGGGATATCTTTGCGATGAGCTGCGAAATTATCGGCATTTAATTCGTCCCTCTTGCGCATTCTTTCAATACACTCAATCCGGCGTGCCAGTAGTGGACGATCTGGCGGATATTCCGGACGCCACCGATGATATTCACCATTCGTCGAGGATAAAGATAAAAACTAAGGTTTGCTTTCTTTATACATTCCGTGACCTTTTCTGAGCCGAGTTCAGTTTCGACATAAGGCGGGTCTCTCCTTATAGTATTACCCCGGATATATTCCCGCCAGTAATCGAACCGGTTTTTGGCCAGATACTGTTCATAAAGCGGGGTCGCCTGGATTATGGTCAACTTGGAAAATTGGGCGAAATCCAATTGTGATTTTTGCGCAAAACGTAACGTAGATCGGATCGTATGAAGCGTCTCCCCGGGAGCGCCTAACATAAAAAAACCAAAAGGCACTATTCGGTATTTCTTAGTCATCTCGATTTTCCTATTCATCTGCTCGATCGATATCGACGGCCTGTTGAGGTTTTTCTGTATCATCGGATCGGCCGATTCGATCCCGTACATGAGCATCCGGCATCCGCTTTGAGCCATTTCTTTCAGTAATTCTTCATCGACCAGGTGGATACGGGTCCGGGCCATCCAGCTTAAAGAAAGCCGGTTCCTCCGTATCCTTTGGCATAGATCGATCGTTCTTTGCCGGTCGAGAGTAAATACTGTATCATAAAAATCCACATCCCGGACGGAAAATCGATCATAACATTCTTTAAGTTCTTCGATCACATCATCGATATCTCTTATCTGTAAAGGATCGGGCCGGGAACAATATGTACATTCGAACGGGCATCCTTTCATGGTAACTACGGCGGTAAAATTTTTTCTTTGAGAGAACGAAGAAAAATATCTGCCATTAGGAAGCAGTTCCCTGGCCGGATGAGGCATCTTAAGAAAACTGTCCTGCTGATCCTCGCGGGGATTCACATAGAGCACATCGTCTTTACGGAAACAAAGGCCGCTCACGCTATTAAGATCTCCGCTATTGCCTAACACCGTTAAGAATTCCGGTAACGCGGAAAGCCCCGATCCCTGCAACGCGTAATCGATCTCGGGATGAGCCATGACTTCATGAGGATATATACTCACCAGCGCGCCGCCGATGATTACCGGCAAAGAGACAATTTCTTTTATCTTTTTGATCCAAGCCCGCACATTATGAAAAGTAGCGGTAGTGACCGTAAATCCGAGGATATCGGGGTCGCTCTTTCTTATTTCTTTTATGACTTCGGCAAAAGACAGCCTCAATATATTCGCGTCAATAATATGTACCTGGTGTCCGGTCTTTTTAAGGATTGCCGCAAGATACGCGAGAGTTAACGGCGGATATCCGCGCATGTTTTCTTCATATCCGCCGATCTCAAACAGATTGTGCGCGGAAATAGTACTGTGCGGATATAGTAAGGAAACTCTCATCTGGCAAGGTTACGTTGAGCCGATCTTTCTTGAAAAAAATCTATCATTTTTTGCCCGAAGGCACCGTCAGTTCTTACAAGTGACATGCTTCCATATATCCAAAGCGAAGGAAGCTTTCTGAACCATGCTTTTCAAAGAAAAAGCATCTCCCAGGTGCCGCATGATATAAAGGGGACGGAAATAAAAAGATTTGTAGGCATATTTTAATAATCCATTCAATTCCTGCTCGCTCAGATCCCCTGTCCAAAAAGGCAATTTAAAACCCGCCGTCGGGTGCTGGGCATAGGTTTTCCAACAATCTCCATAGATACCCTGTTCTAATCCCCTGGTGTACAACTCTGTTCCCGGAAAAGGAGCGACGATGGCAAACATCGCGTAATTCGGATCGAGTTCAATCGCGAATCGGATCGTGTTCATAATATCTTCTTTTGTCTCAGTCGGCGCACCGATCAAAAAATATAAAAGCATCTGTATACCCGCCTCTTTTGTATCAGCAACAACTCTTCGGGCCTGTTCAACGGTAATCCCTTTTTTAAGCACTTTTAACATCCGGTCGGTACCGGCTTCAATACCGTACTGGATACGGGTACACCCGGCCGCGTTTAATCGTTCCAGCATTTTCCGATTCATCAGATCTACCCGAGCCCGGATATTCCATTTAAAATCCAATCGGGCAGCGATAATCCGGTCACATATCTCATATACCCGTTGTTCATCAAAATTAAAGAGATCATCGTAGAAAAATATCTCCTGAATGCCATTGGCCACACATTCGGAGATTTCACTCACGATATTCTCGGGGCTGCGGCTGCGGATCTTATACCCTTGATGTTGGCGAGAGCAAAAAATACACTGATAAGGACAGCCCCGGGAAGTAATCATTACCGTATAGGGGACATTTCTCCCCAGCAGGGTACGATAGCTGTACTTATCGACTAAATGCCTGGCCGGAAACGGCAATACATCCAAATTATCCAGAAAAGGCCTCAGAGGAGTCTCAACGATCTTCCCCTCGTTCTTGTACAATATCCCTTTCACCGCAGAAAAATCACCGTCATGTTCAATTGTGTCGACTAATTCGGCAAGGGTTATTTCGCCATCGCCGCGGACAACGAAATCGACCTCAGCAAACTCGATGGTTTGAAAAGGATAGACTGAACAATGGGGACCGCCGATACAGACTGTGATTTTCTCGTCTACCGCTTTTACTATTTTCGCAATTGCCAAAACATTTGCTAAATTAAACGTGACGGCATATATTCCTACGATACGCGGAGAAGTATCGCGAAGGTATTTTTCTATCGAGTCTATTCCTCCCGGTTCCCGCTGGCAATCAATAAGATTGACTTCATGAGAGCCGTAGCGAGCCATATAGGAAGCAAGATACAATAATCCTAACGGGGGATATATCGAAAGTGACGCCGCAATGTTTTCCAGTAATCCCCTGCTGGTGACCATATTATTCGCAGGATTAATAAGGGTTATCTTCATCGCCTTTATTATACCTTAATAACCTTACAATGAATCGATATTTAACCGGGATGCCCCGCTTCTTTAGGACGAGTGGCGGTCTCTTTATAATGGTTCGTCCATTTTCCGATCGTATTACGGACTTTAAGTGACCATAATTTAACATAGTCGTTCATTAAAAAATAACCTCCATACACCATATCGGCAAGAGAGAAAGTCCTCCGCCACAATGTCCGCACGATAAACCAGGGCCGCAGATAAAAAGAAGCCATTGCTTTCCGCTGCAGAGCGCTCAATTCCGGTTTGGTCATCTTTTCGGGGCTATAGAGGATCTCTCCTTCGGTATCCGACCAATCATACCAGCTGGTATATCTATCGGGATCGTCTTCCCCTTTGGCCGGTTCCCATTGGTCTTCATAAAATTTCGACCCCGGGAAGGGAGTCGCGATATTGAATTTAACGATGTCCGGATTTACCTTTTTCGCGAATCGGATCGTTTCTTCGCAGGTAGAGGCATCTTCTTGCGGCAACCCCAATACAAATAATCCTAAAGAAAGGACTCCGGCTTTCCTGGTATATTCCATCGCCTGATACCCTTGCTCAAGGGTGGCGCATTTATTTACCGAATCAAGGATCCTCTGATTTCCCACCTCAAATCCATACATGATCAAATACAGGTTAGCTTCTTTCATCCTGCGCAGCAAATCGAGATTTACCTTATCTACTCTAGTCTCAGTAAACCAGCGTATCTTTTTATGCAGTTTGCGTTTTATAAACTCATCACAAAATGCTAAGCCGGATTCTATCGAAACCGGAAAATAGGCGTCGGTAAAACCGACATACTCTATTCCGAACCGCTCATAAAGATATTCTATCTCATCGATAACTTTATAGATATTCCGGCAGCGGAACGTATCGTACATCTTATCCTGGGAACAGAAAGTACAACGATAAGGACATCCCCGGGAAGCTTGTATCGGCAAAACAAGTTTATTATAAATACCCAGCATAGGATATCTCCGATAGTACCGAAGCTGACACAGATCCCAGGCCGGAACAGGAAGCTGATCCAGATCCGCGATGCATCCCCGTCCTTTATTATGATATACTCCCCCGGCGTACCGATAACTGATCCCCTCGATTTCATTCAACATCCGGTCATCCCGTAACGCGGTGAGCGCCTCCAGAAAACTCTCTTCGCCTTCGCCGCGGACAACAATATCCGCGACATCATCTTTCAGGAGTTCATCGGCAAAAAGGGTCGGATGGATATTACCCAGTATGCAGGTACATGATCTTTTCGCCGACCGGATCTGGCTTACTAAAGATATCACGTTGCCCATGACCGCGGTCAAACAGGAAATACCGACGACATCAAAATCCTCATCCACGATCATTCTGGCGATATCCTGGTTGCTTCGGCGGGTAGCATACTGATCTTCGATGGAAACCTCAAATCCCCCGTCCCGAGCGATAGCGGCCAAATAGGCTAGTCCTAACGGTGGCAGAGGGCTTACCGAACGATAATACCGCGCACTTTTTTGGGCTACATGCGATATGGGGTTAATTATTAAGATTTTCATCGTTATGTTCCGAAAGTGAATCTCCTCGGACTAAAAGTCCGAGGCTTCTTCACGTCCCGCCAGACTTCGTTCGGCGGGACATCCGCCTCAGGCGGATAATTTCTCTCATTCATCCCCGATCTGAAGCCCGGGGACTTCTGCGTAGAAATTAAAAAGCAGGTCGGGATTACCCGTTCGACAACAACACACGGTGTTTATTATAAATCCATATCCTCACCTGTCAAATACCTCAAACAATCGGATTGGTTCGTGCTTGCATGCCTTATTGCCGGTTTTTACGAGAGGCATATATCTTAATCATCGGATGGTACTGGGTGTTTATAAAGGAACGGTGGACCGTAGGGATCCGGGGGATAAATTCCTTTATCAATAAAAAACGTTGATCGATATAATCATAAAAACCTTTTACATATCCCTGGGGATATCTCTCTTTCAAAATAATAAAATCAAATTCGTTATTCCTAAACAAATTCTCATATTGCCTCAGTTGTTCTTCTCCAATAACCTGGACATCATAAGGATCTTCCCGACGAAAAACAAAAGACATTCCTCCGCCGTAGCTGTCGCTAAGAATACGGGCGCCATGGGGGACCTCGCGAGAAGCCCACTGCCTCACCATGATCCGCGTATCTTTTTGATTCATCCAACGGACATAATATCCGGCCCAAAAAATACTATTGCCCAGAAAAACCGCGCAGGCCAATAAAAGGATCCAATTGACACCTCTGTTGAGAAGAAATTTTTTCTTAAAAAAGCACATAACATCCATTAAGAACCACCCGGCAAACAACACCATCCACGGCAACAAAGGGAGCATATATCGGGCGCGGTTCAGCATGAAAAATCCCATAATAAAATAATAAGCAAAAGGGAAAGAGAGCATAAAAATGTCTTTTTTTGAGTGACGCCAGACAGCTGCCGCCATACCGCCTATCGCGCATATGAAAACCGGGAATGTCAATATATCGATGAGTATCCCCGGATAATTCCACCACCCCCGTCGCAGGGGCACCAGATACGAAGGAAATCCCTGCAGGCCGGCATTCAACTGAAAGAACACATCATTTAAAAAACTTCTGATATCAAAAAACAGAGAAAAATTGCAAAGGAAAAAAATCCCGGCGGCGATACTACCTGAAAGCAAAAAGTATTTGCTGCTGGAAAATTTGTTTTTCGCCTTTAATAGACCCGCCGCATAAAGGGAAATACTCCCTATAAAAGCATGGTATTTTGCCGCTATTGCCAACCCCAGCCATAACCCGCTCAATACATAAGCCTTCCGCATCGGACTTTCTCCCAAAAAAATATCGCACATATAATAAAAAGCGATAAGTAACAATACTACCATTACCATATCCGCTTTCATCTCGCAGGAATACATCACATGGAACGGGTTGACCGACAAAAACGCTGCGGCAATCAATCCTACCTGTGGTGTAAATAATTTCTTTCCGATTCTATACACCATACCTATCTGAAAAATCGAACATACGGCTATCCATGCTCTTCCGCTTAAAATAATGATGCTTTCCAGATCCCACGAGAACCATTGCGTAAGAAGCGGGAGCACGGTGATCTTAAGTACGCAAAATGTCCCCCATAACAGGTAGTAAAAAAGATGGGGTATAATAAAATTGTGAGGGTTAAGATCGTTGAGATTCAATTCGAGAACGATTCCGGCAATAATGTTTTCATCGATTGCCGGCAACGCCGGGAGATGATGCAGAAGGCATTGTATTCGTATCAGAGCGCCGATGAAAACGATCAGGGAGAGTATGTATCGCGGCCAGATTTCTGATAGAACGGTTATTTTCGGTTTACACACGTTTTTTTGATTTTAATCTGCCGGGGATAAAACGCGGGACACGAGACATATAATCGGCGTACGCCTGCGGGTATTCACCCAATAATTCTTTCTCTTCCTGTAACGCCAGCCGCCAGTAAGTAAACAATAGTATCGGCAATAACAATAACGTAGGGAACGTCGGCCAGGAAATACACCATCCCACGAGGATAAGGGAAATCCCTACATACTGGGGGTGGCGGATGAAACGATAGATACCGTCGGTAACCAGCCCTTCGCCCTTGTATATTTTACGCCAGGCCGCGATGATTAAAAAAATGCCGAATGCCACCGGAATCCTCCCCAATAAAAGGACCCAGCGGATAATCAGTTCCTGGTGGACAATGAACCGTCGGAAATCGGGGTATTGAAAAAACGGGGAAAACATATACATCCCGAGCGCAAACCCGAACATCTCGGTAAATAAAGAGATCCAGAATGCCGTCAACATGCCTTTTGATTTCCAGCTTCTTATACGGGTATGTTCCGGCCTCTTACGATAGAGCAAAAAAGGGAACAATAGACAAAAAATAAATACATTGAGGAAAAACATCCCTTTGGGACCGATATATTTTAATAAAAAAGCGCTGGTGGGAGGAGGGGCCTTTAATCCCCATAACCCGAGGGCACTTCCACTGTATAAATAGAGAAACCCTGCCACATGGATGATACCGCATAGTATCAATATCTTTTCATACAGCCGGCTTTTTACCTTCTCTTTACGCATTGTATTTTCTTGATAAGGAATACAAAATAACTCGTCATTATTCTATAAAAAACCTCATATACCGATTTATTTTAGCAAAAGGAAGTGCCAAAAACAATCTTTGCTCTCTGGCCAAAAGCAGTTACTCCTCACTTTAGTGAATCGCCTCGGACTAAAAGTCCGAGGCTTCTTCACGTCCCGCCGAACGAAGTTTGGCGGGACATCCGCCTGAGGCGGATAATTTCTCGCATTCATCCCCGGTCTAAAGCCCGGGGATTTCTGCGTAGAAATTAAAAATACCGGTAAAGTTTTCCGGAAATCATTTCGTCCACACAACGTCTGTATTTCATTTTCAAATCGGCAAGACGTTCATCATCAATTTCTCCGACTTTCGCCATAACCTCGAAACAATATCCGCAGTCCTCACACACCTGCTTGCTGCATTGTTTTTCGATGATGCCGGCAAGAAAACCGTCGAGTTTTTTGTTCTCAATATACACCGGATTCCCGATGAGCCCTTTAAATTTTTTCAGCTTAAAGATATTTACCGATCCCGGCCGTAAAAAATATTTCAATGTACGAAATACATTCATTTTTTTGAAAAGAATGCTTTTTGACGGGTCGGGAAATAAATCCAACAAATTGCCGTCGTAAGTCCTCTTCACATACGCATCCACAATGGATAGGATTGTAGAGGTAGTCATCCCCCTATCGATAATCTTGAACCAATCGATCCCGATTGTTTCGTAATACCCGGTATCTTCCGGACGGATCCACGTGCTACGGATAAAATTGACCGGTTCGGCAAGCTGCTGATAACGGCACCTGATCCGGCAATAATCAATGACAAACCCCCGTGATACATGTCCACTTTGAGAAGCATGGGAAGCTATATTCGCATGGTAGATATAGAAAGGGCAATTATGTAAACAGTTTACGTTTACAATAAGCTTCAACTCACAACGGACATCTTTACGGATCTGCTTAAGAGTCGAAAAATCTCTATTCAAATCGACATTAAAAAGAGTAATACGCCCAGCTCCCAGATCCTGCCAGTATTTCGCCCGGCGGGCGGTATTCACATAGGCTAAATCCGAAACGCATATGTTCAAGTGAGGGTATCTCTTTTTTATCAATTCTAAAAGATAGGGAGTTGCCACTGTCACCGAGTCGACTTTGATCCCGACCAACCAGTCAAGAAGACGGGTAATCCGTTTTTGCCCCCGACGGGTCCACTCCGCATTATCCAGACACGTGCTATTTAAAAGATAGTTAAACTCGATCCCGCAGCCGTGGGCCTGGGTGACGGCGTGAGCCAATCTTTTCTTTGATATGAAAGGCAACTGAAACGAATGTTTTCCTCCGCCGATATCATCGGCAGGAAGTTTTCCATAAAGCTCTTTTACCTCAGAGAACTCCGCCACCGAAGCGATCAGGCTACAATCCCCATTAAAAGGAACCGTGAGTTTCATCTTTTCTCTTTCCTGTAGGAGAACATATCCCCCGAGACAATACTTTGGAGATATCGAGCATAGCAGTCTAACATTTTTTTTCTCTGGGCCTGGTCTATACGAAGCGCGCGCGCGATAAAATTTTGGCAGTCCGGACAATGTTCCCCGCTTAGCCCCTGAGGATGAACCATCAGCCAATGCGCTAAAAAGCCGTCTAATGATGCATTGTCAACGGAAATACCGGAAGCATCCCGTAGCGACTGCATCGTGGCGAATTTAAATATATTCACCGCCTGAGGACGGAAAAAGTAACGGAATGTCTGCAAAAAAGGTGTTTTTCCTCGAGAAATTTTACCCTCAGAAGTACGTTCCTGAAAAAGGGCCAAGAGATTCCCTTCATACTGTCTTTGGGAATAACTTACGAGCATTTTCTCTACATGGGACGTACTTAACGGACGATTGGCGAATTTAATGCTGTCGATCCCTATTTCTTCATAGTAACCCACATCTTCCGGCCGGATCCAGGCCGAATAGATGAATTCACCGGGATCGCATAATTTTATATAGTTACAGCGCAAGAAACAATAATCGATCAGGAATCCTCCCGAAGGATGACCGGATTGAGAGGCGTGAGCATGCGACACGGCATGGTATTGCCAGAAGGGGCATTCGGAAAGACAGGTAAGATTGGCGATAAGCTGGATTTCGCAGCGCAGCTGTTTTTTCAAAAGCCGTAAGAGAGGAAAATTGCGGATAACACTCGATGTCGTCGCCAAAGTTATTTTATCGGCACCTAACGATTCCCAATAACGGGCCCGCACAAGAGAATCTACGCCGGCCATGGTCGATACCGACACCGTAAGCGTCGGATAATTATGTTTGATAAGTTCCAACAAATAAGGGATCGATACGGTTACCGATTCGACGCCGCTATCAATAAGCCATTGCAGAAAATGCCGGATCTTCCGCTGGCCGGCGCGGGTGAATTCACGATTATCCAGACACACCGCATTGAGCAGATAGTTAAACCGATATCCTTTATCCCGTACTTCTTTTACATGGCGTTTGAATCGGCCGCGCGAGATGTGCGGTAACATAAAAGACGGTCTCCCTCCGCCGACCGGGTCATAGGCTAAAGCTCCGTACAATTCCTCTACGGTATCGTGAGGGATCGCGTCTAAAAGAGCGTTCTCCCAATTCGTAGGAATAACAAATTTCATGTGTTTATCTTCTTTTCGGGTACAATTTAGAATAGCTTTTAGGGGAATAATATCGATCAGAGATCTTAAGGATAATCGGCAGCGTATCAACGAGATGACCCCGGTCGTCCAATAACACTTTATCTGGGGGAACGACTGTTTCCAGAAATTCTTTAAGTACTTTCTCCCGGTTGTTACTCGCTTTCAACAGAGGACCGCGGAATATCTTAAGAACCGGAGATGAGATTAACACTAAAATTATCCCTATAAATATAATAGATGTTGCCGGGCGTAACGGAAAATAACTCTTCATGCGCCCGAGAAAGGAAGCTCCGATAAAAGCGATAAAAGGAAGCATATAAAGGGTATAGTAAGGCATCAGTATCCGCATACCGCATAAACAAATATAGATACAGAGAACGTATCCCGTCACTACTATCATTTTTCGGTCTTTTCTCCACACGCTATATACCGCCCCGGCTACGAACGGGATAAGAAAACTCAAACCGACACTTTCATAGAGGATACGCACATACCCCGACCACGAAGGAGAATCCGGAAAAGACCAAGGCAACTCGGTAGTTAACGTTACCGAATAATGTTTAAAAGCAAATAGAATTGCATCCAGATTTTTAAAAAATAACGGATAACCGGCAAAAAAGCCAAGCGCTATGAAAACGATGCCCGCGAATAATGGCTTGAGCGATGTTTTCTTAAAAGCCTCAGAAACAGTAGTAAACCTTAGTACATGGGCCAAAAGGAAAGGCGCAACCGTTACAAAAGAACTTGGTTTGATCGCGCCTCCCAATCCGATAAGGAATCCCGTGAGCAGATAATATTTCCTTTTCCCTTCGAACATACGCAACAGAAAAAGAAAAGCCAGTGTCACAAAAAAAACCAGAGGGATCCTATAGGCAATAAACCGTGATTCCCGCACATGCAGATACATCACTGATAAAAATAAAGCGCTCAACAATCCCGTATTTTCATCCTCATTCTGTTTCCCGATAAGATATGCCACATATACAGTAGCTATCCCGAACAACGCGTTGACCATTCTTCCGGTAAAAAGGAACATCCATACATCGGTGAGCCGTCTGGAATCAAAATCAACTACTGACTTAAAAAAACCGAACATATACCCCAACGCATAGAGGAACCACTCTGCGATAAAGTGAATTAAATTATGAAAAGGCCACTTATCTAATATAAGCGTACATTGCGGCGGTAAATAGTTCAATCGCCGTGACCAGACCCAGCCAAGCTCACTGAATAAATTCGGGGATTGTGAATAAAGATTAACTAACCGCAGGAATGCCGCTATAAGAAGAATCGCCAACAGCAGCAATTTCTTCGTAGAAATCTTCTTTTTCCATCTTTCCCAGACAGGCCGGGCACACTCACACATAGGTAACCTTTTCATACATTTTCGGGATCGCATCGATCTTGGCCATCACCGGTTCATAGTCAAGGCCTACTTTTTGTAAATAAGCCCGGATCTCATCGTACCTCGGTCGGTTTTCTTCCCTCACGATCCTCAAGGCATCATCCCGGGTAAGCATGCCTTCACGTATCTGGTTACTGCGGAACACATCGTTTTCGGTAAACCCGGCTACGGTACAATAGATATAATTATAAAAAGGAGAAGTCCCATCATCGGTCCTCCACGTAAGGATTGTATCATTTTCTGTTTTCCAATTATACTCTTCTTTCAACGTGCGGACAATTGTCTCTTCATCCCATTTCAGATAATGCCAAAGGTATATAAAATTAAAACGGATCATATAGGTGCTCCAATAAGCAAATAACGTTTCCCATAGCGACCTATTGAAATACACCGGATTAAGCAGATGTTGCCATCCGGCAGATAAAGCGAGCTTTATTCTCCCCCCCAGAGCTAAATCATGCATAACTCCGTGCGGCTCACTGTGTTTTACTCCTAAAAATCCAAACTTATACTCGGATGTTTCCAGTTCATTGCCCCGGCAAAGGAAAATCAATTTAATACCGCGGGCTCGGGCGACTTTAGTCACATAATATTCTACCGGTTTATCTCCGGCCATAAAAAGCGGCACCATTCCCAAATGAGGCCGGTTAAGCCAGGCGGTGATATACTGTTTTATGTACCTCCTTTTTCTCGGGATATCTCCTGAAATAATTACATGTTCTATTCCCAATGTGCCTACCATACGAGCCTGGTTTCTTCGTCCCACATCCGCGACCATTCCCCAATCATAGGTAAAGGCGATCGGATTCATCTTCAGGATACGCTTTACATAATGAAGACCATATGAACTGTCGCGGCCTCCGCTAAAGGCTACCACACAATCGGGCTCACCGGATTTACTGCGATATCGCTCTGTGAGCTCTTTGAGTGTTTCTTCTCCTTTCACCTGGATCTTCTTATACTCACCACAATAATTGCACACCCCGCTTCCATTGAATCGGATAAAAGGCATCGTGTCCGGAAGAATGCATTGTACACACCGTCTCATGAGAATTTTTCCTCAAAAGCACATTCTTTTTGAACGGATTGTGAAGGATTTAGAAAAAGAAAAGATTGGACATTGTGCTTTATATCAAACAAATAGGCCTGACTCGGTTTTAATTGGAACATCGCAAACTCCCCGGGATGCCGTTCTAACCGCTGTTTTCTTAACACGGCACGCAGAGTAGTCGATTCCGATGCACACAGAAAAATATCTTTTTCACGGTTACTGCACAGATAAAGAGAGCCGGTATTGGTGGCAAATACGGTTTCCTGCCGGTTCATCAAGAGAGCGGCGATTGAAGCCGACCCCTCAATATGACTAAATATCCAACTCAATGATTCTTGGGGAGAAAAACCTTTTTGAGTGAGGTCATCGAGTAACGCAAATAATACTTCACTATCTACCTGGGATGTGCGTCCAACAGAAAAATAATGTTCCCAAAGCGCATCCGCATTCACCACAATGCCGTTATGAACCCCTATGATTTCATGGGTTTTAATCGGATTGTTATTATCATTTTCCCTCTGGGGCCCATTCGTCGCAAGGCGGGTATGGCCTAACACGACGATCGGCACGTTATGCCTAAGGCATTGCGCCGCATCATCAAGAATTGTGTTATATATCCGGCAACGGATGAAGTCCCTGGAACGAAACGGCTCTTTATAAATTCTTGTCTTTTTTTGATAATACAGTCCGATCCCTGAAGCTTCTTTTCCCCGCGATTCAGAAAGAAGAAAAAGTTGATTAACTGTATTCTTGAATCTATTCGGTGAGAATTTTGCGCTCGGGGCAGCAATAACACCAAAAATACCGCACATAATTATATTCTTCGAAAAAACCTGCCGGAATTCCGGCACCAAGAAGACTGTTTATTATACCATTGTGCCCTTTTTTTTCAAGATAACCGCAATGAGCCTATTCAAAATCATTGCGCCTTAAGATATTTTACCCTATAATAATTTTCCCTACTACCGATAGCACAATGGACAATCTGTTACATGCGTTAAGCATTGACCTTGAAGAATGGTACCATCCTGCGCTCGTAAAAGGCTCTATAAAAACCCCGAAAGAAAGTCAAATATGGGATTCTAGTAATGAGTTACTCACACTGCTCAACGACTATGATATAAAAGCCACTTTCTTTATTGTAGGGGAAATCGCTCAAGAACATCCTCAATTAATACACACAATTTTTCATGCCGGCCATGAGGTCGCTTTTCACGGATTTTCTCATACTCCTCTTTACAAACTCACCCCAGTTTCTTTTCAAGACGAACTGGTAAAAGCAAAAAACCTGTTTGGATCCATCTTGGGAAGTGCGGCAATAAAAGGGTTCCGGGCCCCTAATTTTTCGCTTACTCAAAAAACCGCGTGGGCTGTCGATATTTTAAAATCCTGCGGGTTTACATATGATTCAAGCGTGTTTCCGGTCACATTTCCTTATTTCTACGAGTGCGCCGGCGCGCCGCTTTCGGCATATGGAATAAACGCCTCCGATATTACTATTGCCGATGCGACCAGCACATTAAAAGAATTCCCGGTAACCGTATCTCAATTCGGAAGAATACGCCTCCCTATTACCGGCGGGACTTATTTACGAATATATCCGTTTTGGCTGCAGAAAAGGATATTGACGCACATCAGCCGACACCGTCCTTTACTGCTCTACATTCACCCCTGGGAATGTTTTGAACACACCCCCAGGATCAGGATTAATCCGATCGGACGGTTTTTATCTTATCATAATATACATTCGACCGTTGCCCGGTTAAAAATTCTTTTTCGGGCTTTCCGTTTCACGCGTATCGATACTGTGTTAGGAGTGTAAAAATGAATATCCTTGGGATCAATGGGTTAGGGATTGCTCCTGCTGCCTGCCTGGTTCAAGACGGAAGATTAACCGCAATGGCTGAAGAAGAACGGTTTACTCGAATAAAAGGCTCTTTCGGAATAATGCCCGCACACGCAGCCGGGTTTTGTCTTGATTTCGCACACATACGCACTCTAGACGAAATTGATTATATTGCCTTTCCTTGGGATACGCATAAATATCTTTTTTTTATGCCATATTTTTTCCTACGCACCTACCTTTTATATGCAAAAAAAACCGGCAGCGGATCGTTGATCCCTGCAATAAAAGAATTATATAAGTATCAAAGGGGCAACGTAATACGGTGCATTGAGGTAATGCTGCGGACTGCAGGGTTTTCAGGGAAAATCCCTCCAGTTATTTTTATTCCTCATCATCTTGCCCATGCTGCCTGTGCATTTTACACTTCGGGTTTTGAAGAAGCCGACATTCTTATCATAGACGGAAGTGGCGAAGAAAAATGCACCTCGGTATTTTTGGGAAAAAACTTCGCATTACACCAGGCACATTCTTTCTCTATCCCCCATTCTCTGGGATGGTTTTACCAGAGCCTTACTGAATTTTTAGGGTTCACTCCGAATCAAGGAGAAGGGAAACTGATGGGGCTGGCCGGATACGGGAATTATGATCCCTCTATCCATTCGTTACTGAAAAAGATGATTTCTTTTGATGCTGACGGAAACTACCGTTACGACGCTACCTATAGTTTTTTAGGCAGCCACTCTCAAGGCACTGTCTATAGCGACCGGATGGTTTCCCTGCTGGGTCCTGCGCGTATTGAGCCGGATACCTTTACTCAGAAATATAAAAATATCGCGTTTTCAGCTCAATATATATTGGAAGAGATTACCGGTCGACTTGTACGTATTCTTTCTTCTCGAGGTGGATTTTCCGGAAAATTATGTCTGGCCGGAGGGGTAACATTAAACTGTAAAATGAACGGGGAAATAGCGACACAAGAATATATTGATGACTTATTTGTCCCTCCCGTACCGCATGATGCCGGAGCTGCTCTCGGTGCGGCATTATATGCGGCGAAAGAAAAAGGAGATCGGCCGGACACCGTTTTTGAACATCCCTATTATGGCCCTGAATTTTCCGATCATCAGATTTATTCGGCATTAAAAGAGCATTCTTTAACATTTCAGCACGAACCGGATATTGCCGGAAAAGTCGCGCATCTGCTTTTTCAGGAAAAAATTGTAGCCTGGTTCCAGGGGAGAATGGAAATCGGGCCGCGCGCGCTGGGCGCCCGTTCAATAGTAGCGAATCCGGCAAAGGTTTCGACAAGAGACCTGGTGAACGCGATCAAAAAACGTGAACCTTGGCGGCCGCTGGCGCCTTCTCTTCTGGATCGGGAAAAAGATGCGTATCTCGTAACCAGCCGACAATCCCCGTTTATGGCAATTGCGTGTGAGATGTCCGCGCAGGGTAAAATCAAAACTCCCGCAGTAGTCCATGTCGACGGGACAACTCGTCCTCACCTTGTCAGTGAAAAGAACAATCCCCGTTATTGGAAGCTGATCTCGGAATTTGAAAAACTGTCCGGGATACCGCTTATTCTCAACACATCATTCAATATCGGGAAAGAACCTATCGTCTGCACTCCCACCGATGCGATCCGGACATTTATCCGTTCCGACTTACACTATCTTGCGATAGGCGATTATCTTGTTCGGAAATAACCAGCCGGGAACCTCCGCCGCTTAAGCTTATTCCCGCAGGACGGGTCGAAAAGACAGGGCTAAAAAACTACATTATTTGTTCGGCAGATTTATATTGAGCTCGTGATCTTTCATGCCAGGAAACTCAAAAGAATTGTCGGGAAGAAAATGGCGGATTCGATACATACTTTTTCCGAATACCCGTTTCAAGCGGATTTTCAAAGAGACCAACAGTGAACACATACTATTCAGAAACAAGTCGAAAAAGATCGGGCCGCGGCGGCGATAACGCGCCACTTTCACATCATAAGAATTATCTATGCGATAACCGAGTAATCCGGCGATAACGCCGATCTCGTTCGCACAGGAATAACGGAATCCGATATAATAATCTATCAGATCTTCAAGAAAACTCATGCTCAATATCTTAAATCCACATTCAACATCCTGAAAGCGATAGCCTCCTATCAATGACGCAAAAAGAGAAAGGATTTTATTGCCTATCACGCGATGATAAGGATAACATGTAAAGTCGCGGCGGCCGATAAGGACGTCCAGATTATTTCTTTTAAAAAACTCGTGCATCGGGGGGATATCCTGAGGGTCATGCTGACCATCGGCATCGATTGTGACTACTGCATCAGAGAGAGAAAATACCTGCCTCTCTACTTGCCGCAGAAAGAACTTAAAACCAGAAAGCAATGCGGTCGACATCCCTTTATTTACGGGAAGAAACAAGTAAAAAACGTTCGGTTTATCTGCCCGCCAGCGAGTGATCAAAGAATGAGAAGAATCACTGGAACCGTCATTCACCACGATTAAAGCATCGACATATTGGATTAATCGTTCAAGCACGTGAATGATATCTATTTCCTCATTATATACCGGGACAAGAGCGACGATCATATTGGCACAGGCAATTTCATATATTTAATGATAGAGATAGTTAAACAGAGCCCAGCCCATTTCAATCTTTCTCATAAAATTTCTTAACAATCCTGGCTGCCCCATGTGTTTAAATATATTCCTCACAATAAAATCGGGACGCATATAAAAACGCCGGTACGCGTATTTGAACATCTCTTCGATTTCTTTTTCCGATATATGCTTATCCCAGAGATGGGGCGAGAAATTCGGACGCGGACAAAGAGCGAATTCTTTCCAAAAATCTTTTTCATAAATTTTTTCCTTTAATCCAAGTTCATATAATTCGGTCCCGGGAAAAGGGGTAGTAATCGAAAAATGCGCATAATCCGGGTCCAATCTGATCGCAAGATCTATAGTGCTCAAAATATCTGCTCTCTGTTCTTCGGGAGAGCCGATCATAAAATACGCGACGGTTTCCAGACCGGCACGTTTTACTTTTTCAAAAGCGCGCTCAACCTGAGTAAGACTAAACCTTTTCTTCAGCACCTCAAGCGTCCTTTCCGTTCCCGCTTCAACACCAAGCTGGATCCTCTTGCACCCTGCCTGTTTTAACCTTTTTAATACATCAAAACTCTTGACGGTATCGACGCGGGTACGGATCCCCCACCGTAGGTTCAATCCCTGAGCAATGATCCTATTACAAATGTCCTCCGCCCGGGATTGATCTAATAAAAATACTTCATCGACAAAAAATATCTCTTTTATTCCCAACCGGGAACACTGTTTCATCTCTTCTACGATATGGTCGCTCCTGCGAAACCGCACCTTTCTATTAGAAGGGGGATTATAGCAAAACATGCACTGATAAGGACAGCCCAGGCTTGAGATCATTGTCGTCGAGGGAGAGTCTTCGGAAAGGACATTATAATATTCGGATATGGGAAGTAGCGTCCGGTCGGGAAAAGGTAATGAGTCTAAATCATACCCCTCATCGGGAGGCTGGGTCTTGATTATTGTGCCGTTTTCCTTATATAACAATCCCCGTACCGGATACAGATCGGCTTTTTTCTCCAAAAGAGAAACCAACTGGGTAAAAGGGATCTCGCCGTGTCCCAGGATAATCGAATCAATCGCCGGACTGGAAAGTGTTTCTTCAGGATAAATGTTCACATGAGGGCCGCCTAAACTTATATGCGCAGAAGGAGCATACCGCTTTATCGACTCGGCAATACAATACACATCAAAAAGCGTAAATGATGTGGTGTACATCCCCACCACATCCGGCTTGAATTGATGGATAACACTTTCTATTTTTAAGGATCGAGCACTCCTCAACTGTAAATCGATTACTTTCACCTGATGCTGAGTAGAATGCTTAAGATAAGTCGCTACATAAAGCAGCCCCAGAGGAGGAGAAGCCATCGCTGCCTCATCAATAATGGTAGGAAAATTTGATTTCGCTATATACGTGTTCGCTGGGTTAATCAACAAAACGTTCATCACGATATATTTCTTTTAGCCCCTAGGTATCGTACCAGTCCGGTTTCCTAAGACGCATAAATCCGGTAAGCCCTTCGAAATCTTTCTTTCTCAACATCACATCTTTTAATTCTAAAAAGAGCATCCGTATCGTATTTGTAAAAAACCACCAGTAAAGTCCCCGTTTATGCCGGTAGGGCGAGAAAAGTCCTCGGATGAGCCAGTGCGGACGGTACAGCACATAACGTTTATTCAACTCCATATTCAATTTTGCCAGCTCTTTTCGGGAAAAACCTTGTTCGGAACGCAGTATCGGGGTAGACCAGTCATAATGGGTAAAATCGGGGTCATCGATAAGACCGTCTTCTTTTGCCTGTTGATAGAGGTAAGTCCCAGGAACCGGAGCAACGGGATGGAAGGCGGGATAATCGATATCGATTTCAACCGCATACTTGACCAGATCGAACATGGAACATTCGGTTTCGAAAGGGAGACAGGTGACAAAAGTCCCCTGACGGAACACCTGGGGATATTTTCTCTTAAAAAGAGTAAATACTTCTTTCACCATATCCCGGGTATATTCGGATTTATTCACCAGCCGTAGATGTTCGGTACAACCCCGTTCAATTCCGATCAGAGGGTGGACCAGCCCGGCCCGGACCATTTTCTTTAAAACGCCCATCCGCTCATCCCGCAAGGCGAAATCGGCCCGGATAAACGCCCACCATTTAAGGTCTTTATAATTCCGTTTTAAAAGCCCTTCGCAAAAAGCGTCAGTCCAACGCGGATCGACATTAAACGTAGGATCAGCCCAAATAATATATTTACGGTTATATTTTTTATAGACAATGTCTATTTCTTCTAATGTCCGTTCAACACTTTTTGAACGATAATGCGGCATCACTTCCAGTTCGCCTTTTTCTATCTCAGTCTTTTCCTGTCTGCCCCAGAACGTCCATAACGAACAGAAAGTACATTTGTCGATACAGCCGCGGGAATGTTCCAATGTCGCACTTACTGGCCAGAGATACCCGAAAGGGGAGTATTTCCCCATAGGCATCAGATCATACGCGGGAAGAGGCAGATCATCGAGATTTTTGACTAACGGGCGTAGAGCCGTAGTGACAGGCTTTCCGTTCCGTTTATACGCGATCCCCGGGACCGCGTCCAGGCTTTTCCCTTCGCGTAACGTCTGGATGAGATCGACGACGGTACGTTCTCCTTCAAACCGCACGATAACATCGATAGGGAATTTAGTTAATGAATAGTCGACCATCCAGGAAAAGAAATGCCCGCCGGCGAACGTGACGGTATCGGGATTGATCTCTTTTACCAGCTTGTATAATCGAACCGCTTCATGATGATATAACGCCTCTTCTCCCGCACCGACGATGTCCGGACGTTCGCGGCGGACGATATCGGCAAGGGCCTTCCAGCCGATCTTAAGCGGCGGACAGTCGATTATTTTCAACTCGATATCCGGAAAACTTTCCCGGATAGCGGCAGCAATACAGGGAAGCCCTAAAGGAAGAAGGAAATTGTCGGACTCGTTTATAAACGGCCAGAGATATCGCGGCGGCCTTATTAAAAGGATCTTCTTTGTCTTCATAGGAATATCTTACGCAATTTTAAATAAAACCGGTAAAGTATTTTCAATACGGTAAACTGCAATTTGACAAAAACGAACCGACGAAAATCCTTGTCCACAAAATATCTGCCTTCTTCCGGTAACAACACCAGACTCACTTTAATCCTCGGAGCAATACCGATGGGGATCTTATTCTCCATACACACTTCATACATCCGTCGGAATACGGGGATCAATTCGTCAGGTTGCGGTGGATCAAGATGGGCAAAATCAGTACCTAGGCAAGGACGGAACACGCATACCGTAGATACGACGCCTCTCTTTGCGAAATATTCAATAGCCGCGATCGTACTTGAAACCGGTTCTAATCCGGCAATGATTTCGCCGGCAACCCTCCCTTTACCGAACATCTTTGAACAATATTCGATCGTATCCAGATATGTTTCCTGCGTGAGATACCGATGTTTACCCGGACAGATCTCCTTAAATTTTTCTTTATCGAATACCTCTACGCAGAACGAAAGATGGTCCACTCCGAGCTTTTTAAGATTTTTATAATATTCCCGTTCGGCGACCGGCGGGCATTGTACTCCCACCATAAGCTTTCTTTTTTTGACGGCTTTAATATACGGGCCCAATATCTTCAACTCGTCACCCCAAAGAAATCCCGTATTAAAATGGACAAAAGTGATATGTTCTTCCTGTTGAGCCGCAGTCACGGTTTCCATCACGTCTTCGACCGTTTTTTCAGTTTCCTCGGTACTGCCGACATTGAGGCCTATTGAACAGAACCGGCAGTTCATCCGGGGATCCATTTGCCAGAACTCACATATGTTCGTGGGGTATATCCCCAAATAGGTACCTTGCATCATTCCTATGCGCGACATTGGCTTACCGGCTTTTGTCTTCTGAGCATAAAACCGGGGACGGGGAGGGATTTTTACCGTACAAAGCTTTACGTTTTCTTTCTCGATAAAATAAGTATCCTTTTTTTTGTAAAGCACATACGGACTCTTAGCAACAAAATGTTCCTCTATCGGCACGTTTGCATAGAGGCCGTCCGGAAGTATTATTTCCAACCCGCTGCCTAATCCACCCCGCGTCCGGGAAACCGAACGGGCATCATCGTTTAATCTACAGCTGGCATCGATTCTTATCCCTCTGCAGAAAAGGTCTAGTTTGAGGAACCCCGGATTGAGCTTCATAAAGAGACCAAATAGGCGATGCTAAGGCCGATATGGCCGGTAATCAGTATACAATACATATGCCACCAAGAAATATGGTTTTCGTTACCGGCTACACGACAGGGATATTTCCTGATAAGATATACGACATACCTTCCCCACACACTTAATAAAAGAAGCGGGAATACGCTCACGGGCAATATGTTCCATAGTATCCCTAACGGTATCATGAAAAAAGGGATATAAAAAAATGGGGCGATGAGCTTAATCGTTTTCTCCCGTCCATAAAGGACCGGGAGTGTTTTGACCCCTTCGCACTCATCACCGGCAATATCATTAAAGTCTTTTGTCGTGACCGCCCCCCAAAGGTAGAGTGTAAACATGAATCCGATAAACCATGGCTCCCACGTAAAAATCGTCTTTTTTATACTCCATCCGGCAAGGATTACACCCGCCCCGCGAGGAAATGCGATCGCGAGATTGTTTAAAAAAGGCTTCTTTTTACTCCGCAACGGAGGAGCTGAATAGAAAAAGGTAAATAGCGATCCGCATATAATAAGCAAAAAGAATCTTAACCCCACGCTCCCGGCAAGGGAAAAACTTACGATATAAAGGGTTATGGCAAATATCAACGCCTGAGACCGTAAGATCCTTTTGGAAGGGATAGGCCTTTGCGGCTTATTAATTGCATCCGCTTCGTAGTCAAAATACTGGTTAATGACATTAGAGGCGGCATTAAGAAACATCCCGGCACATGCCCCTATAATTACCTTCACATCAGGGAAATTTCTCGATGCGATTATTCCTCCGGCGATTACCCCGCTCACCGGAGCCAGAAGGGTAAAAGGGCGGACAAGTTCTACATAAATTTTATATATGCCCACTTTTTTAGATGTACTTTATCTCAACGTATACGCTAAGCCTTAAAAATATATTTAAAATCATTGTACTGGGTTCGATTTGAGTGTCAAGCCAGCTATTGCCTCAGGATCGACCGGCAGATCATCTGTCCGCTGCTCTTCGGTGTGGTTTCTATCTCCCTGCCGGACATAGACAATCTCTTGCATACAATATCCCAAATATGATACTATGATGACAATGTTTTATTACACGCATCGTCATTACCGGAGGAACCATATTTCTACTTAATCCTTATTCCTATCGGAGAAATATGTCGATCTCAATCGTAATGCCTACCTATAATTGCCGGGACCTCATCGCCGACACGTTACATCCCCTCCTGGCCGCACCCGGTTATTTCCAGGAATTGATCATTATTGATAACGGATCAAACGACGGGACCAAAGAATTTATCCAAAACCGATACCCCGATATCACCCTTATCGCAAACTCCCACAATCGCGGAGCAAGCGCCGCTCGTAATCAGGGAATCGACCGGGCCCAGGAAGAATATATTTTATGTATGGATTGTGACGTGATGTTAAGTAAAGGATTTTTTAAAAACCTCAAGAGGATCCTGAAAAAACTGCCTGAAAGTGTCGCCGCCATCTCGCCAAAAACCATCCAGTCCGGCACCGACAAAATATTCTCTTGCGGACTAGCCGTCTCCTCTCTATTAAGAACCCATGATATCGGCAAAAATAAGGATACCGCCTCATTGGGGAAAAGAAAACCTATCGACGGCCCCAACACCTGCTGTGCGATCTACCGTAAAAAGTATCTCGATTTGGTAAAAGAGCATTCTTATTTTGACGAAGACTTCTTTTTTATCGGAGAAGATGCCGACCTGGCCTTACGGTTTAAGGAGAAAGGATTCCTTTGCCTTATGTTTCCGCAATTAACCTGCAGCCACCGGGGAAAAAGTTCCGGGTTTTCAGACCAACGCCGGCGTTATTTCTCATTCCGTAACCGTCTTTACATGATCCTCAAACATTATCGGGGAAAAAATATGGCTTCCTTTTTTATAAGAAGTTTTTTCTATGATGTTATCCGTACCGTTCATTTTTTCTTAACCAACAAGTACGCTTTTAACATATTTTCCGACCTCTATGAAAAATGGCAAAAAGAAAAAAATAATCATATTTAATCCGGCCGCGAACCTTTATGGGACCGAACGCGGGCTTATGAATTTTATCAAAGCTATTGGCGATAGGTTCGAGGTTACCGTAATCCTTCCCGAAACCGGGCCGCTCGTCGAACAATTGAGAAGGTTACCCTTTTCTTGCCGGATAAAAATATTTCCTCTTGCGATACTCGTCAATTCGTATTCTCCCCTCTATTATCTGTTCTTTTTGATGTATTCTCTGCTCAATGTAGGGTACTTCACTCTCTATATTGCCGTAAAAAAAATAGATATCGTCTGTACGAACAGCTTATTGATCCCGACCCCTGCGCTTATCGCCTGGATTTTGAAACGCACACACATCTGGTATATCTGGGAGATGAGCCCGCGGGTGGCGTTAAACCGGTTATGTTCCCGGTATATCCAGACTTTCTCTTCTGCGATCATCTGCGCTTCACACACGATTAAAACATATCTTGCTCTTCCGGATTCGACTAAAGTGGTGTATAATCCGATCGATCCGGCGCAATATCGAATCTATGCCCCGGCCCGGGCCCGAAGAGATCTGGCGTTACCTCAAGCAGCTATCGTCCTTACGATAATCGCGCGCATCCACCCTTCAAAAGGTCAGTTGGAGTTTCTTCGTTCTTACCATACAATACTGAAAAAATATCCTGAGGTAATTCTCCTTATCGTAGGCGATATCGGCGTGAAAACATTACGGAATAGTATGTACAAAAAAAACCTGTTACATTTCATCCGCACCCACTGTCCGAATAACATCCGCTATGTAGGTGCCCGTAACGATATCGATAAGCTACTCTCGGCCAGTGACATATGTATCTTCCCTTTTTGCCGGATCGAACCGTTCGGGATAGCGCTCGCCGAGGCCCTCAGCTTTCAGAAACGGTGTCTTTTCCCCGGCTCCGGGGGATTTAAAGAAATCGGCACGCTGTTCTCGCAAGGTGAAGAGTTACGCCAGGACACACTCGAGGAAGCCATACTCCAATGCCGGACATCAAAAAAAGAAACCGTTAAAGAATTATTCGTTCCTTTTGCTCTCTCGGTCGATTATTATACACAAGCTATTGAAAACATTCTTGCACGATGAAAAATCCGGAAAAGAAAATCCTCTTTATCATTACCCATTTAAAGTTAGGCGGCGCCCAGAAACACCTGTTTTCTCTTATAGACCATTGCCTGGCATCCGGATATACCGTACACCTTATCACCGGAAGAGACGGCTTTTTCTTGCAAAAGCTGATCAAATTTCCTCAATTAAAGGTTATATGCATCCCGGCTCTGGTCAGACACATCAATTTATTTAATGATATCGCAAGTTTTTTCACGATCTATTTTTATATAAAAAAACATACATTCTCGCTCGTCCACACTCATTCTCCCAAAGGCTCTTTTCTGGGACGATGGGCGGCATATGCATCCGGCGTAAAAAATATCGTCTATACGGTCCATGGCTGGCCGTTTCACTATCCGATGAATATTCTTACGTATGGGTTTTATGCATTTCTGGAAAGGATCAGCGCGCGGATCACTCGAAAGATCATCATCGTTTCCTCTGCCGATTTGAATACCGCGTTACAAAAGAAAATCGCGCCCCCTGAGAAGATGGAACTTATCCACTGCGGCGTACACGTAGAATACTGCGAAAAAATATACCGTCACCGGTCCCCTCCGTTAAAAAATAACCCCATGATCATTACGGTTTCTGCGCTGAAACCACAAAAAGGACTGATGCATTTTCTCTCCATGGCTGCCTATGTCACCGAAACATTCAAAAATGCTCAGTTCTACATTATCGGCGAAGGCCCGTTAAGAAAACAATTAGAAAAAAGAATAAAAAATCTTGGCCTCAAAGAAAACGTGCATTTGATTGATTGGCATGAAGATCTTTCTTTTTTCTATACGCACGCCTCGCTGTTTGTACTTTCTTCACTCTGGGAAGGATTGCCGATGGCGCTTATCGAAGCGGTGCTTTCGGGAATACCGGTTTTAGTCAGCGACACGCAAGGCATACACGATATCGTTTCGCAAAACGAACAAGGCCGGATCGTGAGACTTGACTCGCTTGATTCTTTAGGAAAAGTATGCCGAGAGTTATTGCAGAATATCGAGTATTGGAATATAATAGTCTCACACGCCAGGAAAAATATTCTTCGCGATTACTGGTCCGAACAAAGGGCCTTAAGAGAAATAGATTCGTTATATTCTCGATTGTGTATATGACATATGCATTAAATTTTTTCCTGACGCTCACCATTTCTTTTGTTTTCTTTTCATTCCTGCTCAAAATCTCATCCCGGATCAAGCAGTTTCAGGACCAGGGAGTCTCGGTCCTGGGCGGGACCGGCATACTGTTTTCCGGTACTCTGTTTCTCGCCTATATTCATTTTTACCGTTCTCCGTTACCGCCGGAGCTGCTCAACATCTGTCTTTTTGCCTCTATTATTTTCTTCGTAGGATTACTGGACGATATCCGCGAGCTTTCGCTTCTTTTAAAACTGATAATCCAGATTGTCGTATTCGCCCTGTTTCTTTTGACTGCCAAAGGGGTACACATATATTTTTTGCCGGGATACCTTAACTATCTTATTTCCTTTTTGTGGCTGGTGGGTATCACCAATGCCTTTAATTTACTCGATATCAATGACGGCCTCTGCAGCGGAGTGAGCCTGCTGACCGGACTTTCCTTTGCGATCGCTGCATTCCTTTGCAACGATATCATCATCACTCATCTTTTTATCTGTATTTCGGCGACGTTATTCGCGTTTTACGTCCTTAATGTCCCCCCAGCCAGGATGTATTTAGGAAATTCAGGAAGTCACTTCCTGGGATTCCTTTTTGCGTCCTTAAGTATGCACATAGATTATACGGCCATCGCACGGACCTATACCGTTTTGATTCCTCTCCTTTTTCTGGCCTTCCCCATTCTCGACACTTTCTTCCTCATCTTCGCCCGGGCTAAAAGGGGGATCCTTCCGTTACATAAAAGTAATGACCATATTTTTATGCGGCTGACAAAAAAGGGTATCCGTTATCACCGCGCTCTGCTTATTATTTATATGGTGACGATAAACTGGTGCGCAACCGGTATCTTTATGCTGTTAGGAAAAGAAATTGCCGCCATATGCTGTCTGATTATTGCCGGTATCTTAACCTTACTTACGATAAAAAAAGCCCGCCGATAGAATGGCAAAACTTATTTTTCTGGGAACATCTTCCAGTATCCCCTCGGTTCGACGCGATAATACCGCCTTACTCTTACGCTATGGAAATACCTCTTTATTAATCGATTGCCCCGGCTCACTCGTCCAGAAACTCTCTAAAGCCCATATCGATTTCAAAAAAATCCGCCGGGTAATCATCACTCATCACCATATCGATCATTATTACGGACTGTTCCACCTCATCCACGCTCAAGCTTATATAAACACAAAAGTAACGATATACAGCAACCTTGCGGTGATCGGTTTATTGAAAACGCTTCTTAAAAAAATGGACCTTACCCGCCCGCGGTATCCCAAAATAGAATTTAAGGATGTCTTTTCAAAAAAATATTTCTATTCTCATGGCGGTCTTACCATACGCGCGGTAAAGAATTGTCACGTCGATGATTCTTTCGGAACGAAAATATCGTTTCGAAAAAAGAATATATTATACAGTTCAGATACTGCCCTTTGCTCATCCGTAATCGCCCAGGCCGCAGATTGCGATTATCTTATTCATGACTGTACCGCGTCGTCTTCTTATTTCCGCAGGCATCCCCGGTTGGATGAAGTCCATACCAACGCTAAAGACCTTACCGTGACGTTTATTCGTTCGAAAATAAAAAAAATAATCCCGGTACATTTTTTATTACTGCGTAAAGACGAAGAACAAAAGATAAAAAAAGAATTAAAACCTTTCGGTAAAAGGCTGTTTTTCCCTTCGGATTTTGACGTAATTGAATTTTAAGAAAGGGCGGGCATGGGTTCAGGTGCTCTTTAAGAGACGGCGGGCAGCATCCATATAATCTGCCTGCTGGATAATCGGCCGGCCGACCACAAAATAATCCACTTGAGCGCGCAGGGCATCGGCAACCGTTGCGATCCTCCTCTGGTCATCGCCGCCTTGGGCGCGGATCCCCGGAGTAATGGTTATAAGTGAAAGGTCCGTTTTGATTTGTCGGGCTTCCCATACACTGCAAACAACAGCTTCTAATCCGGCGATCGAAGCATCCTGAGCCAGAGAAAACACCTTATCAATACTGGAGACCTGAGAGGTAAGTTCAGTCACTCCGACAAGGAGCGGTTTACGAAGCTTCTTTTTGTCCGCATGCTCCCGTAATGAATCCGCGAGTATTTTGAGCGATTCTCCTCCGGACTTAGCATGGACCGTGATCCCCCACACACCCATATCGGTCATCACTTTTACCGCTTCCGTCATAGTGTGAGGGATATCAAACAGTTTTAAATCAAGAAATACGTCGACTTTTTTCTTCGTCAACCATTGGATGATGTTCGGCCCTAAGAGAGTATAGGCAATAAGGCCTACTTTGAACTTTTTTACCCGGGGAGAAAGCTCATCTACAATACGTTTGATCTCTTTTTCCCGGTTGAGATCTAAGGCAACGATCAATTTATCCCAAGCCAGTTTATTCATGCGCCCTCCCGGTCAATTCGTTTATCTTTTTTATTTTATGAGCCCGCATATACGCGATGATCCCCCCGGTAATATCTGCGCAGGCGTTCGGATAAAGAAAATTGAGCGTACCGATACTTACCACGTGCGCGCCGGCAAGGAAAAATTCTATCGCGTCGGCCGCGTTCATTACGCCGCCGCCGCCGATAAGCGGGATATCCACTGCCTGAGCCGCGTTCCATACCCGATACACGCTTAACGGTTTGATTCCTTTTCCGGAATATCCTCCATAGCCTTTGCCTAAATAAGGTTTTTGCCGGACGATATCGATGGCCATGCCGAAAAAAGTGTTGACCAGAGACACCGCGTCAGCCCCGCCGCTCTTTGCCGCACCGACTATTTTCGCGATATCTTCTGTCTCCCCGGTCACCTTCACAATCAGGGGCCTTGCGGTCTTTGCCCGCAACGTCTTGACTACTTTATAGGTAGCGTGGGGATCCTGGGAAATCATCCGTTTTAACTGCAGGTTAGGACAGGATAAATTTATTTCATAGGCTCTGATACCTTTTACCGATTCAAGTTTTTTTAACACTTCCTTGTATTCTTCAAAGGTATGCCCGCCGATACTTACAATACATTCACACGGTATCTTTTTTATGTGCGGCACATAGTCTTGAATAAATATATCGACACCGGGATTTTCCAGCCCGATAGAATTCAAAACGCCGGTTTCTACCTCAATGATCCGGGGCGGTAGATTGCCCACGCGGGGCTCACCCGTGATGGTTTTGGTAATAAACGCCCCCAATCGCGAAAAGTCGGTAAGCCCCTTCATCTCTAATCCGTAACCGAACGTCCCGGAAGCGCATACGATAGGTGACTTTAAAGTAAGTGTGCCTAATTTTACTTTTATATCGACTGGTTTTGACATAAAAAGAATTATTTGCCCAGGATCATTTTAAGAGCGACCCCTAATAAAAATACTCCAAAGACTTTCTTCAACAACGGCTCGCTTATTCTATGAGCTATTTCGGCCCCCAGATATCCTCCGATAAAAAAACCGATACACACAAAGATCGCAAGCGATACTTTGACGTTCCCTTCGGAATAGTAGCGCATGGCCGCCAATAGCCCTATCGGCGGGACCATTAACGCCAGAGTCGTACCTTGAGCTTGATGTTGAGTCAATCCGAAAAGGAAGATGAATGCCGGAATAAGAATGGTGCCGCCGCCGATTCCGAATATGCCGCTGGCGACTCCCGCGAGCAACCCTAACAATATATACACGGCTATATTCATGAGTCCTCCTTATTAAAAAATACTCTTTAAATCAAAAACCGGCCCGTCTTTACAGACCCGTTTATACCCGTCGTGTGTATCGATGACACAGCCCAGGCACACCCCTATTCCGCACCCCATGAACTGCTCAAAAGAGACTTCGCAATCACAAAAAGGATATTGTTTTAACAAACGCGCGCATTCGGCGAACATCGGTTTAGGACCGCAGGCATATATTTTTATCCGGGGATTCTTATCTTTCACCTGGATAAGTTTTTTCTCCAACGCATCGATTACCGAGCCTTTGATCCCTATAGTCCCGTCATCGCTCGCCGTATATATTTTGAACTGGCGGGGAAAATCACTTTTAGCAATGAGGTCTTTTTTTGTTTTTACGCCTACACACACATGTGCATCTACTAATGACCGGCCCGTACCCTGGGCTATTTTTTGTGAAAGAAATACCAAAGGAGCGACCCCCATCCCTCCGGCAACGAGAAACACATGAGAATATTTATGTGCCTCATGAAAACGAAACCCATTCCCCAGCGGCCCCAGTATGTCGAGCGTATCGCCGCGGTGATATTCTTTCAATCGCCTTGTTCCCCGGCCGACCACCCGGAATAATAAAAAGACTTCATTCCCTTTTATCTTATGGATACTGAACGGCCTTCGTAACGATAATCCACCTCCCACATTCACATGGACAAATTGCCCGGGGCGGGCGCATCGCGCAAGATGCTCCGAGACAAAGCTTAACCGGTAGGTCTGATAAGCGACTTTTTCTATCGTGCGCAGACTACACTGGATATGTTTTATCGCATCCCTATTTTCTGTTTTTTTCTTCATCGTATTTCATTGATCCGATATTATTGTAACGGAGCCTTTCTTCCTTCTCAAACGGTTTTTTGTAAAGACCGGACAAGGCCTTCTATCTCTTCTACCGCCAATAATCCCCGGACGGAATTCCCCACATATATCTTATCGGCACCGACGATGTCCTCTCTATACATGATCTTCTCCTGCGCTTTTCCCTGCCGCAACAACTCTTCGCGTAATACCCCCGGAAGGACTCCGCAGGAAAGCGGGGGAGTGAAAAGATTCTGATCTTTTTCTATATACACATTGGTCACCGCCCCTTCGGTAAGCTGACCATAGCGGTTGAAAAACAACACATCAAAAAACCCTTCAGACAGGGCTTTGTTGCGTTCACTATCGTACAAGAGCCGCTCGGTGGTTTTATGATAAAGAAAACATGAGCCCGGATCGATAATTTTATCACTGATCTTTACTCTTATCGCCGGCGCAATCTCATCGATGATTTCAAAAGTCGAGGTAATTTTGCCGGTACGATCTACTTCAACTTTTATCTTATACATAACCCCTTCCTCAAAAAATCTTTTTAGTCTCTTTACATGACGTTTAATTTTATTCTCATTATATTCAAACCCAAAATAGGCACAAGATTTTTTAAGACGGGCCAGATGGCCGTCGAGAAGATAACACCCGTTATGCCAACGGATCGTTTCGATAAGCGAAAAATCAGGCGGTATTTTAAGAAAAAAATCGGCTTTAAGCAACGCTTCTTTAAATTCCTGGGTATCGACCGAATCATAGACGATACCGCCGCCGATACCTATCTCACAGTTCTTTTTAAAAGGATCCACTACCAGCGTCCGTATGGCGACGTTAAAACACCCCTGTCCCTGCGGCCCCAGATATCCGATCGCGCCGGTATATATCCCCCGCGCCTCGCGTTCCAGGTCACGGATGAGCTGCATGGTGCGGATCTTAGGCGCGCCGGTAACCGATCCCGACGGAAACAGAGCGGTGAATATATCTTTTAAAGCATACTGCCGGGGAACCCGGGCGCTCACCGTTGAGGTCATCTGGTAGAGAGTCTGATATTTCTCAATAGTAAACAGATCTTCTACCTTTACCGTACCTTTTTGAGCGATTTTCCCCAGATCGTTACGGAGAAGGTCAACGATCATAAGATTTTCTGCTTTAATTTTAGTGTCACGTAAAAATTCGTCTTCGTAACGGACATCCTCCTCGAGATACCGGCCGCGCTGAATAGTCCCTTTCATCGGCCGGGTGATTATCCGCCGTCGATCGGTGCGGAAAAACAGTTCCGGAGAAAAAGAGAGAAAATCCCTGTCTTCGGTATGGATAAAGGCGCTGTAGGAAGTAGGCTGAGCTTTACGCAAAGACAGATAAAGAGGCACACTCTCGTAATCAAAACATTCCGATTTTAATTTAAACGTGTAATTTACCTGATACGTCTCGCCCTGTTCTAAATAATCTTTGATCATCGCGATGCTATCGATATACTCTTTTTGAGTGATGTTAGGATGAACATCAAAATCGAGCGGATGAGTAAAATCTTCTTTGCTATCGTCCTGCCTCAACGGGTGGGTATACCGGACCGGCCGGCGGCACACGCCGATCCAGGCCAGAGGATAGCCGAGAAAAATGTCCCGGCAAGGCGCAAGTTTTCTTTCTAAAAAATAACCGAGCTCATAACTGAAAAATCCGCATATCCAGTATCCTTGACGTAAACGATCTTCTATTTTTTTAAAAAACGTATCGACACAATCGCCGGGATGAAACTTTAGGATATCGACAAAAGAACCGAAAAAGAACGACCGGGAATTTTCCCGGGAAAAAATTCCGGTCTCCAAAAACACGAACGGTTCTCCCAAGGAAGCATTAAGGATCCGGTTGACCTTTTCCGCAGGAAATGTTCTTGATCTCATCCAACGCCTTTTTAATTCTGACAGACCGGGCAGAAACAAGTCCCCCGGCCGCCTACGGTTTTCTTCACTATTTCGTTTTGACACCGCCGGCACGGTTCTCCCTGCCGCTGATATACGCAGAGAAACCTCACAAATTCTCCTTGCGCCCCGTCGGGCTGTGTATAAGTATCGGTTGATGTCCCGCACTTTTTTATCGCTTTTCGTAATATCTTTCTAAGACAACGATACAGATTCCCTAATTCTTCTTTCGTGATCATATGGACATGCCGTTCGGGATGAATACCGGCACAGAACAAAGCTTCTTGAGCGTAAATGTTCCCCAATCCCGCGATAAAAAATTGGTCCATCAATAACGGTTTTATCTTCGCCGTTTTCCCTTCAAACAATCGTATAAACTTTTTCTCTGAAAGCGTAAGCGGCTCCGGCCCCATACGCTCAAGAAACCGGACGGTACCGAGTTGACGTACCAGACGGATCTCTCCCAAAACCCGGGAATCGCAAAACTGGATAGATCGGCCGTCGGGGAGCCGAAACAATACCCGTACGCAAGGTTGAGGCGACTCATCCAGTATCAACCAGCCGCTGATCCGTAAATGGATCAAAAGATAATACTCTCCGGATAACCCGCAAATGATCATCTTCCCGCGGCGGGTGACCGAACGGATAGTTTTTCCGCACACAACGGTTCTTAGTTTCTTCACGGTGATCTCTTTAATGACCCGCTTATCTTTGACGTCGACTCCGACAATACGTCTACCCGTCACTTCTTGAGAAAGCTGCCTACAGATGGTTTCTACCTCCGGCAATTCCGGCATGGGTTCAGACTCCGTTTCTATTCCTTACTCATGATTTCAACATATACTTTCCGCGTGCGCGGCCCGTCAAATTCGCAGAAATATATACCCTGCCACGTCCCCAGTTGAAGCGTTGAGGTATCGATAATAACCGATACAGAACTGCCTATACATGATGCCTTGATATGGGCATCGGAATTCCCTTCGAGATGGCTGTAATCTTCCCGGAAAGGGATACGGGTATTCAAATACTGGAGTATATCCCGGCATACCGAAGGGTCCGCATTTTCATTGATGGTAAGAGCCGCAGTGGTATGAGGACAAAAAATAAAACAGATCCCCGAGGAAACACGCTGTTTTTTGATTATCGTGCTCACCGCAGCGGTAATATCGATAAACTCTTCTCTTTTTTTTGTTGATAAAGAAAAAATTTCCATTTCGACATCATCTCCTCAACAACCCGGTCAGACCGATAATAAACCGCACAAGGAAAATACCGGCTATGGCCGCGAATGCCCAGACTACCCACTTTTTACCGGGCGACAGGCTCCTGCCGCAATAATAACAGCTGACCGCATCAGCCGGAATCGGGTTTTGACAATGAGGACAGGGTTTCGTACGATTAAAATCGAGTTGTTCGGATTGTTCGGTTACTTCCTGGAATTCAGAATATTCATTGTTCATTACGGTCGCCAAAATTCTGATATATACCGTTATATTGTTCGGTCTCGGCTATCGGCAGGAATATCAACTGGATGAGACGCGCATTTTCCTTTAAAGAAATGCCGTGCTCATTTTCAACTACGAGGATGAATTCGCTTTTGCCTTTAAACCCGGCATCCCACACCCCGTTCTGGGTAAACGCTCCCATCCGCAAAAGTGATGTCCGGGAAAAAGCTAATGCCGTAAGGGTAGCAGGCATATTCACTTTTTCATTAGTACGCACTTTATATACCCCTTTTTGCAAATACCACCATCCGAACCTATCCTGAGGATCTTTTTTTTGCGGAGCAATTTCCTGTCCTTGAGGGACTATTCTTTCCGAATTAGAAAAATCAAGTGACCCGCCTTCGGTCCACACAAAGATCTCTCCGGCAGTAAGGTCAAACCCGTTAGGGGTAAGCTGCACATCAAGGTCGACATATCCGGTGATGAGGCCATCTTCCCGGATCAGCTTTTTGATCTGTTCTTTATTCAGCATATTTTATTTTTTGATCTCCCGATGATAATCCTGGATGCTCTTTACCTGTAATTCTTCTTTATGCAACATCTCGATCGCCGTGGCGGATGCCACCGCGCCGGCAACGGTAGTCACTACCGGGATATTATACAGTACGGCTGCGCTGCGTATAGTCACCTCGTCTTTACGCGGGATCCTTCCCGAAGGAGTATTGATGATCAGTTGCACATCGCGGTTCTTTATGTAATCCAGGATATTCGGCCGGGTTTCCGCCAATTTAGGCAGTACCGTTACTTTTAATCCTTCTTCGTTAAGCTTTGCGCTGGTACCTTCAGTACTTAAAATTTCGAACCCTAACTTTTCGAGCCTTTTAGCGATAGCGACTATCGCGGGTTTATCTTTATCTTTTACCGAAATAAACACTTTACCCTGTTTAGGAAGTAATTGCGAAGCTGCGATCTGACTCTTCAAATAAGCTCGGCCAAAGTCGCTGTCGATCCCCATCACCTCACCGGTCGACCGCATTTCCGGCCCCAGAATGATATCGACACCATGAAACCGGTTGAAAGGGAATACCGACTCTTTAATGCAGCGGTACGGCGGGATTACCTCTTTTACAAATCCGATTTCTTCCAAGGTCTTACCCGACATCACTTTTGCCGCAAGTTTCGCCAAAGGAACCCCTACTGCCTTGGAAATAAACGGTACGGTGCGTGAGGCCCGGGGATTCACTTCGATCACATAAAGATTATTATCCTTTACGGCAAACTGGATATTCATCAACCCTACGATATACAACTCCCGGGCAAGCGCGTAACTTGCCTCTTTGATCTGGTGAAGCATTTCTTCGGAAAGACTGAACGTAGGCAGACACATCGCGCTGTCTCCGGAATGGATCCCAGCCTCTTCGATATGTTCAAGGATCCCGCCGATCACAAACGCATGGCCATCCCCGATAACGTCTACGTCGACTTCAATCGCATCTTCCAGGAACCGGTCGATCAAGATCGTCTGGTTCATCGACGAGACCAATGCGTTATGCACGAAACGTTCTAACGATTCTGAGTCATAGACGATTTCCATGGCTCTCCCGCCTAAGACATAAGACGGCCGGACCAGGACCGGATAGCCCAGTTTGGCGGCAAGGCCGCGCGCATCTTTTATGGTACGGGCAATCGCGCTGGGCGGCTGTTTTAATCCCAATTTATCAAGCATGGTCCGGAATTTGTCCCGATCTTCGGCCCGGTCGATATGTTTTGCTTTCGTTCCCAGGATATTGACCCCTTCCTGTTCAAGACCTAATGCCAGATTAAGCGGAGTCTGCCCTCCGAACTGCAGGATAACTCCCCACGGTTTCTCTTTCCGGACAATATTCATCACATCTTCTAACGTGATCGGCTCAAAATACAGTTTATCGGAAGTATCATAATCGGTAGACACCGTTTCCGGATTACAATTCACCATGATTACTTCAATATCTTCTTCCCGTAAAGAAAAAGCCGCGTGCACACAACAATAATCAAATTCAATCCCCTGACCGATACGGTTGGGCCCTCCCCCGAGAATCATGACTTTTCTCTTTTTAGACGGCCTTACTTCGCATTCCGTTTCGTACGTAGAATAATAGTATGGGGTACGGGCATAAAATTCGGCCGCGCAGGTATCGACAAGTTTATAGGTTGCCTGCACCTTATACTTTTTCCTCAAATCATTTATCTTTTTCTCTGGTACCGAACGGAGTCCCGCTAGATATTTATCGGAAAATCCGTATTGTTTCGCTTTACCTAACAGATCCGCAGAAAGTTTTTTAGCGTGGACCAGCGTTTTTTCAAGATCGACGATATCTTTGATATTCTGTAAAAACCAGGCGTCTATTTTGGTCAATTCACATATTTCATCAAGCATAAATCCTCCCCGGAAGGCATCGGCGATATAAAACAACCTCTTTTCATTGGGGACGATCAGGTATTCTTTTATTTTATCCCTTGTCTCGGCACTAACCGGATACGGTTCCTGCCGAGATAACGATGAATACAACCCGCAGGCACCGATCTCCAGCGCCCGGATCCCTTTTTGAAGCGCTTCCTTAAAAGTCCTCCCGATAGCCATTACCTCGCCTACCGATTTCATCGAAGTAGTGAGGGTAGGATCAGCTCCGGGAAACTTTTCGAAAGTAAACCGGGGGATTTTTACCACACAATAATCCAGGGCCGGTTCAAACGATGCCGGCGTTTCCCCGGTAATATCGTTAGGGATCTCATCCAACGTGTAACCGATAGCCAATTTCGCGGCGATCTTGGCAATAGGAAATCCGGTCGCCTTTGATGCCAGAGCCGACGAACGCGAGACCCGGGGATTCATCTCGATGATCACCATCCGGCCGTCTTTAGGGTTTATTGCAAACTGGACATTACTCCCACCGGTCTCGACGCCTATCGCGCGCATCGTTTTGATCGTTGCCGTTCTCATTTTCTGGTATTGCACGTCGGTCAATGTCTGCGCCGGAGCAACCGTAATCGAATCGCCGGTATGAATACCCATGGGATCGAAATTCTCTATAGAACAGATTATTACTACATTATCATTTTTATCCCGCATTACTTCCAGTTCGAATTCTTTCCACCCCAGAAGGCTTTCCTCGATAAGCACCTCACGGATGAGGCTTAAATCCAATCCCCGCGTCACCAGTTCGCGGAATTCCTCTTTGTTATACGCGATTCCGCCGCCGGTACCGCCTAAAGTAAACGCCGGACGGATCACACAGGGTAATCCGATATCTTCCAGAATATCTTCGGCTTCCTTAAGGGTATACACCGTTTTTGAACGCGGCAGTTCGATCCCCGCTTTATGCATGGTCTCTTTAAACAATTCCCGGTCCTCAGCCCGGGCGATCACTTCTTCGCTGGCGCCGATGAGTTGGACATTATGCTTCTTAAACACTCCTTTTTTTGACGCTTCAAACGCGACGTTTAACGCGGTCTGTCCGCCGAGAGTAGGAAGGCACGCCTGAGGTTTTTCCCGAATAATGATCTTTTCAAGTATTTCCACCGTGATCGGTTCGATATACGTGGCATCGGCAAATTCCGGATCGGTCATGATCGTTGCCGGGTTGGAATTAAGCAGTACGACTTTATATCCTTCCTGTGTAAGCGCTTTACAGGCCTGAGCTCCGGAATAATCAAACTCACAAGCCTGACTGATGATGATCGGACCGGCGCCGATAATTAAAATCTTTTCTAGATCATCGCGTTTAGGCATAAATCGTTTTTTTCCTTTCTTATCCTAATGAATCCACCATCTTCTTGAATTTTTCAAAAATATACCGGGCATCAAACGGACCGGGGCCGGCTTCGGGATGGAATTGAACGCTCACAATAGGAAGGGTTTTGTGCCGTAACCCTTCCAGGGTACGGTCATAAAGATTTACATGGGTAGGGACGAGCTCGTCCTGGGGGAGCGTATATTCCGGAACGATAAAATTGTGATTTTGAGAAGTGATGTCTATCTGTCCGGTCGCATGATCTTTCACCGGATGGTTTCCTCCGTGATGACCGAACTTTAACTTCTCGGCCCTGCCTCCGAAAGCCAAACCGATGATCTGATGCCCCAAACATATCCCCATAAGTCCTACAGATAATTCTTTTCTTCTTAACTTTTCTATTATTTCCCTGGCCAGAGAAATCACATACCGAACCGGTTCGGGATCCCCGGGCCCGTTAGAGATCACAACGGCATCCGGCTTCAGTGTAATAAGTTCCGGGAAAGAAATCCGGGCCGGCGCCACGATTACCCGGTTAAATTGTTCTTTTAAATTCCGTAAAATACTGAACTTGACCCCGCAATCGATAACGACCACGGTCTTTGTTTTTTCCGAAACTTCGCTGGCGCCGCGATATTCTAATCCTTCGGTCCACTCATACATCTCGGTACAGGTAACGGTCTTGACGAGATCACGGCCGATAATCGAAGGGGAAGCTTTTAGTTTTTCTTTTAATCGTTTCAGTTTATACTCGCCGGTAGCGATGACCCCTTTCATAGCCCCTTTTTCCCGTAACCGTTTGGTGATCATACGCGTATCGATATTCTCTATACCCACGACCTTGTGTTCTTTCAGATATTCGTCGAGGCCCTGCTGGGCTTGCCAATTAGATACTATCCTGCTGCGTTCTTTGACGATAAACCCTTCTACCTGAACACACCCGGATTCCTTATCGTGCGCGGTTATCCCGTAATTGCCGATAAGCGGATAGGTCATACAGACGATCTGCCCGCGGTAAGACGGGTCGGTAAGGATCTCCTGATACCCGCTCATCGCCGTATTGAACACGACCTCTCCGATGGTCTCTACCTCTGCTCCGAACGCGGCCCCTTCTACACACAATCCGTCTTCTAAAAGAAGCACTGCCTTCATCTTAGACTCCTATTCTTTTTCTTATATATTCAATTGCGGCCTGAGGGGTTTTCACCTTAAACACTCCTTTTATATCCCAGGTATCAATACCGACAACGGGTTTTTCTTCATTACACCCAAACGCTATTTCCGAAAGGGTTCCGTATTTTCCATCGATAGCGATCAGGGCCAAAGATGCCCGTACGACTAAAATATTTCGGGCATATCCGAATCCGGTAGGAATTTTCACGTCGACATACGCATTTGCCGAACGTTCATCATCCGTCGGCAAAATCCCTACGGTAAGCCCTCCGGCTTCTTTCGCTCCCCGGCAGGCGGCCTCCATTACTCCGCTCCCGCCGCCGCAAACCAGCGTCCACCGTTCTTGGGCAATAAGCGTACCCACGGTATACGCGGTTTTATACACACTCTTCGAACATTTATATCCACCGATCACTCCGATATTCATAACCACGTCACGCGTTGCATAGACACATAGTCACACGTATTCAATGAATTATTTCTCCCTATTTATTTGCCAAAACCACATGTGTCCTTGTGACATGTGACTTGTGACCTGAATATGTCCCTGGGCAGAATCGAACTGCCATGCCAGGCTCCGGAGGCCTGTGCCTTATCCTTTAGGCCACAGGGACAATATGAATACAGTAGTTTATTATCGGTCCGCCCGTACTCGCGTTGTTCTGCCTCCGGCAGAATCATCCGTACTCCCGTTTTGAACGGGCGAACGCGCTTGTCAAAAGAGAGTCATTTGCGGTTTTTCTGAATCTTTTTCTTTATCAAAAATTTTAATAGTCCCATATTCGCCGTCAAAACCCGGCAGGATATCAACTTGTCGGGCCCGGACTCTTTTTATGCCTTCGGCGATCTTATAATCGAGATGTGAAGAGAAATCCTTTTCGTCCACATTCACCAGAAGATTGAACTCTGAATCGAATTCTCTTACCAGGCCGATATATTCTTTCTCGACGGCCTTGCTTGTACGGCTTACCCCTTTGGCTTCGGCAATGATCTCATCGAGCGGGATGAGGCTTTTAAAACCGATCGCACCGGGAGGGGCGACCCCTTCTTCCCGGTCAGCCAGTTCGTCCACCCGATAGAGCACACCGCGAGTCAACGGCCGCTTACAGACCGGACAGATGTTCTTATGTTCTTTGGTCTGGGACGGATGGAACCGTATGTGACAATTACGGTGCCCGTCATAATGGTATTTCCCTTCTTCGGGAAAAAATTCTATCGTGTATAAAAACTTGTTTTTATCTTTGGTCTTGAGCGCCCTCTTTATCTCCCAATAATCCAAGGCGCATTCGAACACATTTGCCTCTCGGCCGATACGTTGAGGAGAATGGGAATCGGAATTCGAGATCAGACTGAACTTATCTAAATGCGACAGGCGCCAATTCATCGCCGGGTCACTGGACAGGCCCGTTTCCAGCGCGGTGATAAAATCAAGATGCCCCCCAAAAGCGTCCTCCAGAGAATTAAACCCGGAATTAGACCCAAACACGCTGAACCATGGCGTCCAGATATGCGCGGGTACCAGCATGATATCTTCGGATATCCGGGCGAGTTCACCGGCTAACGCTTCACAACTCATCCCCAGTATCGGCCGGCCGTCGCTGGCCAGATTCCCATAGTGGCTGAGGCATTTATTCACCTCATAGGCCAGCGCAAATGAAGGGACCATGATAATATTATGTACCCGGTACCCTTTTCCATGTTGAGAAAAAATATTGGACACCTCTCCGGAAAGGATAAAATGAATACCCTGCGAATATAATAATCCTTTATCTTCCCGCACCTCAAGGTCTTGTTTTAACTCTTGAAGCCAGAGATGGTGAGTAAAATCGCCCGTACCGAGAAGCTGAATACCTTTATAGTGAGCCCATTGAATAAGGCCGGGGATATTCATATTCCTGGAAGTAGCCCTTGAGTATTTAGAATGGATATGAAAATCAGCTACAAACATGGTTCCGATACGGTTGCGTTGACGGATTACGCTCTAGGCGTCCTGTTAAATCTTCTTATTATACTGCAATATTTCTTTATTGCCATGGGAAATCGCTATCCCTTCATATACCTGCCGTTCATCCGGCACGATAGACGACTTTACCCTGATGGATCGTACAGACCACTTTGGCCTGCACTTCCCGGCCCAGGAAAGGAGAGTTCTTTGATTTAGAGACTATATCGGTCCGTTCGATCTTCTCCGGACAATCAAGATCGACAATGACCATATCCGCGGTATTTTCTGGACGGATATACCCTTTATCGGAAAACCCGGCTATCCGGGCCGGATTGTACGACATCTTTTCGACAAGTTGCCCAAGAGTCAGCACTTTCTTTTTCACCAGACCGGTATACGATAACGCAAATGCCCATTCCAGGCCGATAAATCCGCAGGGAGCTTCTTCGAAAGGAAGATTTTTCTCTTCTTCGGAATGAGGAGCATGATCGGTAGCGATACAATCGATCACTCCTTCGGCAAGCGCGCGCGTGAGGGCAGCGCGGTCTTCATGAGATCCCAGCGGAGGATTTACTTTCCAATTTCCGTGAAAATTATTGGCCTCGACATCGTGATCGGTAAGGATCATATAGTGGGGAGCGGTCTCACAGGTCACGTTTACTCCTTGCGCTTTCGCTGCCCGGATGATTTCCACGCTTCTTTGCGTACTGATATGGGCAATATGGATCCGGGCGTTGAGATACCGGGTGAGTTCAATATCACGAAACACCATTATAGCTTCACTGGCACACGGTATTCCCCGAATACCGTATTTTGAAGATATTGCTCCTTCTCTCATGACCCCTCCGGCCGAAAGAGTCTTGTCTTCGCAATGAGAAATGATCAAAAGACCGAACATTTTGGCATACTCTATTGCCCGGCGCATGAGCGAAGAATTCTTCAAAGAATCCCCGTCATCGCTTAGGCTGAGACATCCGGCTTTTTTAAGCCCGCCGAATTCGGTCAATTCTTTACCTTGCCGGCCTTTACTGATCGCGCCTACCGGATAGATATCGACAAGACCTATACTCCGGGCCTGCTCGGTGATCCATTGCGCAAGCCCTTCATTATCTAATGCCGGAGTAGTATTGGGCATACAGAAAATCGTAGTAAACCCGCCTTTGGCGGCAGCCCGGCTCCCACTGTAGAGGTCTTCGGTATCTTCCCGGCCCGGACTGCGCAGGTGGGTATGCAGGTCGATAAAACCGGGCAACACATATTTACCCTGAGCATCGATCTCTTTATCGACTTTTTCTCTTACCTCACCTACCGTTTCAATACGGTTATTATGGATAAGAATATCTCCTCTTATCTTTTTGTCATGGTTTACAATATGAGCGTTCCTAATCGCTAATTTCATATTCCCGCTTTCTGGTTCCGACAAGATATAATACCGCCATCCGGACGGCAAGCCCGTTTTCTACCTGTTTAAGAATCAACGGATGCACGATTTCTTTTAATTGCGAAGAGATCTCTACATCCCAGTTCACCGGACCGGGATGAAGGATAAGACAATCTTTTTTTGCCTTTTTTAATCTTTCGGGAGTAAGTGAGAAATTCTCTACATATTCGCGGATACTGGGAAAAAAAGATTCCTGCTGACGTTCTTTCTGGATCCTTAACATGATGACGACATCCGCCTCTTTGAGCGCCTGATCCAGGTCATCATGTATTTCCACTCCTAATTTTTCAAAATCATAAGGGATAAGCGTCGGCGGCGCGCACACGCTTACCCGGGAATTGAATTTCTGAAATCCGAAAATATTCGACCGGGCGACCCGGGAATGCATGATATCGCCGACAATAAGTACCCGTAGATCTTCCAGGGCACCTTTCTCCTGCTGCACCGTAAACATATCCAGCAGACATTGAGTGGGGTGCTCGTTGCTTCCGTCGCCGGCATTGACAATACTTGCCGAAGTATACTGGGAAAGGTTGATGAGTGAATGAGAATATCCGATACGGATCACCAGTATATCGGGATGATAGGATTCAAGGTTCTTAATCGTATCGACGATCGTCTCTCCCTTATTTAAACTGCTCATGTTCGATGAAAAATTCAATACGTCTGCGCTTAACCGTTTCCCGGCCAGTTCAAATGATATCTTAGTACGGGTCGAGTTTTCAAAAAACAGGTTCACGATGGTCTTGCCCCGTAATGCCGGGGCTTTTTTTACTTCGCGTTGAGACAGCTCCCGGAACGAATGGGCGATTTTGAATATCGTTTCCATTTCTTCGCGAGTGAGGTCTTTAATCCCTAAAATATGCTTTTTCTGCCAAGGCTCCATTATCGTTTCTTCCGGAGGATCACCGCTTCGTCTTTCCCATCGATCTCTTTAAGCCGTATTTCCACCAATTCGTTCTTTGCCGTAGGGATATTTTTACCGACAAAATCGGCCCGGATCGGCAATTCCCGATGCCCGCGGTCGATAAGGACAAGTAATTCAATCCGGTGCGGCCGGCCAAAATCCATGATTTCGTCTAATGCCGCCCGGATAGTCCTTCCGGTAAACAATACATCATCGATAAGGATGACTATCCTGTTCTTCAGGTCACACGGGATCTTGGTCTCTTTTACCAGGGGGACTTCCGAAACAGTGGTTAAATCGTCGCGGTAAAGCGTAATATCAAGGATCCCCAAAGGGATCTCGATGCCTTCTAATTCTTTCACTATTTTTTGTAACCGTTGGGCCAAATAGACACCCCGGGTCTGGATCCCGATAAATACCAGCTGTTCGGCATGAGTATTTTTTTCCAGAACCTGGTGGGCAAGACGCAGAAGGATACGTTTTATGTCGGCATCCGAAAGGAGAGGGGTTTTTTCTTTATAGGTATCCATATAACCTCCCGTAACCAGGGGTATAAAAAGAAAAAACCCACTTGATAAGTGGGTCGCATATTGTAAGATATAGGTTATTTTTCATACAGGTTCCTTGCCAGCCTCACAGGACCGGCTTAAAGGTTATTTGAGTATACCGTATGCCGAACGCTTTGTCAATACATAATCATCGTTTTATTTTCGTTCTAAAAAGGTCAGGCATTCCACATGGGGGGTATGGGGGAAAAAGTCAAAAGGCTCAATAAAATCAACCCGATAAAGGCTGGCAAGGTCGGAAATGTCCTCACAAAGGGTCTGAGGGTTGCAGGAAGAATAGACGATCCGGGGCGGATGGGCCCGGAGGATCTTACGTTTTATCTTTTTCGATAACCCGCTCCGGGGAGGATTTAAGACCATGATATCTATCCCGGATGTGTCCGAATCGGACAGGAACCGCCGGACATCCGTACAGACAAAAGAGATATTCTCAATATTGTTCAGTTGAGCGTTTACTTTGGCGTTCTGGACTATCTCTTCCCGCAATTCCACGCCCCAGACATACTGCACATCTCTGGCCAGGAATAAACCTATGGAACCTACTCCGCAATAGAGGTCCAATATCTTCTCTTTCCCGGTCACATGCGCGTACTGACGGATCTTTTCATAAAGGGTCTTGATCCCCCGGGAATTGATCTGGAAAAAAGAATCGATATAAATACGGAACTGCAGATCACCTAATATCTCGGTCACAAACGGCTCCCCCAAAAGCAGTTCTTTCTTTTGGAAAGTGACCGCATCGCCGAAAGAATCATTGGTGATCCAGTATAACGATTTTATCGGGATCTGTTCATTTAATGAGACGATCTTTTTCTTGAGACCTTCAGTATCCATCGTCCCCTGGCTGGAAGTCACTATTCCCAACATAAACTGCCCGGTAAACTTTGTATTCCGGATGATCAAGTGCCTTAGGAACCCTTCATGAGTAAATGTATTGTAAGGGGCTTGCGTACTGAAGAACTCACGCAGACAATCAAGGATCATCCCTGCATGTTCCGAGAAGATCACACATTCTTTTGCATTAAAGACTTTCCGTTTTTCCGCTTTACGATGGAGGCCGCAGACCAGCTCTCCTTCTTCTTGAGAAAAAGTAAACTCCATTTTGTTACGATAATACCAGGGATCAAAACTATTGATCGGTTTAAGTTCGGTTTCGATCCCAAATTCCTCAAGAAGCCCTTTGATCCGGTCTTCTTTACCGGCGAGCTGTTCGGGATAAGGGGTATCCTGGAATCGACACCCGCCGCAATCAGGAAAATGCTGGCATATATTCATATCTTCACAATGAGTTTTTTCAAAGGGAAACGGCGGCCTCCTCCCGGCCTCTTTGCGGGAACCCCCAGGGCGATACATCCCCAGAGTTCCAGGGTATGCGCGCAGTTGAGAGCCTTTTGAATCGCTTTTTTCTGATTAAGGATCTCGCCTAACCAACAGGCTCCCAGCTTGACCGCCGAGGCGGCAAGAAGCATATTCTGAATACACGCTCCCAACGCCATCAGATCTTTTTCGCGGTGATAACTCTTCTTTTTATCCAGAAATACTAACACCACCTTATCGGCGGCTTTCACGACATGCCCGTAATGGGTATACGGCACCAACCGGTCTTTGTCGCTTTTTTCTAACACCATAAATCTCCAAGGCTGATTATTTAGTCCCGAAGGAGCCCATCGGCCGGCTTCGAGTATTTTTTCAACGGTTTTTAAAGAAAGCGATTTTTCTTTAAACGAACGGACCGATCTCCGGTTCTTAATTAAATCCATACCTATTTTTTCTTTGTTCATTTTTCTTTTTATTTTTGGTTTTTTAATATTTACTTTTTTATTTTTAATTTTTCTAGCAGTATCCCAGTTCCTGCAGGATCCGGGGTTGAGTCTGCCAATCTTTTACTACCCGCACCCGCAGTTGAAGATAGACTTTCTTCTTAAAGATAGTTTCGATCTCGCCGCGGGCGGCGATCCCGACGTCTTTTATAAATCCGCCTTTTTTTCCGATCACGATCTGTTTTTGAGAATCCCGGTTCACATACACCGCCGCATAAATACACACCAGTTTTTCTTTATCCTCTATCTCTTCTACTTCTACCGCGAGCGAATGGGGTATTTCCTCAGACAATTTTTCGAAGATCTTTTCTCTGATGATATCGGCGACCCTGAAAGATAACGGAAAATCAGTCACCGTGCCCGGCTCATAAAAAGGGGGCCCCTCCGGTAACAGCGAGATGACCGCTTCTTTTAATTCTTCTATATTTTTCCCGGTTTTCGCCGAAACCGGCACATAATAACGGACCGGATCGGTTTTATTTCTTCCCAGCATCGCTTTCCAGGCGTCAATGTAAAGAGTGATATTCTTTTTCTGCATATCCAGCTTATTTAATACCATGATAATCGGGATCTTCTGTTTTATTAATGAACGCATAATATGCGTTTCTTCTACTCCCGGACGCCGGGTAAGATCGACGACATAAAGGATCACCTCGATATCTTCAAGGCTCTTAAACGCCAGAGAATTCAGATGGTTGGCCAGTTTATGCCGAAACCGATGAATACCGGGAGTATCGACAAAAATGATCTGAGCGTTTTTCAAATTGGCAATCCCGCGGATCTGGTGCCGAGTAGTCTGGGGGATACTTGAGACAATGCTTATTTTATCCTGTAAAAATGTGTTTAACAGCGTTGATTTGCCGGCATTGGGCCGGCCGATGAATACCACAAATCCCGATTTAAATGAAGGTTTCTTCTCAATGTTCATCAAAATACCTATCTAGTTTTTCAAGATATTCATATAATACTTTAGTCCCTTTGATAAGGTTAGATACTTTTACATATTCATTTACCGTATGAGCACACCCCCGGGACCCGAATCCGAACGCAAAAGATTCGATTCCCCGTGCTTCTAAAAAGGTCAGCACGGTCGCGCCAAAACTGGGTTTACAGTGTGCCGGTATGTTATGTTGAACGAGGATCTTTCTCATTAACCCGACCAGAAAATGATCGTGATCGATCTCTACCGGCCCCTGATTGGCTAATATCTTCAACGTATATGTCCCGGTATGGATCTTGATGATCTTCTCTATTCTCTCTAAAATCACCGTTTCTTTCAAGGGAGGTACATAACGGATATCCAGTTCGCACGCGCAATATCCGGCCACAATATTGACTTTTTCTCCTCCTTCGATTTTCCCGACATTAAGGGTAGGCGATTTAAGCAAAGGATGTACTTTTTTAAATAACGGTTCTTTTTTGATATCGCCGATAATATTCATCGTTTTTTCGATCGCATTTTTCCCCCGCCAGGGATAGGCGCCATGGGCTTCTTTTCCGTAGACCTCTACACGCAGATGAAGGAGCCCTTTCTGCGCGACAATCATATCAAACTCATTACTGTCCAGCACGATCCCGTAATCTATATTTTTTAGGCGCCGGATGAGCGGCCGGATCCCATAATCACTGCCGGTCTCCTCATCCGCGGTGAATGCGCATATCAAATCGATATTATCCAGAACCCGGTTTTTTGATTTAAATTCTTTCAAGGTCGCAAGGGTCACCGCGACATTGGCTTTATCATCGGTCGCGCCCCGGCCATAGATCTTTCCTTTTACATAGGTACCGGAAAACGGAGGATATTTCCATTTCCCGGTAGGCGGGACCACATCGATATGCGGCGTCAACAACACTTTCTTTTTCCGTGTGCGTGAAGGAAGTTCACATACGATATTAGGCCGGTTTTTTTTAAACTCATACCGTTTCGATTTTATATCGATCCCTTGAAGATACTTCTGTATGAACAAAGCGACCCCTTTTTCTTTTCCCGGGGGGTTAGAAGAATCCTGCCTAATGAGTTTCTGTGTAAGATCTATTATCTCTTTCTTCATACACACTCCTGATCGGAACCGCAAGGGCCTCTCCGGTTAACGGATTGAAACCTTGATAAGAAATTAAAAAATAAGCGGTCGCCGCCAGCGACCCCACCTGGTCCCCTTTAGGCGTACGCCACCCATGGCCGGTATCAATAAAACTCTGAGAAGCATAGGGTAACGTAGGGTACGCTTTCCCTACGGGTGAAGGGGAATTAATCACCATTTTTTGCAATTCTTCGAAATAAAACAGAGCTTTTTCGAAATAATAACGGGATTTTTCCGCATCACGAGTGCGATAATAATCCGCCAATATTTCCAGAGCAAGGACCATCTGGGAAGTCCATTCGCAGGAAATGACTCCGCCGCGCGGGATATGTTGCGCCTTGGCAAAATCGAATCCGGTCACCTGGACCAGGAGATCATGCCGGCGTAAATCCACGTTCACCTCACAATTCTTTATCGCGAACTCTACGATCTGATCCGGGTCCATATCGTATTGGAGAAGCACCTGCGGCCCCAAGGCCGTAATCGACCAGGTATAGGTGTCGGTCGCGATAGTCGCATCGCCGCGGCCGCGGTTAATCGGAACGGCTTTCTGAGTATACGCGTACCGATCAAGCCACTCATCGATCTTTTTCGCATAGGTACTGCATATCGGATGCGCGCTTACCCGGGAGAACAATTTAAAGAATGCCGAAGAATCGAGATTATGTTCGGTAGAGTACCACTGCACTTTCGGCCCGCCTTTAATTCCTCCTTCATCATCCATCATCTCAAGGAGGAAATCGGAAACTTTTTCGGCAATTTTCAGATAGGTACGGTCTTTGGTCATATCGACATAATGTAACGCGGCAAGCCCGATCCAGGCATTCGGGCCGGCATGCACGACATATTCAAATACCCCCCCGCTCGTGTAATACGCATTATAGATATCCTGATCATGTTCGACCGCGTTAAGGTAGAAATCCAGGATCTTTTTTGCCCGATCGGGTCTCTGGTACAGGCAGAACACAATTGCGGCCAGTGCCTGGTCATAACTAAAGGCGACTCTCTTTAAATCGTCATCCCCCTCATAACTTAACACCAGACCGGTGTGTAAGTCCTGACGGGAAGAAATCCATTGATACATCCCCGCGGTGATCCGGGCGGCATATTCCCGTTTTTCTTTCTCTTTCACCCGGGACCCTTGAGCCAATATATCGGTAAGCTCTTTCTTTTCGGCAAGTTGAGCCTGGAGGATCTGGTTCTTGCGAGAAAGTTCGCGGATATCGTTTTGAAGCCGGCTGATGTTATTGTGCAGCTCTGCGGCACTCACATCCGCAGCGGCAGACACCTCATCGGCGCCAGAAGAGACTTGAGCGTATTTTTCCTGCCAGATGAGGAGTTCTTCATTAAGCTCCTGTAATTGTTTTTCCAGCGTTTTTTGTTGTCCGCGGAAATACGCAAGAAGTTTCTGTTCGCTTTCCAATCCTGAATTTAACATGTTCGTTTCCTGTATCGTCTGAAAATACCGGGCAACCAGCGTTTTATTCTCCCGCACAAGACGAGCCTGTTCAAACCAAAGAAACCCGCTTATCGCAAAAAGCGCCGCAATGACCAATACGGCCACCATCGGCACGGTTTTTCTCCACACCGCGTATCGGAACAGACTTCGCGCGCACTGTTTTTCTATCTCAAAAAACTCTAAACCGCACAGGCACCGGCTGAAATGTTCTTCCCGCTGGCGCCGGCGCCAGACAATACGCGCACCGGCAGTAACCGTTTTTTTCCCTAACGGCAGATGGATATTCAAAAGCAGGTTCGCGCCCAGAGACAACCGGTCCCAGAACCCCCACCAAAGATCGTTTACTTCTAAACAAATACCGCCCTTACCGATATTACTGGTGAACCCTTGCAGCCAGGGAGTGATTTTTTTTCCGGTTTCATCAAGAATGGTAAATTCAACCGGGAAAACCGTAGAAATTCGGATATATTTTCTGCGGTCGTCGGCCTGGGGAGAATTCCTGCGTGGCTGGTTCATTCATATAAAAAAACAAACGGTTCGCCGTTATGCCGTAGACACATTGATACTTTCCACCTTTCGAAAAAAATCCTTAAATTTAGGGGATTCACGTACACACGCCAGATCGGGATCGGTAAGGATATAAGAATAATCATCGTACCCTAAAAGGACGGCTTTTTTTAACTTCTGCAGGGCGGTCTCCCCTTCTCCCAACAGCGCGAAACTGCAGGCAAGGTTATAATGGACTATCGGATCTTCCGGTTTCAATTGAGCCAGTTTTTTATCTATTTCTAATCCTTCCAGATAAAATCCCTTACGGGTATAGGCGTCGCCTAAACAGGAAAGAGCCTGAACAAAGTGCGGACGATCTTGGAGCAATTTCTCATAGAAAATGATCTCAAAATCTTTTCGCTTCGATCTTTTCTTCATAGGCTTATCCTTTCGTTTTTTCTAATATGATCTCTTCCCGTAAAAAATAGAAGACGTCTTTCAACCGTTCTTTAAATTCCTCATAGTCATCCTGCGAAACGAATCGTCTCTTTATAACAAACTTCTGGGAAAAATCAAGAGAATTCCTCCCTTGCGTATAAGAAAGAAAAAAATCGAACCACTTGGTGCGTACATCAATATTACCGGGAAGATATTTTATACGCAGGTTCTGCGGTAAGGCTATCGATACCCGGGCTTCTTTGGTAAACAATCCCAGCAGATCTACCGGGAAATCCCTTCGCTCTTTAGCGATCAATGACGGTTGAAGATCGATTTCGTTTAATACCGGAACGACCCTCAGGTCTTTTGCCGGATTGAGAAATTTCTCGGTAGTGAAAGAATATTCCAATTGAGGAGAAGCGTCGAAATTGTCCACATCTTTTATTTCATAATCGATCAGTTTGGAAAAAGACGAGATCTTTACCATTTTACTTTCGATATCTTCTTTGATGGTCTGGGGATGAGTGTATTTTAAATACCAGCGGTGATACGCGGTATAGGCTCCTGCGGTAGTCACGACCCGTTTGATGAACGCATTTTCGTTTTCATCCAGATCGATATCCATCGTGTAAGCTGCCCGGCTGTTATTCAATTCGGGAGTCTTGGTGATAAAATATCCGTCGTCGGAAAACACAAGTACGTCGCGGTTCTGATCACCGACCGGTAAATCAGCAAACGACGTGGTCTCGGCGGTAGGATCCATAAAGATCAACTCATTATTTATTTTTACTGCCGCAATCGCATGATTAAAAATGACCGAAGGGAAGTCTTCGGCAATAGGATAGGCGTCCTCGGTAGGGATAAGTACCGGATAGGCGTTAAACCCGGCCGCGTCGAGCATCGCGACTAAAAGGATTGCCTGGTCCTTGCAATCGCCATAACGGTTCAAAAAGACTTCGGTCGCCGCATGCGGCTCATACCCGCTGTCGCCGTATTCGACGGCAACGTAACGGATATTCTTTGCTACGTATTCGGCAATCGCTTTGGCTTTACGGTACTCGCTTTTTTCATCTTTGGTAAGGTCGGTGATGATCCCTTTTATTTCTTCTGATAAAGCCAACTTATCTTTATACAGCCCATACCACCACCGGTAGATCTCATCCCAATCATTAAAAGAAGAAACCAGGATCGCCGGATTCACAAAAGAAAAAGGCGGCATATGTTCTTCGGGAATGATCGGCATTATTTTTTGAAAATTCCAGGAATATACCAGTCGGCCGGGTTTTTTTTCAATATGCGGCTTTAAATCGACGTCTTGGGCATATTGAGTATTAAAAAATTTCACCTGGACCGGATTATTTTCCGGTATCGTTAAACGGAAATCGGCTTTGAATACCGGAGACGCCTCCCGTACCCGATACAGAAAAGAAAAATCTTTATCATTCATCAACTTTCCCGAAAACACTTTTACTTTATATTCAATGATCGCTCCCACATCGACCGAAGGCATCGAGATGATCCGGGCCCGGGCATTGCTGTAAAGCGGATAGTTCAAATACCGGCTTACGTCACGGATGTTCTCCTCGCCCACATAGACCATCTCTCCTTTGTTATTGATCGTCCGGGCAAACTCCAGCTCTACCCGTTCATAGGTAGAATCATATCCGATCTGTACCTCGGCGGCTTTCTTGCCTCTTTCGTTAAGGACCATTTCTATCACATGGACCGTCGATACCGAAGTATTACGATCGGTGATCTCGGTCTCTTCATCTACGGAAAGGATGATGACCGCTTCATTTTTTACCTCGGCTATAAACGGGGACGCGGCTTTGAGTAATTCGTCGATATACCCGGGAGTCTCTTCTCCGGTTTGCGCCTTAATCCGGACCAGACGCTCTCGGGCTTTCTCTTTAAAAGATCCGCTCACTTTTTCATATATCTTCACTGCCTGAGGATAGAGGTTTTGTTCTTCCAATACCTGTCCGTATAAAAAAAGAGCTTCCGGATCTTTTATCTCGTTTCGGATCTGATTGAATATTTCCAGAGCGTGGGTAAACTCTTTATTTTTTGTGAGCGCTTTGGCTAATACGACCTTTTCTGCGGTAGTCTCAGGCGTTTTTAAGATCTCTTTTACCTTATCGTACTCCCGGAACTCATAACAAAATCCGGCAAATTCTTGACGTAATGTTTCATCCTGAGGAGTTTTTTTCAAACGGGCCTCATAGGCGGCATAGGTCTTGCGGTATAAATCCGTAACGTCGTGAGCGGCGGTACCGCAGCCTATACCCAAAGTGAACGCCGTCAATACAATATATTTACGCAATAATACGCAGGACATCCTTTAACGGTTGGTTTTTATTGATCCCTAATTTACGGGCAGCCGGGGTGACGGAATGGACTTTCGCCGATAACACGTCTTTTACATGGGTTACCCCGACGACTTTAACGGCGGTATCGCCGAACTTCTGAGCGACTTTTAAGTTGAGATACCCGCACATGATATATCCTTTTTTCCCTTTTATGAGGATAAAATTCTTTTTCCCTAAAGGAGTCTCGACCGTCTGAAAGGTAAGTTTACCCAATGTTAACCGGGAACATTTAATCATAACTTCTTAAGGAATCGTTCGATACGGACGATCGCTTCTTTCAAATCATCAAACGAACTGGCATACGATATCCTCACAAACGAATCGTAACGCGCGCCGAACGCGGACCCCGGGACGACCGCGACGTTTTCTTCCATCAGCAGCCGTTTGGCAAAATCCAACCCTTTTACTTTATATTTTTCTAATGAACTGAAACAATAGAACGCTCCTTCCGCGCGCGGCGTGATCAGCCCTAGACGGTTAAGCTCTTTTACCATGAAATCGCGCCGGCGTTTATATTCTTTCACCATACTCTGGATATCTTTCTCGGCCCGTAACGCCTGGACCGCAGCGATCTGAGAGATCGTGGGGACGCACATGATCGCAAACGAATGGATCTTCATCATCGCCTGAATGATCCGGGGCGCCCCGCAGGCGTATCCCACCCGAAACCCGGTCATCGCGCTTCCCTTGGAAAACCCGTTCAACAATATGACCCGGTCCCGCATCCCTTTCAGGGAGGGAAACGAGACATGTTTTTCTTTATAGACAATATCCTCGTATACCTCATCGGTGATCACCAACAGATCTTTTTTGGATAGTTCTTTGGCTATCGCCTCCAGTTCTTTGCGGCTATAGGTCACCCCGGTAGGATTCGCCGGATAGTTAAAGATGATCGCTTTGGGGTTTTCTTTAAGAAGCCGTTTGAGTTTAGTGAGGTTTATTTTGAATTTCTCCTCAAGCGTAGTCTCCAAATAGAGCACGTGCCCCATATTAAGCTCGACTAACGCCGGATAGGCGACATAGTGGGGGCTGACCACGATCACCTTATCTTTGGGGTCGAGGATGGTACGCAACACCAAGTCCAACGCTTCGGAGACCCCGACGGTGATAAGGATCTCTTCTTCCGGATCATACCGTAAAGAATGCTTTTTTTCTAGACTATAGGATATCTCCTGCCGCAAAGCTTTTAATCCCTTATTGGAAGTATAGGAGGTGATCCCTTCTTCCAACGCGGTGATCGCTTTCTCGCGAATACGCCACGGCGTAATAAAATCCGGTTCACCCACGCCTAAAGAGATCACTTCCGGCATGCCTAACACCAGATCAAAAAACGCCCGGATCCCCGAATGAGGGACTTTTTCTACTCTTTTAGATATCATATATTAATAAGTGTATCATAAATTTTTTAAATTGAAATGCTTTTCCCCAAGAGAATATTATAAATTTCCCAATCACTGTAATCATTTTTTAATCGCTGAAATCAGGAGCCGTTGCTGCTACGCAACGGCTCCCCAAGAGGTATTCGTTTGACAGAGAAGATTATTTGTTATATAGTTTTTGAGAAAGGCCAAGACATGAAAAAAGGAATTACTCTTACCGAAATCATCGCGATCGTTGTGGTTATCCTGCTGTTAACCGCCTTTTCCCTTCCGCGGTATTTCCGCCTGAAACAAGAAGGGAAAGAAATCGCCGAATCCGGCGTTGTCGGCGGTATCCGGGCGGGCATTTACAGCTATGTCGCCCAAAATCAGACCTGGCCGACACAACTTGACAGCGCACCCACCGGGTCAAAAGCTTCTCACGACAACCGTTTCTTTACTATGGTGTATCCCCAGGGAGGCATCGATAAAGGATGGACAAAAGACCCCCGCAGTGAGAATCTTTATCACAGCCCTGCCGACAATATGTATGAATATAATCCCGTGACCGGAGAATTTCTGAAACTGAACTTCTGATATTCCGACCCGTCAATAACTGATCGCCAGCCGTTTATTCTTTTCGTCTTTGACCAGCATTACCCCGTCTTCTTTATATTTTTTGAGCATAAAATGCGACACGGTACCTCTTACATTACTTAACGGAGCGAGTTTTTCGGCAACGAAGTTAGAAACGGTATGGATATCCTTGCCTTCCACTAAAAGGAGCAGGTCATACGTACCCGATATTAAAAAACAACTGCGCACCTCCGGAAAACGGTAGATCCGTTGAGCTACCGCATCAAATCCTACATCTTTCTGAGGACTCACCCTTACCTCGATAAGGGCGATAACCGGCGACTCGCCTTTGGTAAGCGCACGGTTGATAATCGCTTTATATTTGACGATCGTACCGTCTTTTTCGTATTTCTTCAACGACCGTTCGATCTCTTTTTGGCTTTTGCCGGTAAGTTTCGCGAGATCCTCAAGCGAAATACGGGCGTTATCCTGTAAAATCTCTAATAATTCGTCCATGGGGTTCCTCCTTCGGTTTTTTAAAAATTACTTTTTACCATTGTAGCATATCGTCCGGCATTGGCAAAGCAAAAGCCTTATAAGATAAAAATGCGCAAAAGAATTTATCGGTACCGATTAAAACAATTCCAGCGATATTATTGTGCGCACATCTATACGCAGTCTCTGTCCGGTCTTGATCTCGATCGCTTCCAACACGCTTTTATCTTCGCCGATAAACCCGCAAGGTTTTATAATGCCTCCCGTGACGTTCCCGTCGGACGCCAGATAGCGCACCTGTACGGTCAGTTTGGTCTCGATGCTTTCCTGTAAAAAACCGACCTTGGGTTCCTGTATTTTCTTTAAAAACTCGTTTTTAATGCCAAACAGGGCTACGTATTCCGCCATCGTTGCGATCCCCTTTTTTACCAGTTCTTTCTGTAACGATCCATACACTTTACTGGTCAGTAGGGCATCGTCCAGGGCCCGGTGCGCCCGGTCGATTTTTATGTGTAAATGCCGGGCAACTGCCGATAGATTATAATGAGCCAATCCTTTTAACGTCTGCCGGGCCATGATCAATACATCTAATGCGGCAAGGTCGATCACCGGATAATGGATCTTTTTTAATTCGGCATTCATAAAACTAAGGTCGAACCGGACATTATATCCCGCCAGGACCGAACCGGATATAAAAGACATGAACGTATCGACGATCTGTTCAAAATAAGGGGCACCTTTCACGTCCTCATCATAAATCGAATGGATAGAACTGACCAAAGACGGGATCGGACGTTTAGGATTCACTAACGAAGAAAACGTATCGACCAAGACCCCTTGAGAGATCTTAACCGCGCCGATCTCGCAGATCGCATCCTGACCGAAAGGGTCAAGCCCGGTAGTCTCGACATCGACAAAAACCAGCGGATAATGTTCCCAATGAGAAGAGACAGACATACGTGCTTCTTTACGTAAGGATCTTTACCACGACCTTACGATTACGGGGACGGGTATCGCAATCGATGAGGACGACCTGCTGCCAGGTTCCCAGATCGAGCTTCCCGCCGGTCACCGGTACAAAAAAATTTGTTTTAAGAAAGGAACTGCGCAGGTGGGAATGGCCGTTATCGTCGTTCCAGGTAAAATTATGAGCGTAATCTTCACGATGAGGAAAGAGCCGGTCCAATACCGTACGTACATCTTTGATCAACCCCGACTCATATTCCATGGTAGTAATCGCGGCAGTCGAACCGATCACGTTTAAAAAAATGATCCCGTCGGTGACTTTCTCTCGTCTGATAATATCTTCTAATTGATCGGTAATATCGATAAGATCGCTATTCCCCTGGGTATTGACCTGAATATAGGCTGTTTTCATGTACCCTCCTTTATACTACCGTACCGTACTGCCCGCAGGTACATCTTTATCGGGAGTAAGCACGCTTACCACCTCATCGCCTTGAGCGGCAAGGAGCATCCCCTGCGATTCGACCCCGCGCAGTTTTTTCGGTTCGAGATTGGTGATCACGGTAATTGATTTTCCCTGCAGCTCATCCGGCAGGTAATATTTTTTAATGCCGGCAACCAGCTGGATCACCTTTTCTCCGATATCCACCTTCAAGACATACAATTTATCGGCAGCGGGATGATCGGTGATCTCAACAATTTTGCCGATACGGATATCTAACTGTGCGAAATCCTGAAAATTTACCATTTTTACTCCTTTCCTTATCTCATAAGAATAATAGGAAAGAGGGAAAGGCAAACCGCCTTTCCCTCTTTTCATAGAATAAATGAAATGCTGAATTTACGCTTTACGCCCGAGCATATAATAGATAATCAGCCCGACCAAAGGAGCGATAAGGATCAAAAGAGTCCAGAGCACTTTTTTTCCGGTGTCTTTTTTCCCTTTCCAGAGATCGACAAGTGCGATTATATCTAAGATGAGGATAATTAAACCGATAAGACCTTGCATTCCGCCTCCTTTCTTATTATACCTTCTCGATAGTTCATTCCTTATCTCTCTGCATCAACGCTTTTTCAATAAGGATCCTTAATTGATTTACATTTTCCCGCGGCAGACGGAACTGAGTCCTTAGGGCTGCGGTGGCAATGGTAAATTCAAATAAATCCGGATTGTTCGGTACCTTTTTAACGCTCACTTTCATCGGAAATCTCATGTTTTCGGCCATGCATATCCTCCTCTGATTTCACGAAGACACGTATTCACCACTTGAAAAACGGGACATTATCTTTATATTTTTGAAAAAAAGGGTCGAGAGTGTCCGCCATGAAATGACGATAAAAAAGGAGTGCGCCCCATAAGAGCAACACAATGATCAGTATCTTCTTTAAAACGCGCATTTTCTTTTATATCTATCTCTCGCACAGGCATATTACTACCGGGAGAGAAAACGGTCAAATTTATTTTTGAGGTGACCGGATGATCTAAACCGTTCTTTCACCCGCGGACGGGTAAAAAAGAAAATGTAGATACCCGCCAACGTGACATCGATTACATAATTTATTCCCGTCAATATCCATTCGATATGCGGGATGTCCTGACGTAACGATATCACCCTTGCCGGATCCCTAAGCGCTACATGATCAAAAATATATACGAAACATTGTACCGGATGGCGCCAATAAATAGTCGCGATCGTCACAATGCTTACCAGAATCAGGCATCGGCGGGATACTTCCCAACGAAACAAAAGCCCTAAGCCGCAGGCCAATGTGAGAAACCGGAAACCCAATGAGACGGTATACCGCCAGGGGATGATTGCCGGAGGTAAGTATTGGTGGAGAAACGCGTAATACTCGTAATTTTTTAAGAACCGCAACTCGACGACTGAAATAATTATTAATACTATCCCCAGTACATAGATTCCGAACACATATCTATCAACCTCCGTATTTTTCATATAATAAAATTATATCGTAGAAAAGAAAAAAGCCTATATTCCTTTTGGCGGCACGTGAGATTTCATCAACGTGCCAGCCACGTCTATTTTTTAAAAAAATTGCACGTGGCGGGGTCCCTGCCCGCCCTATCTGTCACCAGACAGGTGGCAGGCGGGGATGGGATTTGTGGCTCATTCGCCTCTGGCGAATTCGCGCAGCCTCCCAGGGAATAAAGACACCTTTATACAATGGAGTGCGTAAATAATCTGCCGAAGGCAGTGTCCCGAAAGGACCCATTATTTCCGAGGAAAGTATTTGGTCCTGATGAACGATGAGCAGCGCTGTTAAAGAATACCTCTAGAGAAAAAAAGGGCAATTGTAGCGGAAACCCTCGAACCCACTGCGCCCTTGGCGCTTGGGTTCACTGGTTCCCTCCGGGAAACTTGGCTTCTCTCCACGACTCCACTCCAAAAAAGCAAAACCCCCGCCTCTTTTCAGAGACGGGGGATTTTGGCTTTTTGGCGGGGTCGATGTATTCTCTTCGTCCCGCCCTTGGCGGGACTCGAGGACTCCCAGGGAACA
>JAFGQU010000003.1 GCA_016935525.1 Candidatus Omnitrophota bacterium
CTATGGTCTATCTGACTACGGACCATGGACTAAGAACAAGCCGCTTTACGGAAGGTCCGGTTTATGTTATAGTATTTTCTATGTCATTGGAAGAAAGGATCGACCAGGATTTTATTACTGCCCGTAAAAATAAAGATACGGTGCGTTCTCATTTTCTGGGATTTATCCGAGCTGAAATGAAAAATTACGCCATTGATGTAAAAAAAGAGCATCTCGACGACAACGAAGTCCTGGCTATTCTCAAAAAACAAAAGAAACGTTTAAGCGAAGCCGAAAAGACGATCGCGTCTTCGTCCCGTCAGGATATGATCGAAGAGCTGAAAAAAGAACTCGCGGTATTAGACCAATACCTTCCTGCGGAGCTTAGCGATGAAGAATTAACCGGTATCGTGACGGAGGTGATTTCTTTTTTAGGCGCAACCAGCGCCAAAGATATGGGCCGGGTGATGAAAGAAGTCATGGCGAAAACCGCCGGCGCCGCTGACGGTAAAAAAGTCAGCGAACTTGTCCGCAGCAGACTCACCGCTTAATAAATAAGTTACATAGTCATCCCGTGGAATTCGGAGAATTCCCGGGACTGAATCCCCGAAATTTATCAGTGATAAATTTCAGGGGGCAAGGTCACATAGTCACACGTAAATAGAAAATACGGGTGATAAAATATATTGTATTGTCCTTATGATTTTTTCGTGTGACGTGTGTCGTGTGACTAGCCTGCCGTTAGGCAGGCGTGTGACATGTTAAATCTTGATGTCCAGCAGTGTACCGAGCAGGATATCGGAGGTTTTTACGGCCGCGGTATTGAATTTAAAGCTGTGTTCGGCAATAAGCATATTCACTACTTCCTGGACCATATCGGTATTTGACGATTCGATCAGGTTCCCCTCCTCATCGGTATACTGAAATGCCGGGGTATCGATTTGAGATATATGCTGGGTTACCCCGTAAGGAGACGATTCACCAGAGGTTACCCGGCTTGCTTTAAATCCGTCCGTATTGACATTCGCCAGATTATTGGCGGCTACATCCAGCCGTAATTTCGCATCAGCCAGCCCGTGAATAGCGATCCGCATTGCTTGAATCATCGTCCCTCCTCTTTCATAATTATTATCGGCATAATCGGCGGATAATGAAGCTTATGTAAAGAAAAAATATACTGTAACCTTTTGGTTTTAAATGGGTTACAATACGGCAAACAACAGTTAGATGATTTCCGGCTTCTGGGTGATCAGGCGGGTAGGTAAAATCACAGTGAACGTAGACCCGCGGGTCGGTTCGCTTTTTACGGCTACCGTCCCGCCATGGGCTTCAATGATCTTTTTCACTATAGTAAGCCCGAGTCCGGTCCCTTTTATCCCTTTGGTCGCCTCCGATTTTACCCGGAAGAATTTCTCGAAAAGACGGGAAAGTTCTTCTTGGGACATCCCGATCCCTTCATCGGTAAAATCGACCTGGATCGTATCGGCAAAACAGCGGGCAAAGATCTTGATCTCCCCGCCTTGCGGAGAATATTTCATCGCGTTATTGACCAGGTTGAAAAATACCCGTTTTACCTGGTTACGGTCAACCCATAGGTGCGGGAAATTATCGTCATGATGGGTGGTGAATTTGAACTTTTTGTCGTGGCCGGAAACGATTTTGAGTATTTCGTCGATCATTTCAGGGATCGAGACCTGTTCGGGTTTCAATTGCAAAGAATTCGATTCCAGTTTTGCCACATGAAGGATATCGTCGATCATGTGCGCCAGACGCATCCCTTCATCTTTAATGGTATGGGCAAATTGTTCTTGTGATTCGTTTTTGTTGTCTTTAGCCAGGTCGATAAGCAGGTCGGCATAACCGACAATACTGGTGAGCGGGCTTTTTAAATCATGAGAGACACTGGCGATAAATTCGGCTTTTAATTTACTTAATTCGCGCATCCGTTCCAGTTCCTGGGTCGCGGTCATCTCCCTGCAGACAATAGTGATCGCAAACAGTTTCCCTTCATCGTCGCGTAACGCGGACGTCGCCAGAGCCATTTTTACTTCGATCTCACCGACGACCGATGCGTTGATCTGCCGGTCCATGACAAATCCCATTGATTTGGTATCTTGAAGTAATTCGTCGAATACCGCCGCTATCTGTTCGTTCAGGATATCTCGATAATGGCTGCCTTTGACGTCTAACGTGGGGATATTGAGCATAAACGAGAGGTTACGGTTGAGATCCAACACTTTCCCTTCAGGGTTGATGATCATGATCCCGTAAGAGAGACTTTCTAAGAGGTTGCTGACGAAGTTTTTAAAGTTTTTCGCTTCTTCGATCATTTGAGGAACTCGTTAAATACGCTCGAATCGTTCAGTTCGGTATCGACTTCATCGACGATTTGAGCGACAGTTTTGATATCCAGCCCGAGGTTTTCCCATACTCCCTGATGAAGCCGGGGGATCTTGTCGTCTCCGCCGGACCCGATTTCAAGTGACCGGCAGATAATATCGGCAAGATGGACGATGTTTGCCGCTTTCCTTTTATCCTGAGCAAGCACCGGTTCGTGATGGTACGTAGTAGTCAGGATAAGGCTTTCGGGGAAATTCCACTGTTTTAAGAGAGCGCTGCCGAATTGAGTATGGTCGACGCCCAAGACCTGAGTTTCGGCTTCTTTGATCAATATGTTTTTTTCTTTGACTACCCGGATTATTTTCTTGAATTCGTTGGGTAAATATTTATAAATAATGACTTTCCCGATATCATGAAGCAGCCCGGCGGTAAACATCTCCTCTCCGGTTCCATAACCGATCCGGCGGGCGATGATCTTTGAGATCGTCGCGGTTGCCAGGGAATGTTCCCATATTTTGGCCATGTCGAATTCGGGAATCTGGGGGTTCCCTTTAAACATGTCCAGTACCGCGGTGTTCAAGACAATATGATGGATACCGTTAAATCCGATAATGACGATGGCATGGGGAATGTTATCGATCCGGCGCATGAACCCGTAAAACGCCGAATTAGCGATACGCAGGATCTTAGATGCGATCGCCTGGTCTGACGAGATGATTCGGGCGATATCGTTCGCGCTGGTCTTGGGGTCATAGATCTTCTCCCGGAACAGGGCGTACATCCCCGGCAGGGTGGGTAGATCTTCTATCTGACTGATGAATTCAGGTAGTTCCTCTATTCTCACGTTTCTTTTTTGTGGCTTTCAATTTTAAATAATCTTTTGCCAGGCAGGCAAGATACTGCATTTGTTCGTCTTCACGAAACTCCCGAAATTTACCTTCGACTCGGCGTTCGATATCCTGGATTTGTTGGGGGTTATCTGCCGGGATATTTTTCTCCTCGACCGGCGAGGTTGCCGCTACTTCTTTGATGCCGTGACTATGTAACAGATAAAGTATTTCGCCGTTTACCGCGGTCCCTTTGGCGATGAGTAACTCTTTTTTTGCCGAATAGACATCTTCATCAATGGTCATCTGGACAGTCAGATCTTCTATCTTTTTCTTCTCCATCTTTTACTCCTGGGTGTATTCTATTGTACCGCAGTTGGCGTTTTGAGTCCAACGTAAATTTATCAGGTATATTCGGTAACCCTTTATAAGGCGGGTAAAGACGCGTCTGATTTTATCAGGCCTTGTTCTTCGCAGTTGGCAAAGGTGCGGCAAAGGTTGCAACTGTTTATATCGGGCGGGCGGACCGCGGTTTTGAACTGTTGACTGTGATAGTGGGTTTGCGGGAAAAACCGGAAATATAACGATTTTACGGCGGCACCCTGGTTATCGTGGATCAATCCGCCGGGTAACGCGCCGCTCTCGATATTGCGGAACAGATACTTCCAGTCCTTACCGTATTTTTTTTCGGCGGCGGTTTTGAGTACTTCGATCTCGAGTTTCAGTTGTTCGGTCCGTTTTGAAGTTTTTTCGGCGGGTGTACTGTTGAGGTATTCTTTATTAAGTTTAAAAAGGATCAGCCGCAGAAGGAATTCGTCTTCCAGGTCACAAAACAGCTCTATTTCGCTGTGGTCGGTTATCGCTTTGAACGTCCGCCCGGTCGACATATTGAAACTCTGCTCGGAAAGTTTTGCTCCTTTTTCTTCTGCCTCTTGACGCCAGGCATCGAGTTTTATTTTTTCAGCGTCAAATTGTTTCTGCAGTTTTTCATCATTTTCGCGGCCGGGATATTTTGTTTCCAGTTCCTGTAAGCGCTGGTTGTACAATACGTTGCGGTCGTAGTAAATGTAACGGGCATAAAGCGCGATATCGGTGAAATACTGATCGAGCGCGTTATGGTAGCTCATTACATGGTTTTTCCAGGCGTTGAGTCCGTTCCGTAAATAGTCCATTTCGAATACCGGAGGGAACACGTTGTAGAAATCGGCATATTTTTCCAGAAATGCGATCGATTTTTCTAACCGGCGGATCACTTCTTTACTGTGCAGGAATGAGTCCTTCCGGTCGGCTTCATTAAGGACTTTATAGCCGGGGACTTCGATCTGCTCGGGCTTGATAAACTGGTTTAATAAGTGCGGCGGCGGGATCAGCCCTTTTTTCCCGTAATAACAGAGCCATAACGTGGGGTGATCGAACGTGTGGGCCCGATGGGTTTGACGGATTGTCTCTACGTTTTTGATCATTGCCCGGATTTCTTCGATAGCCTGAGGCAGGTCTTGAGCCTGGGCGGCGCCGGTAATACCGGCGCCGCCGGATATGAACGTCATGATGAAAAAATATAAAGACAGTACTCCGGTTTTATTCATGTAGAGATTCTCCTCTTTCCTGGGCGTGAGTAAAGACAGGTAACGGGAAAAAGACGCCTACGCTTCGGTAACCAGTTTCTTTATTTTATGAGTTTCCAGAGGGGTAAGGATCATGCCGTTACGTTTTAACGCTTTGATCATCCGTTGGTAAGCCTGAACACTGGTGCGTCCTTCAGTGAGATGATCGCGGCATAACGCCGCGTATCCTTTACGGTTTTTGATCTTGAATATTTTCACTTTGCCCGGATGGATGTTCATTTTCTTCTCCCTCTTTTTTAAGTATATCGGGATAATCCTTGGTTCTATTTTACTTACCCGGCGGGTAATTTGCAAATGTAAATTATCCGGGTGGACTTAGAACCCGCTTATCAAAGTAAACTAAGCTAAGTATAACGGTCATATAATACATTTTTAAGAACAAAAAATATATTACCACAGAGCCCACAGAGTTTCCCAGAGGGAAATACGTGTTTTCGAACTTTGGAAAAGTATCTCTTTCTTAAAAATGGGTATTTGAAAGTGAGGATCATTCACTTTCCTCAGTCCATTTTTGAGAACATGACGCGTCGTTCTTAGCGACGCGGAAACACGTACTCTTTGGTTCCCTGAATATCTTTCTCCGTGTTCTCGGTGATCTCTGTGGTAAAATGGATTCAATTCCTGAATACTACAACTAAATATTAAAAAGATGAAGCTTAAATATTTTCGGGTATTTTTATGGATACTGGCCTTTTTGGCGATAGGATATACCGTTATTTACTGGTTGCCCCGGTCGAGGCTGCCGTATCCGCCGGTGAATAATCAAACCGTACCGGTCTCATCCGGTTTGAGCGAAGCGGCAATCCGTAAAGAGCTGGAAACGGTAGTCGATCCGGAACTGGGCCTTAATATCGTCGAGATGGGGCTTATCCGTACGATCGATATAGACCAGGACCATAGTGTGACGGTAAAGATGCTTTTTACCTCGCCGTTCTGCCCGTTCAATTCCTATTTGCGTGATCAGGTGCGAAATATCGTTCGCCGGTTCTCTCAGGCCACTACGGTAACGGTTGTGGTTGACCGGGAAGAAAAATGGGATATTTCGATGATGACGGAGTCCGCCCGGAAATCTTTACAAGGACAGGCCCGGTGATTTTGAACGGGGTATGGGGATTTTTGCCGGGACCGGGTCGATGGTTACTCGGTTGGGCCGGAATGATCTTCTGCTTCAGAAAGTTCGGTTTGGTTTTTGGATCGGATCAGGATAAATCCCTTGCAGCCGTAAGGTGAATGATAGCGTCCGAACCCTTCACGTAATACGCCGGCATCAGGATCAGAAGGGTCATATAATAAATCTCGTTGGACAACGAAGTCATTTATCCCGGGCCCGGTCCGTACGTTGCTGATCCCATAGACTTTTCCGTCGGAGGCGGCTTCGGTTACGGTAATCATGTGGTCTCCGTCTTTACCTCCGTAAAGATAAAGGAAATCTCCGCGGTGAAGCGGAAACGCCGAAAAGTCAAAGTCTTTTGTCGCTTCCCTAGAAGTGAATGTGTCGAATTCGGAATCGGGAAATAATGACGCAGGCCTTCCGAAATCAGGATTCGCCAGCCAGAAATCAGCGGGAGTCACTCCGTCAGGGAGTAGTCCGAACTCTTCCAGAATAGCCGCGGCGAGCGGCCCGCACATATTCGAAGGATGTTCAGTCATCCCGGTGCGAAAATCAATCTTTTGAGCCAGCGCGAGCGCTTCTTCGTAGGTGGGGCAAAGATATTTTTCGTTGATCTCTTGCGGTGTCGGCCAAGGGTCTTCTTCGGTCTCAGCATCGACCAGAATCCTCATCGCCGGCGAAGTAAAAGGAATGCCGGTTTCTTGCAAAAAGGGAATTGTTGCGTTATGAGCAGAAAGGATATGAAGATCATGGTAAGTACTATCGGGAAGTTGTACTTCTCCCTGTACGGTATCCGGGAAAAATCCCAGCGATAGTATTACAAAGAGTGCGATTAATGCGGCAAAGCCCATATAATCGAAAGGGTGGTTGTGCCGGAAACCCATATCCGGTCCCTTAAAAAAAGTGTACCATTTTCATGTGTTACACACAATAGCAGGGTGCCGACTTTTGTTTGAATTTCGTTGCGTATTGAGTGGGCGGGACAGTTTGTGTTATAATCAGCCGATGAAACAAAGGATAATCGGGGGGCGGTGCCGCATTACGGCATAGTTTGATTTCATTTTTAAAAGGTACAGATGATGATAATAAACGGGTTTATGTCAGGGCTTTCTGCCGGAATATTTTGTATGGGATATTGTTATCCGGCACTCGGGCCGCTTCTCTTTTCTTTGCCGCGGTCTTCCTGGCGGGACAGCGCGTGGTGCCTCGGTATTTTTCTGTCCGGACGTCTTCTGGCCTACGTTCTGGTCGGCAGTATATGCGGGATAGCCGGCCGCTCGGTCCCGGAGATTTCCGGTTTTCTGCAGAAAGCTGTTCCTTTCCTTCACGGGGCCTTAGGTGTTTTCTTGATCAGTTACGGAGCCTTCAGCTTCTTTAACCATGCTCGATGGTGCCGGTATTTTGCCAAAAACCTGAAACGGTCATTATTTCTTGCCGGCGTGATTACCGGGATCAATATCTGTCCTCCGTTTCTGATCGCGATCCTCGCCGCGGTAAGTTTTTCCGATATCGGCAGGAGCATACTCTATTTCCTTAGTTTTTTTATAGCGACCGCGCTGTGGATGGTGCCGCTGGTTATAATCCATTATTTTTCCCGTAAAGACGAAGTGCGGAGAGCAGCTCGTATTATCGCGGTTACCTGCGGGATCTGGTTTGTGTATCAGGCGATATGCAGATGAGTTTTTAGATGTTCACCCGTCTGCCCGTTGACCCGTTTTCGTCCGTTGAAAAAGCGGGGAACGAATAGAATGGATATAGTCTGTAGCCTATAGTTTTTAGTGAAAAACTATAGGCAGAAACTAACGACCAACGACTATCGACTATTCCCCGTGTGACGTGGCGGGTTACTCTTCTTGTGCCGATGCCTGTTCGGCTTTCTCCAGAAATTGTTTCATCAATCCCTGGATCTCTTTTAACAGCTCGATGATCTGGATGTTTTGGTAGTAAAGCGATTTCATGACATTATCAAGATAAATGACATCGCTGTCGGCTTCTTTGTAGATCTCTTCGGCTTTTCTTTGCGCGTCCTCAAAATCAGTCTGGGCAAAAGAAAATTGTGACGTGGAAACGGTGTATACAAGGATAAGAAAGATAAGGATAGGTCGTTGCATGTTAAACGGTACTATTCGCTCCAGAACATAAACGAAGGTTCGGGGGTGAGCAATTCGTCGCTGCTGTACAGCGAACCTTTCATGGTGAGGACTCCCGTTCCTTCTACGGTAATATACCCGCCGCGTCTTAAGATGACCGCCGGATCCGTCGGAACGCCAGGATCGATCGTTCCGAATACCGAGTCAGCTATGGTCCAGTAAGAAGAATATTTCCCTCCTACCGTGACCGCTCCTGCGGCAAAATCAGTATCATTGATGACCGATGCGCTTTCCATATCGATATATACTTCATCCCCGGCCGTAGGGGCCTGGGCCGGATACCAATAGTCGCTCTCGTCCCAGTAGCCGGCGCCAAGATAACTCCAGGACAGGGTTTCGGCACCACCCGGTATCCCGATGAACAGTATCGCTACGATAAAAATGGACGTCAACAGATTCCCTCTCGGCATAGATATCTCCTACTTAAAATATACCAGATTTTTGCTTCAGTTACAACCCTAATAACTCCTTACTCCGCAATTATTTAGCGGTATTTATCAGGATAAAAAACAGAAAATCCCGGTTTACTGATACCGGTGAATCTGCGATAATATAAAGGTATGACGAGAGAAAAAGTTTTTATTACTTTAAGTATCATCTTGATCCTGGTCACTTTCCTTTTAAGCTTCGATAATCTCTGCCGGTACCGTTACGACACCTATATGGCGGCTTACGATAACGCTACTCATCTGGCGAATATGCGGGGTTTTTATAAGCAGGGTATTTTTTCTTCTGAGAATTACTGGCTGTATGCTCCTTCGGTATTCCCGCTTAATTATCCTCCCCTTTTCCATATCATCGGAGCGATACTGTTCTCTTTTTTTTCTCCCGGGTTTATTTCCTGTTTTTATTTCTGGAGCATCTATCTCATGGTTCTTTTGACCGTTTTTTTTATGGCAAAAAAGATCACCGATTCCGCCGGGGCATTTTTTACTGTCCTGGGGATGATATGCCTTTATGAACTTGCCGATAAATCATTCGGGTTTTCGCCGTTGGTCTTATCTGTAGTATTCGGGCTGTGGGCTTTGATCACGGTGAGACAGCGTCCCCTGTGGGGATGGGCTTTTCTGGCCCTGGCGATATTGACTCATTTGAATGGAATACTTTTTTTGCTGGGGTACGGGGCCTACGCGGTCTACGACCGGTCCCACCGTCAAGAGGTGGGAGCTGCGCTGGGTCGCGGGCCGCATCGGCGGGTACGTATCGTTGGGGTAATAACAATCTTATCTGTTACCGCTCTCATTGCGGGATTCATCATCCTTCAGCGGGCAGAATTGGTGCATTCGCTCATTCCCGCCGACCAGGTCATTCCCATATTGCTTCGTCCAGTGACCATATTCTTTGGTCCGTTCGATATCCGGCGGATACTTTTTGCTGCGTTGGGGTGGGCGGGATTTATCATGTTGTTGAGAAAAAAAGACTATCTATCGGTAATCTCGCTGGGAGCTATCGTCATCGGGTCGCTTATCATCGGCGGGACGATAAGGACGCTCAACATGATGATCGTCCAGGGGTTATTGATCGGGGTCGTGTTTTTTTCTTTTTTCCTGAAATTGAACAGTATCCATAAGCATACTGTCCTGAATTCGCTCATTGTGAGTCTGGGCGTGTGCGGTATGGTAGCGTTTCCTTCATCCCGTGATCCCTACCGTTCGGTGTTGTCCGAAATCACTTTTGTGAATTTTTGTCTGCCTTCGGTAAGTATATATACCGGTTCGCATTTCCCCCATCTTAACGATTTCAAAGAAGCCGCGCGGTTGATGACGAATATGGGCAAGAAGGATGATTTGGTCTATGTCGCGGGAGTAGCCGATAATCAACGGAATCTTATTTTCGCTTTTTCCGGAATTGTCCCGCTTGCGGTGGACCGCAAGATGTATCCTTCTATCTCCGGAGCAACGGCGCTCTTTACCGAACGGTTTTTAAGTAACAGCCTGCCGCTGTTCTGGTTCGGTCCGCCGCCGCCTTACGGATATGAACTGCTGAAAACATTTCCCGAAGGGCTTTCATTGTTCGTTCTTGCCCGGAAAGAAAAAGCCCGTACACTCTCCTTTAAGGTCCTCCGTTAAAAAAGATATTTATTCCAGAGCTTTCTCGAAGAAAGACGCAAGCAATTTTTGGGTAGGGTAATTATAATGGACACGATAGATGGGGGAGAAAGATATCGTATTGCCCTCTTTCAGATAATCCCGCAGCGGGTCGCTCGCGTCTAAAAGATATTGTGATGGAGTGTGTTCTTCTATGATCCGGTAGGCAGCCGGTTTCTTGTTTTGAGTGATTTCCCGTTCAAAAGGAAGGATGACTATTTTTAATTGTATATGATGTTTTTCAGAGAACGCGATGAGATCGTTCAGGAGATACGTGTAAAGTCGGGTAAGCCGGCGTTCCCCGGTTTTACTGGATATCCAGCATCCGATATGCCGGAGAATCGGTAAACGGTTGAAACGGTTCGTATCGATAAGGCCGGTAAGCTGTAATCCGTTTGAGGTAAACCTGTACCGGGGTTTATGCCCGCTGCCGGCAAAGGAACCGCACACATCCCGCAGGACACTATCGGCAGATAACCCGACGATAAGGGTGTCGTCGGGGTTGAACAGCTGGGCCAGCTCATGAGTGATCCTTACGTACATCTGAAGAAAAGAATACCCGCTTGCGGCAAAATTATAGATACAGATATTTTTTTTCGCAAGCTTTTCCTGAAGAAAATAGGTGAACGTTTTTGTATCCTCTATCCCGTCGGCCCAGACCAGTGAATCTCCGATAAAAAATATGTTTTTTTTGGAACTCAACGGGCGGTTAGGCATCAAACGGCTGCCGTAGGTATCGGTACATTCAGAGACCTGGGAATGATCGAAATATTCTTCCCAAACCTGGCAGGAGTTCGGTATTGAGCTGTAACCGATAGTTTCGTCAAATTGCCATACGGTCCCCTCACGGTTAGCTCCCTTATAATAAGGCGATACCAAACGGTTGATCAGGTGCGGTATGAATAATATGCCGGCCAGAAAAAATCCGGCCAAGATGATCAGATGCATCTTTTTACGCATAATATTATTATATGTCTGAGCAGTGAGAAAGTAAAGGAAGGAGTATTACTGGTGAACGAGATTGTTCTGGACAAGGTCACGGGAATCTTCCGGTGGTATATCCGGATGCCCGTCCTGGAACCGGACGTTTTCATATCCCTTTCGTAACGCCATGATTCGATATCCGAAACGAATATTCGCAGTTCCGTTTTTCTTCTCTTTGACGACAAAATAATCTTTGGCTCGTTCGGCGATATAGAGTCCTTTACAATTACCATAAGGGGTAATAAGGATTTGGTAAGGTTTATCGGTATTCACGGTTTCTTTATACACAGTTTCAATCGGAATTTTAGCAATGCCGTTGATCAATTCGCTTTCACCGAGGTCTTCAAAATATACCTCGGGCGATTCAATGACATAGAGAAGTGTCCGGTCACTTTTTGATGTCTCTACGACGCCGGATTTTGTCCCGGAAGCCCAAAAATTTGCCCAGCGTAACGTTGCGTTCGGGCCGCCTTGATACCAAGGGCTGGCTGATGGTTGAGCTCCTAACACATAGGTGGCATCTACCGATGGACCAAAATGACCGGCTATGGCTAACGCAAATCCTCCGGTCGCCGGGGCTACTCCGATCCCTACCGCGTTATCGACACGTAACGTGTCCGCTATTCTTGTTGCCGTACCGCCGCCGGTTTCGGTGTTATAAAGGTATCCCCGGACATCCATAAGGTTTATCAATGAAGTGCTGGCCGGATCGATAAGGTATCCGGAAGTCGTGTCCCGAAACAGGGTCGCCCGTGCTTCACCGGCAGCGAATCCGTATCCCGAATTGGTGGAAAATCCTCCGTCAGCCGCTATCCCGCCGGGAGTATAGATACCGCTGGTATGGTCGGCCGTGCCGCCGGAATTTTGATTTAAACGTAACCATTCATCGGTACTACGGGCAATTGTCCCGAAATCTCCGTAGATATATCGTATCGAATTAAGGTCGACAAATGTCGGGCTGCTGCTCGTAGTCAAATGCTGGCCGGTATCATATGCAAGATGGGTATCGGTAACACTGTCGTTGCCTACGGTTAAGCTTACATCGACGGCATCACTTCCGGGTAATACATTGGTGCCGTTGGTCACGGTTATCGGGCCGGTTCCGAGAATGTCGCCGTCGGTGGTAAGGGTTATGGTCACATCGCTGTCCGGCCCGTACAGTACGTCGTTGCCCCCACTGACACTTAATCCGGTACCGGAAGTAGTGATATCTCTTTGGGTATTCGTGATTGCCCCGTAAATTCTGCCGGTGGCGCGGATATCTCCGGTCACATCAAGCGTATAACTGGGCGTACTGTCGCCGATACCGACTCGGCCTACGTCGGTATCGACATAGACTTCATTATTGTTTCCGAACCGTACGTCTCCGTTATCATAAAAGATATGGTGCGCGGTACCGGCATCCATGATCTGAAAATCGCCGGTACTGTCGAGGTCTATTTCGAAATTGTTCGCGCCTAAGTTGATTTGAGTGGTTGCGTCAAGATCAAGGGTATCTTCGAATTCAGTGAAGTCCAATGAATCATCCTCTATCTCCGATGAATCGATAGTGTCATTGGCAAAATCATCACCGGGGATGCTCCCGTTGGGGAAATTTACCGCTCCCCCGCTGATCGTCAGGCCGCTGTCGCCGGTGATCGCGGCATTGGTCACGTCAATGCCGTTATCAAAATCAGCATTGCCGGTTGCCCGCAACGTACCGTTAATATCAGCGGTATAGCTCGGGGTACTGTCATTGAATCCTACCTGATTGACATCGGTATCGACATATAGTTCGTCGTTATTCCCTAGCCGTACATCGCCGTTATCCGAAAAAATATGCTGTACCGCTCCGGCATCCATGATCTGAAAATCGCCGGTACTGTCAAGATCGAAATTAAGATTATTCCCGGCAAAATTGATCTCGGTGGTAGCGTCAATATCGAGGGTGTCCTCGAATTCGGTGAAATCTAAAGAATTGTTTTGGATCTCGGAAGAATCTATAGTGTTGTTTTGAAAATCGTCGCCATCGATCGAACCGTCGGGAAAATCGACGGTTCCGCCGGAAATAGTCATTCCATTCTCTATGAATGTTTCCCCGTCTACTTCTAAGTTGGATTGGACATACGCGTCATCGTTTCCGGAGGCGTTATTAAATGTCGGGGTATCGTTTGAGACATACAGGTCACCGGCGGTATGTAACGGTACGTCCGGTGAAGTATTGTTTATTCCGATGAACCCCACGTTCGTATCGACATACAGTTGGTTCGTATTGATTTCGAAATCACCGGTTCCTGAAAGCGATACGATAATGTCCTGGTCGTTTGCCGGGTTGAGCGTAAGATTGTTGCCGCTCGTGAATGTGCCGGCACCGGTAAAATCCAGAGAATTGACATCTACATGAGTGTTGCCGACTTCCACGGAGGTGCCGAAATATCCGGTCCGGGAACGATTACCTCCGGCCGCGCCGATATCATAGGTGTTATGAGCGCCGAATTGGATGATATCGTCGATATAAATATCGTTGCCGCTGGCGTTGAGTAAAAGGTCGCCGGCGGCGGAAGTCCGGAAATCGGTATAATCTATAGCGCTGGTATTCGTAAGACGTAATTGAGGGTCGGTATTATCCAATATATCAAGCCTTCGGCGCGGCGAGTTGGTGCCGATACCGAGCCTGTCGTTTTGCGCGTCGATCACAAAGGTATTACTATCGATATTTAACGAATTAGTCGTGTTCGCCAATGCCCAGGTGGTCGCGCTGGGTGAGGTGATCGCGCCGGCATCTAAGGTGATCGAATCGCCGGCCGCGTTCCC